>JBIJDJ010000139.1:0-7654 GCA_044344175.1 Sulfuritalea sp.
TACGGCATCATCGGGCCGATCCCGAAAGAGGAGTTCCGCTGGAAGAACATCCAGAAGAAGATCGCCGCCCATCCCTTTGCCAGTCAGGTCAAGGGCAAGCCACGGGTGCTGACCATCACCCAGAGCACCTATGACGGCATCCTCTACAACGTCGAGGACATCAAGGAAGAGCTCGACGGCAAGATCGACACCCTACACTTCGACGAAGCCTGGCTGCCGCACGCCGCCTTCCACGACTTCTACGGCGACTACCACGCCATCGGCGCCGACCGTCCGCGTTGCAAGGAATCCATGATCTTCTCGACGCAGTCCACCCACAAGCTGCTGGCCGGCCTTTCGCAGGCCTCGCAGATCCTGGTGCAGGACGCCGAGAACAACAAGCTCGACCGCGACGTGTTCAACGAGGCCTACCTGATGCACACCTCGACCTCGCCGCAGTATTCCATCATCGCGTCGTGCGACGTCGCTGCGGCGATGATGGAGGAACCGGGCGGCAAGGCGCTGGTCGAGGAATCGATCATGGAAGCGCTGGATTTCCGCCGCGCCATGCGCAAGGTGGACAAGGAATGGGGCGCCGACTGGTGGTTCCAGGTCTGGGGGCCGAAGGACCTGTCGGAAGAGGGCATCGAGGAACGCGACGCATGGATGCTCAAGGCCGGCGAAAAATGGCATGGTTTCGGCAAGCTGGCCAAGGGCTTCAACCTGCTCGACCCGATCAAGGCCACCATCATCACCCCGGGCCTCGATGTCGATGGCGACTTTTCCGACGAGTTCGGCATCCCGGCGGCGATAGTCACCAAGTACCTGGCCGAACACGGCGTCATCGTCGAAAAGTGCGGCCTGTACAGTTTCTTCATCATGTTCACCATCGGCATCACCAAGGGCCGCTGGAACACGCTAGTCACCGCCTTGCAGCAGTTCAAGGACGACTATGACAAGAACCATCCGCTGTGGAAGGTGCTGCCCGAGTTTGTCGTCAAGCATCCGCGCTACGAGCGGGTCGGTCTCAAGGACTTGTGCACCCAGATCCACGAGGTGTACAAAGCGCGCGACATCGCCCGCCTGACGACCAGGATGTATCTGTCCGACATGGTGCCGGTGATGCGTCCGGCCGACGCCTTCGCCAAGATGGCGCACCGCGAGATCGATCGCGTGCCGATCGACGAACTGGAGGGCCGCGTCACCGCGGTGCTGCTGACGCCTTACCCGCCGGGCATTCCGCTGCTGATTCCGGGCGAGCAGTTCAATGTCACGATCGTGCGCTACCTGAAGTTCGCCCGCGAGTTCAACGAAAAATTCCCAGGCTTCGAGACCGACATTCACGGCCTGGTGAAGGATGCCAGCAATGGCGCGGTGCGCTACTACGTGGATTGCGTGCGCCAGTAGAAAGTTATGTCTCCGGCTGAGCCGGAGACGGTATCCCTTGCGGACGGCGCTGGCGGGACGGCGATCCTTGCTTCAGGGCCGCTCGTAAGTGACGAAGGCGTAGCCTGGTCCCGTTTCGTCGCGATGCGCTTCGCGTGCAGTTTCGCACCATTCGCTCCGGTCGATGGCGGGGAAATGCGTGTCGCCGTCGAAGGTGGCGTCGATCTCGGTCAATTGCAGGCGGTCTGCCAGTGAGATTGCTGCTGCGTAGAGCTCCGCGCCGCCGATGACGAAAGCTTCGTCGCTTTGCGCCGCGGCGACGGCAGCGGGCAGCGAGGTGACGACCGCGGCGCCATCGGCGCGGTAAGCCCCGTTGCGCGTGACGACGACGTTGCGCCGGCCCGGCAGGGGGCGAAATTTGTCCGGCAGCGATTCCCACGTCTTGCGGCCCATTATCACGGTGTGTCCCATGGTCAGCGCCCTGAAGTGCCTGAGGTCCGCCGGCAGGTGCCAGGGCAGGCGATTGCCAAGGCCGATCACGCCATTTCCGGCGACGGCGGCGATCACGGTCAGGGCGGGCTTTGACATCGGGCGGGAATTATAGACTCGCGTAGAGCTCCGCATAATGCCGCGCCGCCCCTTCCCAACTCGAATCGCGCGCCATGCCGCGCTTCTGCAACTTCCGCCAGAGCGCCGGGTCGCGCCATGCGGTGACGGCGCGCTGCACCGCCTGGAGCAGCGCGGTGGTGGTGGCCGGCCCGAACACGAAACCGTTGCCGCGTTTTTCGTCGGCAGCATCGATCACGGTATCGGCCAGGCCACCCGTGGCGCGCACCACCGGCGGGGTGCCGTAGCGCAGACTGTACATCTGGTTGAGGCCACAGGGCTCGAAGCGCGAGGGCATCAGGAAAATATCGGCGCTGGCCTCGATGCGATGGGCCAGCGTCTCGTCGAAGCCGATGCTTACCGCGCAGCGGCTCTTGTGCTTGCGCGCCAGTGCCGCCCAGCCGTGCTCCAGCGCAGACCCTCCACTGCCGAGGACGACCAGTTGCGCCGGCAGCTTGAGTATCTGCGGGGCCACGTCGAGCAGCAGATCGAGTCCCTTTTGCTCGGTCAGGCGGCTGACCACCGCCAGCAGCGGTAGGTCCGGACGCCGTTCGAGGCCGAGTTGCGCTTGCAGTGCGGTCTTGTTCGCCGCCTTGCCTTCGAGGTGGCGCGCACTGTAGGTCCGTTCGAGATGGGGATCAGCGGCCGGATTCCAGAGCGCGGTGTCGATCCCGTTGAGGATCCCGGAGAGTTGCCCGCTGCGATGGCGCAGCAGGCCGGCCATGCCCATGCCCTCGGCATCGGTCTGGATTTCCCGGGCGTAGCTGGGGCTGACCGTGGTAATGGCATCGGCATGCTGCAGGCCGGCCTTGAGGAAGGACAGGTAGCCGTAGTACTCGACGCCGTGCATGCCCCAGGCCGCATCCGGCAGCCCCAGCTCGAACAGCGAGGCGTGGTCGAACAGGCCCTGAAACGCCATGTTGTGCACGGTGAACACCGATTTGGCCAGACGTCCGGGCAGATAGTTGAGGTAGGCGGGAGCGAGGCCGGTCTGCCAGTCATGGCAATGAATGACATCGGGCTGCCAGTCCAGCGTGCTGGCCTCGGAGCCCAGCCATGCGGCGACCCGCGAGAGCAGGCCGAAGCGCAGATGGTTGTCGAGCCAGTCGCGGCCCTCGGGGCCGAGGTAGGGGTTGCCCGTGCGGTCGTAGTAGGGCGCGTAGTCGAGCAGCAGCATGGGCGTGCCATCGGGCGCGACGGCTTCGCGCAAGCCAGGTGTCGGCAGCAGGCCGCCCAGCCAGTGCGGTCGCGCGATCTCTGCGGCGTCGGGAAAACTGTTCAGCAGTGCCGGGTAGGCCGGCACCAGGACGCGCACATCATGTCCCGCGGCGCGCAGGGCCGCGGGCAGCGCACCGGCCACGTCACCCAGGCCGCCGGTCTTGACCCACGGGGCGATTTCCGACGTCGCAAAAATAATCTTCACGATTTGCAGTAGTCGATCAGTCCCGCGGTCGAACTGTCGAGGCCGGTTGCGGGCATTGTGCCCTCGACGATCGGCAGCAGGCGGCTGGCGAGTTGCTTGCCGTACTCGACGCCCCACTGGTCGAATGGGTTGATGTCCCAGATGATGCTCTGGACGAAGACCTTGTGTTCGTAAAGCGCCAGCAGCGCGCCGAGGTTGAAGGGATCGAGGCGCGACAGCAGCAGCGTGGTCGACGGCTGGTTGCCCGGAAAGCTGCGGTAGGGCGCGAGCAAGGCCACCTGCTCGGGGCCCATGCCGCCCGCGGCAAGTTCGGCGGTGATTTCGGCCAGCGTCTTGCCGCGCATCAGGGCTTCGCTCTGGGCGAAACAATTTGCCAGCAGCCTCGGGTGGTGCCCGGGCAGGTCAAAGTCCGGCCGGCGGCAGGCGATGAACTCGCAGGGGATCAGGCGGCCGCCCTGGTGAATCAGCTGATAGAAGGCATGCTGACCATTGGTGCCGGCCTCGCCCCAGAGGATAGGTGCCGTGGCACATTGCAGGTCCAATCCCTGCCGGTCCGTCTGCTTGCCGTTGGATTCCATTTCCAACTGTTGCAGGTAGCGCGGCAGCAATCCCAGCGACTGGCTGTAGGGCAGCAGGGCGCGGTTGTCGGCGCCGAGAAAATTGCTGTTCCAGATTTCCAGCAGCGCCAGCAGGCTGGGCAGGTTTTCTGCGGGCGGTGCCGAAAAAAAGTGCTGGTCCATGGCATGTGCGCCGGCCAGCAGCTTGCGGAAGTTGTCGAAGCCGACCGCCAGCACCAACGGCAGACCGATGGCCGACCACAGCGAGTAGCGGCCGCCGACCCAGTCCCAGAAGGCGAAGGCATTCGCCGGGTCGATGCCGAAGCGTGCTACTTCCGCGAGGTTGGTCGACACCGCTACGAAGTGCCGCGCGACGGCGGCCTCACCCAGCGCCTGCACCAGCCAGTGGCGCGCCGAGGCGGCGTTCTGCATGGTCTCCTGGGTGGTGAAGGTCTTGCTCGCAATGATGAACAGCGTGGTCCGCGGCTGCAGCGTGGCGAGCGTGGTGGCGAGATCGGCGCCGTCGAGATTGGCGACGTAATGCACCCTGATTTCGGCATGGCGGAAGGCCGCCAGCGCCTGGGTTGCCATGCGCGGGCCCAGGTCGG
Organism: Sulfuritalea sp.; assembly: GCA_044344175.1. Classification (GTDB taxonomy): domain Bacteria; phylum Pseudomonadota; class Gammaproteobacteria; order Burkholderiales; family Rhodocyclaceae; genus Sulfuritalea. The sequence continues at coordinate 4,560 of JBIJDJ010000139.1, forward strand.
AGCCGCCGATGCCGATGTTGACCACGTCGCTGATCGGCTCGCCGGTGGCGCCGCGCCAGTGTCGGCCATGGATTTGCCCGGCGAAGGCCTGCATGCGGTCGAGTTCGTGATGCACGGCCGGCATGACATCCCGGCCGTCATGCAGGACCGGTCCCCCGGTCGCCGGATGGCGCAGCGCGACGTGCAGCGCGGCGCGGCCTTCGGTGTGATTGATGGCTTCGCCTGCGCGCATGCGGCGGATCCAGCCCGGCACATCGGCGGCGTGCCAGAGTCCCTGCAGAAGTCCCATCGTTTCCGGCGTGACGCGCTGCTTGGAGTAGTCCAGCAGCCAGTCATTCCATGTCACGGAGAGCCTGGCAAAGCGTTGCGCGTCGGCGGCGAACAGGTCGCACAGATGAACTTTGCGTCCTGCCGCTGCATTGCGCGTCAGGACATCCCAGGCAGCGCGGGTGGCGGGTTTCATGACTGCGCGCTCACAACCAGAGCATCTTGCCCATCTCGAAGGGATGGGTCAGCAGCGGGTGGGTCGGAAATACCCGGATCCGATACTCCATCTTGCCGCACTGGTCGGGCGTCAGCTCGCGCGAGAAGAGGTGCTCGCCGTTTTCCAGGATGCGCTCATGCTGCAGCTCATAGCGCCGGGCGCGGGCCGTGGTCGGCGCGCCGGGGCGGGTGAACACCATTTCCACCGTCAGGTCTTCCGGCGTCAGGCCGTCGAGCTTCACGGCGACCTGGAAATGCATGGTCTCGCCGTAGCCGATGCGCGGCACGGCCTTGTCGATGCGGCGCAGCCCGATGAGCGGCCAGGCGGCGTGTATCCGCGCCTTCCAGTCGGCCACTGCGCGGGCGCCGGAAAAGTCTGTGGCCGAGTATCGGCGCCACTGCTCCGCCGCCGGCGAGTAGAACTTCTCGGCATAGTCGGTCAGCATGCGCTGCATGTTGAAGCGGGGCATGATCGAAGCGATCGAGGCCTTGGCCATCGCCACCCACTCCGGCGAGTAGCCGAGCGAGGTGTTGCGGTAGTACATCGGGATCACGCTGTCCTGCAGCAGTTCGTACAGGGTGCGTGCTTCATCGATGTCGCGCTGTGCGGGGTCGAGGCCGTCGGCGGCCGGCTTGATGGCCCAGCCGTTCTTGCCGTCGTAGCCTTCGCCCCACCAGCCGTCGAGCACCGACAGGTTGATGGCGCCGTTGATCGCCGCCTTCATGCCCGAGGTGCCTGAGGCTTCCAGCGGATAGATCGGGTTGTTGAGCCAGACATCGACGCCCGCCACCATGCGCCGGGCCAGGTGCAGATCGTAGCCTTCGACCAGCAGGATGCGGCCCTCGAACTCGCGCTGACGGGTGAGCTCGGCAATCTGGCGGATCAACTGCCGCCCGGGTTCGTCCGCCGGGTGCGCCTTGCCGGCAAAAATGAACAGCACCGGGCGCTGGGCATCGGAAATGATCTCGCGCAGCCAGTCGAGGTTGTTGAACAGCAGCGCGGCGCGCTTGTAGGTGGCGAAGCGCCGGGCGAAGCCGATGGTCAGCACCGTCGGATTGGTCGGGTCGGCGCTGCGCAGGACGCGATCCAGGTGCGCTTCCGAACCCTGGTTGCGCAGATGCTGCTGGCGTACCCGGCTGTGTACCAGGTGCAGCAACTGGGCCTTGAGCGACTGGCGGATGCTCCAGAAGATCTGGTCCGGAATGCGCTGTACGTTGTCCCAGCAGCTCTGGTCGGTGAGGCGGTGCTGCCAGCCGAGGCCCAGATGGCGGTCGAAGGTCTCGTACCAGTCGGTGGCGAGGAAGGTCGGCACGTGCACCGCATTGGTGACGTAATCCATCGGGTTCTCGGCCGGGGTAAGCTGCGGCCACATGTCGCTGCAGATGCGCGAGGAAACCTCGCCGTGAATGCGCGAGACGCCGTTGTGGAAGCGCGAGCCGCGCAGGGCCAGCGCCGTCATGTTGAACTCGCCGCCGCTGCCGACGCCGCCGCCGACGCGGCCCATGCCGAGCAGGCCGTCGCGGTCGAGACCGGCCGTCTTGCAGAACTCGCCGAAATAATGCATGACCATGTCGTCGGCAAAGTGATCATGGCCGGCGGGAACCGGCGTGTGCGTGGTGAACACCGTGTTGGCCGCCGCGGCTTCAAGGGCAGCGGCGAAACGCATGCCCTGGTCGGCCATCAGGCGGCGAATGCGTTCCAGCACCTGGAAGGCGGCATGGCCTTCGTTGATGTGCCAGACGGTAGGCTGCAGTCCGAGTGCGGCAAGCGCGCGCACGCCGCCGACACCCAGCAGTATTTCCTGCTCGATGCGGGTGCGGCGGTCGCCGCCATACAGCTGGTGCGCAATCTGGCGGTCGGCTTCGCTGTTCTCTTCCAGTTGCGTGTCGAGCAGGTAGAGGCTGTTGTTGCCGACGCGCGCGCGCCAGATCTTGGCCCACACCGTGCGCCCGGGGAAGTCCACGCCGACCCTCGCCTCGCTGCCGTCTTCGCGGTGAATTTCTTCAATCGGCATGTCGTCGAAATCGTTGTCGCCGTAATGCGCGGTCTGGTTGCCTTCGCGGTCGATGGTCTGGTGGAAATAGCCCTGCCGGTAAAGCAGGCCGACGGCGACGAAAGGCAGGCGCAGGTCGGAGGCGCCCTTGCAGTGGTCACCGGCGAGAATGCCGAGGCCCCCCGAGTAGATCGGCAGGCTTTCATGAAAGCCGAACTCGGCACAGAAGTAGGCGATCAGGTCGGTCGTCTGCAGCGGCGGCTTGCCCGGCAGTTGCAGCGTGGGTTCCGCGTGATAGGAATCGAAGGCCGACAGCACCCGGTTCATCGTGCCGAGGAATACGGGATCGTCGGCGGCGTCGTTGATCCGCTTTTGATCCATGCGCTTGAGGAAGGCCTTCGGGCTGTGATGTACCGCCCGCCACAGGCCCGCGCCGAGGCGCGCGAACAGGGAGCGTGTCGGCCGGTCCCAGCTGTACCACAAGTTGTTGGCGAGTTCGTTGAGGCGTACGAGACGCGCCGGGATCTCTGGATTGACTTCGAGCTTGTAGCGGGTTCCGGGCATGACAGTTACACCTTCAGTTAGCGCTGCGCCCATCAACCATCGAGCGCAGTGAGT
>JBIJDJ010000140.1:0-7605 GCA_044344175.1 Sulfuritalea sp.
CACGCCGGACGGCGAGATATGGTGGCGCAGATGGACTTCGCCCGTGGTCGGCTCGACGGCCAGCGGCGGGTTGGTGAGGAAATCATGCGCACGATGCATGCCGCGCTTGGAGGGGGACTTCTTGTTCTGTTGTACGGCCATTTCACTACTCCTTGTGTTTAGCTCCAGCGTAACGCCCGCTAACGCGGGCATTAGCTTTCTCTGAAACTTCGCTTCGCTACGTCTCTGAAACTTCGCTTCGCTACGTTTTAGTTACGGCCGTTTCGCTTAACGCCGATGAGGCTGGCGTTAGCCTTCTCTGAAACTCCGCTTCACTTCGTTTTCAGTGCTTCTTCAAAGCGGCCAGCGCCGCAAACGGCAATGGTCCAGTTTCTGCTGTGCTGCCCGAAGGCGGTTCGCACTGTTCATGTCGCGGCGCGATGGGCAGCGCCAGCAACACTTCCTCCTCAATCAGCGACAGTACCGCCAGATCCTTTTCGGCTTCTATGGCATCCGCACTGTCATCAGCCAGATCGTCGTCCGGCCACTCCTCCCCCGGCGCCATCAACTGCAACCGGCTCTTGATACGCAATGGAAACGCCACTCCGGCAAGACAACGCTGACAACACAATACCGGATCACCTGCAACGCTCAACTGCAACCAAGACGTCCCCTGATCGTCCCGCCAACCTTCAAGGCGAACCGATAAAAAACCTGTCGTTGCGACCAGAACGTCTGCCAGGCGAGGCAATTCATCCAACCCGACACTGCGTTCCAGCACGCCGCCGCTGCGCGCAAACTCGAGGCAGTCTATGACTGTTCCGGCAATCGACTCAGACACGGACAGGCGCACACGCGACAAAAGCGCCGGATGATATCATGCCCGACTCTGCTTTTTCAAGCCTTAAACATGCCGCGCCTGCTCGTTCTAGCCTCCACCTCGCCCTTCCGCCGCGAACTCCTGGCGCGCCTGCAGATCCCTTTCGAGACCGTTGCGCCGCAGACCGACGAGTCGGCCCTGCCCGGAGAAACCCCCGTTGCCACCGCCCGGCGCCTTGCCGAAGCCAAGGCCCGCGCCGTCGTGCAGCTTTACCCCGATGCCTTGATCATCGGCTCCGACCAGGTGGCCGCCTGCGGCAGCGAGCGCTTCGGCAAGCCGGAGCGGCGCGAGACTGCCATCGCCCAGTTGCGCCTGATGCGCGGAAAAGAGGTGGTCTTCCATACCGGATTGTGCCTGCTCGACAGTGCCGCCAACCGGGTGCAGTTGCGTTGCGTTGATACGCATGTCGGCTTTCGCGACCTCAGCGATGCCGAAATCGAGTCCTACCTGGACAAGGAAGACGCACTCAACTGCGCCGGTAGCGCCAAGTCGGAAGGCCTGGGCATTTCCCTGCTGTCCTACCTGCGCGGCGACGACCCCAACGCGCTGATCGGCCTGCCGCTGATCGCCCTGTGCGACATGCTGCGTGCCGAAGGCGTAGCCCTGCCGTAGAACCCATGCCCGGCACACTCTGGCTGCTGCCCGTTGCCCTCGGCGACACCCCTTGGGAAAACTGCCTGCCGGCGGCTACGCGCGAGGCCGCCTGCCGGCTGACGCATTTCGTCGCCGAAAATGCCAAGACGGCCCGCGCCGAACTCAAACGGCTCGGCCATCCGCTGCCGCTGCGCGAACTGGCAATCGAACAACTGCCGGCCACGCTTACGCCTGCCGACATCGAGCATCTGCTGGCCCCTCTGACTGCCGGCCACGACCTCGGCCTGATGTCGGAAGCCGGCTGTCCGGCCGTAGCCGATCCCGGTGCGCTGCTGGTGCGCCGCGCCCACGAACTGGGCATCACGGTCAAGCCGCTGGTCGGTCCCTCCTCGTTGCTGCTGGCGCTGATGGGCTCCGGACTGGAAGGTCAGCGCTTCGCCTTCCACGGCTACCTGCCGGCGCGCGAACCGGAACGCAGCCGTCGCATCGTCGAACTCGAAGGCGAGTCGGCGCGCAACAAACAAACCCAGATATTCATCGAAACCCCCTACCGCAACAGCGCGCTTTTCCAGGCCCTGCTGACTGCCTGCCGGGCGCGAACGCGCCTGTGCGTCGCGACCGACCTGACCCTTGGCAGCGAACGTATCCACACCGGCCGCATGGCAGACTGGAAAGCCGCCCCGCCGCCCGATCTGGACAAGCGTCCCACCGTTTTTCTCCTGCTGGCCGACTGAAATGACTCCCACGATCAAACTGTTGCAAATTCTTGACTGGGATTCGCCACGCCAGAAAGCCAGTCTGCGCGAAGAACTCGCGACCGGACTGTTGCGGCCGCAGGCATCCATCGCACCCAAGTTTTTCTATGATGCGCTTGGCTCACGCCTGTTCGAGGCGATTACCGAGCTGCCCGAGTACTACCCGACCCGCACCGAAGCGGCGATCTTCAGCGAACACCTGCCGGCCATATGCCAGGCGCTGGGCACGGACTGCACCCTCATCGACCTGGGTTGCGGCAGTTGCGCCAAGGCCGGCAAGCTGTTCCATGCCGGCCTGCGTCCCGCGCGCTATGTCGCGGTCGATATATCGGTCGATTTCCTGCGCGATTCCCTGCAGAACCTCAAACGCGAACTGCCGGCCATCGACATGACGGGGCTGGGCCTGGATTTCACCGATGAACTGCAACTGCCCGATGACCTTCCGCTGCAGAAGCGCATGTTCTTCTATCCCGGATCCAGCATCGGCAACTTCAGCCCGCCCGAAGCAGGCGCCTTCCTCAAGCGATTGGCCGGACAGATGGATACGACAGGCGGCCTGCTGATCGGGGTCGATCTGATCAAGGAGAAGTCGCTGCTCGATGCCGCCTACGACGATGCCCTGGGCGTTACCGCCGCCTTCAACCGCAACCTGCTGCGGCACGTGAATGCGCGCCTCGATGCCGACTTCGCCGTCAAGGACTGGCAGCACGTGGCCTTCTTCAACGAGGCGGAGGCCCGCATCGAAATGCATCTCGAGGCCCGGCGCAAGCTCGACGCGAGCTGGCCGGATGATGCTACCCGCCGCATCCGGCACTTCGCTGCCGGCGAACGGATCCATACCGAGAACTCGTACAAGTATTCACCCGAAGGATTCAGGGCGCTCCTGACGGAAGCCGGATACACCGATATCCGGATATGGACCGACCCCCGCGCCTGGTTTGCGCTGTTCTTCGCCCGTCAGGCCGCCACGCGCACCTGAGCCGGTCCGGCCTCGAGGCGGCCGACCACCGCGGCAGCGGCGAAGCCCTCGGTGCGGAACACCTCCAGCACCTGATCTACGGCCTCCGGCGCGCAGGCCACCAGCAACCCGCCGCTGGTCTGCGGATCGGTCAGCAAGGCGCGCTGCATGGTGGAGATTGCAGGATCCAGCGCCACATCGTCGCCATAGGCCATCCAGTTGCGCGCCGAGGCGCCGGTGATATAGCCGGCGGTTGCCAGGCGCTCGACGTCTGCCAGCAGCGGCACCGCAGCCATGTCGATAACGGCTGAAACCTCTGCCCCGCGGCAGACCTCGAGCAGGTGGCCGAGCAGGCCGAAACCGGTGATATCGGTCAGGGCGTGCACGCCATCGAATTGGGCAAGATGCCGCCCCGGCGTATTGAGCTGCGTGGTGCTGGCAATCATCGCCGCATAACCGGCGGCATCGAGCGCGCCTTTTTTCAGAGCCGCCGACATCACGCCGACGCCGAGCGGCTTGCCGAGGATCAGCACGTCGCCGGCACGGGCGCCGGCATTGGTCTTGACCTTGTCCGGATGCACCAGGCCCATCACCACCAGGCCATAGATCGGCTCCACGGAATCGATGGTGTGGCCGCCGGCGATCGGAATGCCGGCCGCGGCGCAGACGCTTTCGCCGCCTTCGAGAATCCTGCCGATCACTTCCAGCGGCAGCTTGTCGATCGGCATGCCGACCAGGGCCAGAGCCATGATCGGCGTACCGCCCATGGCATACACGTCGCTGATCGCATTGGTCGCGGCGATGCGGCCGAAGTCGTAGGGATCGTCGACGATGGGCATGAAGAAATCCGTCGTGGCGATCAGCGCCTGCTCGTCGTTGAGGCGGTACACGGCGGCGTCGTCGGCGGTTTCGATGCCGACCATCAATTCCTTGGGCACCGGAAAGTTGCGCACACCGCGCAGGATTTCGGTGAGCAGGCCGGGCGCCACCTTGCAGCCGCAACCGCCGCCATGGCTGAAGGAGGTCAGGCGGACCGGTGCTGCAGGCGTATTGGGGGTGTTCATTGTCTTTATTACCTTGTCATTTAGTTACGGCCACTGCGCTTAACGTCGATAAGGCCGACGTTAGCCTCCACTGAAACTTCGTTTTCAAGAAGACTGCAAACGGCAGCGCATTCGCGTGCCGGGGAAAACAAGGATACCCGTTCGGCGCAACGCCGGTGCAAACGGGCGTAATAAGCCGGGTCGTTCGCCGCGCGCGAAATCAGTGCGGCCAGGCCCGCCGCATCCCCGACCGGAAACCAGCCGGGGTAATCCGCGCCGAGCATGCCCCGGTTGCCGGAAATGTCGCTGCCCAGCACCGGAACGCCGCTGGTCACGGCTTCGATCAGCACGTTGGCACCCCCTTCCATTAGCGAGGACAGCAGCAGCAGGTGACAACGTTTGAGGCGCTGGCGCGTCGCAGACCGGGACAGGGCGCCCAACCAACGGTAGCGCGGCTCGGCGGCGCCCATGGCCCGCACTTCGGCCGCCACTACCGGATCCAGTTCACCGCCGATATGGAACAACCGTACCGGCAACTCGGCGGGCAGCAGACGCAGGGCACGCAGTGCCGTCAGCGGATCCTTCTCGGGACGCATGTGGCCGACCAGCGCCAGGTCGAAATGGCGCCGGCTGCGCCGGCCGGGTCGCAGGGTCCGCGCCGACTGGTAGATGACCTCCGTCTTCGCCGCATACCCGGGCGGCAGGGCCTGCACGCCTTCCGCCTGCAGCACCACGAGATTGCTGGCCAGCGCCAGCGATCGCTGCGCCGTAGTGTCCGTGGCGATATCGCGATAGAGGTCGGTCCCGGTCAGCACCACCACCAGCGGACGTTCAGGATGGCGCTCGGCAAAGGCTTCGATTGAAGGCGCGGAGCGACGGGCGTGCAGGGCAATCAGAAAGTCGGCGCTGGCGCCACGCCACTCCTGTTCGATCCGCACCTGCGCCCGAGGCGCGAGGCAATGCGCCCAGCGCCGCGCCGTATGCCAGTTGCCGTTGTTGGCACTGGCCAGCGACGGGCTGATAATGGCAACAGATGGAGGAAACTTGATGGACACGCGGGACCTCAGAACTGCCGACAAGAAGCTTCTTGCCGACGCCTTACAGGATGCACGCGATTATACAATCAGCCGGCTCGACGACTGGGCGGCCTGGCCCGCTGACGCCCCACCTGATCCACGGCATGTGCCCTGCCTGGACATCATCAATCCGCCACTATGGGAGCTTGGCCACGTCGCCTGGTTCATGGAGTACTGGTGCCGGCGCTATCGGGGAGAAGCGACCGCCCCGTTGCCCGCCCGCCTCGCCGACGCCGACCGCTGGTACGACTCGCGCCATGTGCCGCATGACAGCCGCTGGCTGCTCGACCTGCCCGGCTGGGATGCCACGCGACGCTACCTGCAAGACACACTCGCCGCGGCCCTCGATGCCTTGCCCACGCTCCCCGACACCGATGCCGCCCTCTACTTTCACCGCCTCGCCCTGTTTCACGAGGACATGCACGACGAAGCCTTTCGCTACACGCGGCAGACCCTGGGCTGGCCGGCACGCGATGGACTGACCGACCTGCCTGCGAACTCGGACATCAGGATCGATGGCGGCGAATTTCTCATGGGCAGTCCGCCGGCGGGCAAGGGCTTCGTCTTCGACAACGAAAAGTGGGCGCATCCGCAACACGTCGCAAGTTTCGCGATTTCAGCCACGCCGACAAGGAATTCGGACTACCTCGCCTTCGTCGAGGCGGACGGCTACCGGCAGCCGCAATGGTGGTCGCCAGGCGGCCAGGCATGGCTCGCGGCCGGCGGGCAAACCATGCCGCGCTACTGGCGCAGGCATGAGTACCGCTGGCAGCAGCGGCGCTTCGCGCAGTGGGTCGATCTGGCGCCCGACCAGGCGGTAATCCACCTCACGGCGCATGAAGCCGAAGCTTGGTGCCGCTGGGCCGGCCGCCGCCTGCCGGAGGAAACGGAATGGGAATATGCCGCCCGCCATGCCGGCCATTTCGACTGGGGAACGCAGGTCTGGGAATGGACCGCCAGCCAGTTTGCGCCCTATCCCGGTTTCAGCCCCGACCCCTATGCCGAATATGCTGCGCCGTTTTTCCACACCCATCGCAGCGTGCGCGGCGGATCCTTCGCCACGCGCCCGCGCATGCGCGACCCGCGCTACCGCAACTACTACGAGCCGCAGCGCGACGACATCCTCGTCGGTTTCCGCAGCTGTCCGCTTGGGTAAAGCTCAAACGCGTTGCAACACGAACAGGGCAAGGAAACCGCAACCGATAGTCAGCAGGGTATTGCGCCACACGGCGGCGGCGATGATTGCCACCAGACCGGCCCACAGCCGCGGATTGTCGATGCCGAGAAGGAACCCGCCATCCACCAGCAGCAGTTCCGGCGCCGTCAGCGCCGTCAGTGCGGCGACCGGAACGAAGGGCAGCAGGCGGCGAAACCATCCCGGCGGCTGAAAGTGCCCCTCCGCGGCAATGAAGGAATAGCGCATGCCGAAGGTAATCGCGCCGCAGACCGCCATCAGCCACCAGATATTCATTTGCTTTCCCTTGGCATCGCCGCGCCGGCGACGAGGCCGGCAAGGACGGCGAGCAACAGGCCGGTCTTGTAGGGCAGAGCGGCCAGGGCCACGGCGACGGCACCGGCCGTCAGCGCGGCCAGCAGCAAGGCACGGCTGCCGATCATCGGTACCACGATGGCAATGAAGGTCAGCGGCAGTGCAAAATCAAGACCGATGTCGACCGGCAATCGCGTGCCGATCAGCACACCTGTCAGAGTCGCCAGTTGCCAGCCGGCCCACAGGCCGAAGCCGGAACCGAAGAGAATCCAGTGCGCGTTTACCGATCGCGGTGAACCTGGCCTGGCCGCCATGAGATGCGGGATCGCTGCCGCATAGGCTTCATCGGTCAACAGATAGGCCAGCAACACTTTCCAGCGTCGCGGCAGATGCGCCAGGATCGGTGCCACGGATGCGCTGTACAGTGCATGCCGCAGATTAACCAGACCGACGGCACCCGCCGTGAGCAACAGCGGCGCGCCGGCACCGACCAGTTGCGCCAGCAGGAACTGCGCCGAACCGGCGAAAACTATCGACGACATCGCCATCGCTGCCAGGGGCGAAATGCCGCTTTGCAGGGCCACCACGCCGTAGATCACACCAAACGGCGCGACGCCCGCCAGTATCGGCATGACGGCCCGCAGGCCGAGCGAAAAGGCTTCGACCGGCTTCACCGGCGCGCCGGCAGATTGACCAGCACGATTCCGCCCACCACCATCGCCGCGGCGGCAAAAAAGTGCAGGCTGGGCTGGTCATTCATCAGCAGCATGCCGAACCCGACGCCGAACAATGGCGTGAGGAAGGAGAACACCAGCAAGCGGCCCGCAAGAT
>JBIJDJ010000091.1:0-12043 GCA_044344175.1 Sulfuritalea sp.
AGGCCGATGAAATTGGCGGGGCGCACGGATGCTTCGGCCAGACCGGTAATCGGCAGGGTCGAGGTGTTGGAGGCGAAGATTGCATCATTGCCGATCACCGCCTCGGCCTTCTGCGTCACCTCGGCCTTGATCTCGCGCTTCTCGAACACGGCCTCGATCACCAGTTCACAGTCCTTCAAGTCGGCGTAGTCGGCGGTGGGGTGGATTCGGGCTAACAAGGCCTCCATTGCCTCGTTCGTCATGCGGCCTTTCTGCACCTGTTTTCCCCAATGAGCGCGCGCGTAGGCCTTGCCCATTTCCGCAGCTTCTTGCGTCGTGTCAAGCAGCGCCACCGCAATCCCCGCCTGCGCGGTGTACATTGCGATTCCGGCACCCATCATGCCGGCGCCGAGCATGCCGATCTTCGTATATTTCTGTTGCACCACACCGGCCGGGCGCGAGGCCAGCTTGTTGGCGTCCTGCATGCCGAAGAACAGGCTGCGGATCATGTTCTTCGACACCGGCGAAATCACCAGGTTGGTAAAGTAGCGCGCCTCGATCGCCAGGCCCGTGTCGAAATCGGTCGCCAGGCCCTCGTAGATGCAGGACAGGATGTGCTTCGGCGCCGGGTAGTTGTCGAAGGTCTTCGCGCGCAGCATGGCGTTGGCCGCCATGAACATCTGCATGCCGTGGGGAGTGCCGGGGCCGCCGCCGGGAATCTTGAAGCCCTTTGTATCCCATGGTTGCAGCGGTTTGGCACCGGAAGCGATCGCATCGAGCAGCCAGGTGTGCGCCGCCCGACGCTCTTCGCCAACCGGCACCACCGCGTGGATCATGCCGATCTTCAGCGCCTCTGCGGCCGTGATGCGTCTGCCCTCCATCAACATGGGCGCCGCCGCCTGCATGCCGATCAGGCGCGGCAGGCGCTGCGTTCCGCCGGCCCCGGGCAACAGGCCCAGGGTGACCTCGGGGAAGCCGAAGCGCGCCTTCGGGTTGTCGGCCGCGACGCGGTAGTGAAAGGCGAGTGCGAGTTCCATGCCGCCGCCCAGCGCGCTGCCGTTCAAGGCCGCCGCGACCGGCTTGCCACCGAGTTCGAGGGATCGCATGAACCCGCGCCAGTCGCCGATCGTGGCGTGGAATGCCGCCGCGTCGATGACCCCGGCGAGTTCGGCGAGGTCGCCGCCGGCGATGAAGTCCTTCTTCGCCGAGCAGATCAGCAGGCCCTTGACGGAAGAATCGGCCAATGCCATGCGGCAGCCTTCGACAAAGGTCGTCAGCGAGGCATGGTTGAGGATGTTCTGCGACTTGCCCGGGTAATCCCATTCCAGGGTGGCAATACCCTCAGCATCGACGGTGTAGTTCAGCATGTCAGACTCGCTCGATGATGGTGGCTGTTCCCATGCCAGCCCCCACGCACAAAGTCGCGAGGCCGGTGGCTAGATTGCGACGCTCCATTTCGTCGAGCAGGGTGCCGAGGATCATGGCGCCGGTGGCGCCCAGCGGATGGCCCATGGCGATGGCACCGCCATTGACGTTGATTTTGTCGTGGCCAACGTCCAGCACCTGCATGAAGCGCAGCACCACGGCGGCGAAGGCCTCGTTGAGTTCGACCAGGTCGATGTCGCCCACCGCCATGCCGGCGCGCTTGAGCGCTTTCTCGGCAGCATACGACGGTCCGGTCAGCATGATCGATGGCTCGGAGCCGATCGAGGCGAAGGAACGGATGCGGGCACGCGGCCTCAAGCCGAGCGCTGTGCCCATCTCCTTCGTGCCGAAGAGCACGGCCGCCGCACCATCGACGATGCCGGAACTGTTGCCGGCGTGATGCACGTGCTCGATGCGCTCGACTTCCGGATAACGCTGCAGCATCACGCTGTCGAAGCCGTATTTCTCACCCTGCTCCCGGAAGGCGGGCTTGAGTTGCGCCAGGGCCTCCATGGTCGTCTCCGGCCGCATGTACTCGTCATGATCAAGCATAACCAGGCCGTTGATGTCCTTCACCGGCACGATGGATTGGGCGAAGCGCCCTTCATCCCACGCCAGTTTGGCGCGACGCTGGGATTCGAGGGCATAGGCATCGACGTCCCGACGCGAGAAGCCCCACTTGCTGGCGATCAGGTCGGCGGAAATGCCCTGCGGCACGAAGCCGGTTTTCGCCGCCACTTGCGGATCGATGGGCCAGGCGCCGCCGGAGGAGAACAAGGGCACGCGCGACATCGATTCCACGCCGCCGCCGACGACGAGATCGGCCTGTCCCGACATGATCTGCGCCGCCGCCTGGTTGCAGGCTTCGAGGCCGGAAGCGCAGAAGCGGCTGACCGTGACGCCCGGTACGCTGATGGCGTAATCGGCGTAGAGCGCGGCGACGCGCGCGATGTCAGCGCCCTGCTCGCCCACCGGCTCGACGCAGCCAAGCACCACATCATCGAGCTTCGAGGTGTCGAGATGGTTGCGCTCGCGCAAGGCGCGCAAGGCGGTGGCCGCCAGGTAGATCGGCGTCGTCTGGTTCAGCGCCCCGCCCTGCTTGCCCTTGCCGCGCGGCGTGCGCAGGGCGTCGAAGATGAAGGCTTCGGTCATCAGAGGCTCCGCGAGATAAGTTCCTTCATGATTTCGTTCGTGCCGCCATAGATGCGCTGCACGCGGGCATCGGCCCAGGCGCGGGTGATCGGGTAATCCCACATGTAGCCGTAGCCGCCGTGCAGTTGCACGCACTCGTCCATGACCTTGAACTGCAAATCGGTGCACCAGTACTTGGCCATCGAGGCCGTCGCCGGGTCGAGCTTCTCTTCAAGCAGAAGATCGACGCAGCGATCGACGAAAACGCGGCCGATCTGCACCTCGGTCTTGAGTTCGGCGAGCTTGAAGCGGGTGTTCTGGAACTTCATGATCTCCTGGCCGAAGGCCTTGCGCTCGCGCGTGTAGGCCACGGTCCAGTCAATCGCCGCTTCGGCCGAGGCGATCGAGATAACAGCGATCTGCAGGCGCTCCCAAGGCAGTTCCTGCATCAGGTAAACGAAGCCGTTGTTCTCTTCGCCGAGCAGGTTTTCCGCCGGCACGCGCACGTTGTCGAAGAACAGCTCGCAGGTATCCTGCGCCTTCATGCCGGCCTTGGAGAGCGGCTTGCCCTTGCTGAAGCCGGCCATCGAGGTATCGACCACCAGCAGGCTGGTGCCCTTGGCGCCCTTCCCCGGGTCGGTCTTGGCGACGACGATGACCAGGTCGCAGAGGTAGCCGTTGGTGATGAAGATTTTCGAGCCGTTGAGCACGTAGTGATCGCCATCCTTGACTGCGGTAGTGCGCACGCCCTGCAGGTCGGAGCCGGCACCCGGTTCGGTCATGGCGATGGCGCCGATCATTTCGCCGCTGGCCATCTTCGGCAGATACTTCTGCTTGAGGTGCTCGCTACCGTAATGCAGCAGGTAGGGCGCGACAATCTCGGAATGCAGGCCCCAGCCCAGACCCGTGGCGTTGATGCGGGCGCATTCCTCCATGACGATCACCGAAAAACGCTTGTCCACGCCAACCCCGCCGTATTCTTCGGGCATGGTCGCGCAGAGCAAGCCGGCGGCACCGGCCTTGGTCCAGACCTCGCGGTCGACGTGGGTCTGCTCTTCCCAGCGCGCATGGTGGGGAGCGACCTCCTGCTCCATGAAGCGGCGCACCGTGTCACGGAAGGCTTCATGGTCTTCGTCAAACAGGGTGCGCGGGATCGGCATCATGGCTGGGGCTCCAGGGTTTCGGCAAAATGAAGGAATGCTATTTGTACTTTTTGAAAACCATTTTCGCGTCCTTATGGGCGCGTTCCAGCGTGCAGATCGCCGGATCGTCATCGTGCCCGCTGAAAAAATCGTCGGCCTGGGCGCGCATCACCATGCTGATCGCCGCCGCGTCGTCCATCCCGTATTTCTCCGTGATGAGCGTGGTGACTTCGTCGAGGTGTTCTTCGTAGGTCATGCTGAATCGTCCGCTCGTGCTGCCGGTTTCACGCCGGCCAGATACAGCGCTTCCACCTGCTCCCGCGCCCAGGGCGTGCGCCGCAGGAACTTGAGGCTCGAGGCGACGCTTGGTTCGTTCCGGAAGCAGCGGATATCAACCTGCCGCCCCAGGCCGTCCCAGCCATGGCGACTCACCAGTGCGTTCAGCATTGACTCCAGCGTAATGCCGTGCAGCGGATTGTTGGGCTGGACTCCGGCCACCGGGTCGGGCGGATGCTTCGTCGTCATTCCTCAATGTCCGTGCTTGCCGTGCGCCTTCGCCGGCGGCGCTTCCGCGGCGGCTGCTTCGGGATAGCGGATGACCACGATCTGTTCGTCCGGTTCGAGCCAGAACTCGCCGTGCGGCCCCTTGGCATTGCCGGTGATCAGGAGGATCAGGCCGTCCTCCACGCGCACCTCGGTCACGGTTTCCCAGGCGAAGGTGGGATGCGCGTTGCTTCCGGTGCCGTTATAGATGTGGTCGTTCAACCGCACCTGCGACGCTGCCACGG
Source organism: Sulfuritalea sp. (assembly GCA_044344175.1). Taxonomy (GTDB): domain Bacteria; phylum Pseudomonadota; class Gammaproteobacteria; order Burkholderiales; family Rhodocyclaceae; genus Sulfuritalea. Next base: position 4,466 of record JBIJDJ010000091.1, read on the forward strand.
TGATCTTGCTGGTCATGAGCGGTTCTCCCTTTTGTTCGGTCCTAGCGTAACAGAGGCGCCCTGCCGGCGCCCGCAGCGACCCGAAAAATCGGCGCTGGCGACACGGCGACTTGCACGACGCATCCGGCCCGCGGAGCGGTCAAACCGCCGGTTCAGGCGGTTTAAAGCCCTGCCCTCAGCGACCGTCGTCGGTCCGCTGCGGCTGCCACTTCAGCAGCCGCTTCTCCGCCAGCGAAACCAGTGCATCGAGCACCAGTGCAAAAACGGTGAGCACCAGTATTCCGGCAAATACGGTGTTGATGTCGAAGGCGCCTTCGGCTTGCAGGATCAGGTAGCCGACACCGCGCGCCGAGCCGAGGTACTCGCCGACGACGGCACCGACGAAAGCCATGCCGACCGACGTATGCAAACTGGAGAACACCCACGAGGTCGCCGACGGCAGATAGATATGCGACAGCAGTTGGCGCCTCGAGGCACCCAGCATGCGGGCGTTGGCGATCAGCGCCGGACTGACCTCCTTGACGCCCTGATAGACGTTGAAGAAGACGATGAAGAAGACCAGCGTCACGCCCAGCGCGACCTTCGACCAGATGCCGAGCCCGAACCAGACGGCAAAGATCGGCGCCAGCACCACGCGCGGCATGGCGTTCGCCGCCTTGATGTAGGGGTCGGCCAGTGCCGAGGCGGTCGCCGAGAGGGCCAGCCACAGGCCCACACCGAGGCCGAGCACGGTGCCGATGGCGAAGGCCAGTACCGTCTCCAGCAGCGTGATGCCGATGTGTTCCCAGATCGCGCCGGAACTGAACCATTCGAATACGCGAACCACCACCTTGAGCGGCTCGCCAAAAAAGAAGGGGGCCAGAACGTTGCTCGCCGTCAGCGCCCACCACAAGCCGAACATGGCGCAGGCGAGCAGCAGTTGCCAGACCCGGAGGTTAGGAATTGGTTTGCGCATAACCCTTCAGCACTTCTTCACGCATGGCATGCCAGATGTGCTCGTGCAGTTGCAGGAAGTCCGGCGTCAGCCGCACTTCTGCGACATCGCGCGGACGCGGCAGGTCGATCACGAACTCGCCGATCGGCCGCGACTCGGGTCCGGCCGAGAGCACCACAACACGATCCGACAGGGAAATCGCCTCCTCCAGATCGTGCGTAATGAACAGCACCGACTTGCGATCGGCCTGCCACAGCGCCAGAAGCTCGTTTTCCATCAACTGCCGGGTCTGGACATCGAGCGCAGAAAACGGCTCATCCATCAGCACGATCTTCGGATCGACAATCAGCGTCTGCGCCAGCGCCACGCGCTTGCGCATGCCGCCGGAAAGCTGGTGCGGGTAGCGATCGCCGGCATGCGACAGGCCCACCTTGAGGAGCCAATAACGTCCCAGCTCGGCTATTTCCTTCTCCGGCATGTCGCGAAACGTCAGGCCGACGGTGACATTTTCCAGCGCACTTTTCCAGGGCAGCAGGGCATCCGCCTGGAACATGTAGCCCGCCTGCCTGTTGAGCCCCGCCAGCGGCTCGCCAAAGACGCGGATTTCACCCCCTGCCGGCGCCAGCAGCCCGGCAGCAATGTTGAGCAGTGTGGATTTGCCGCAGCCGGTCGGCCCGACCACCGATACGAATTCACCGGCACCAACGCTCAGCGTCGCATCACGCACCGCGGTGAAGGCAAGCCCGCTCCGCTCGCGTGGCGGGAAAGTGACCGTAACAGCGCGGAAATCGAGCGCCGGGGCCGCTCCCGCCGCAACCGATCCGGAATCGACAGGACTCACTTGAACTTCTTCTGCGCCTCAACAACGAAGCGGTTGTCGAAGGTCTTGCCCAGATCGATCTTGTCACCGGCCTCTTGCACCGAAGCTTCGAAGGTCTTCAGCACGTTGTAGACATTCTTCGCTGCCGCCATGCTCATCGTACCGTCGGGCGAGATGGCGTTGAAATTCTTGCCCAGTGCAACGCGATACATGGCCTTGTTCTCGCCGTAATACTCCGGCGGCACGGCTGCCACGATCTGCTCCGGCGTCGCCTTCTGTATCCAGCGCAGCGCACGCACCATGGCGTTAACCACCCCCTGTACCGTCTGCGGATTCTTCTGGATGAAATCCTCGCGGGTGTAGATCACGCCGGCAGCGTAGTCGGCGCCGTAAACATACTTCTGGCCTTCCAGCGTGCGCGTATCGACCTTGGTGACAATATCGCCGCCGACTTCAAGCAGGTTCATCACCGGATCGAGGTTGGCGATGGCATCAATATGCTTCTTTTGCATCGCCGCAACGGCCCCCGAGGTGGCGCCGACGCCGATGATCGAGACGGCATCCGGCTTCAGCCCTTCCTTGGCCAGCAGGGCATTGACGAACATGTTGGTCGAGGAACCCGGCGCGGTGACACCGATCTTCATGCCCTTGAGATCCTTCGGTGACTTGTATTGCGCCGCCTTCTCCGGCGAGAGGCCGAGCACGATGCCGGCATAGCGTCCCTGCACGACAACCGAACGGATCGCCTGCCCCTTGGCCTGCATGTTGATGGTGTGCTCGTAGGCGCCCGAGACCATGTCGGCAGAACCACCCATCAACGACTGCAGCGCCTTGGCGCCGCCCGGGAAGTCGGTGATGGTGACGTCGAGCCCCTCGTCCTTGAAGTAGCCAAGTCGTTCGGCAATGGTCAGCGGCAGATAGTAGAACAGCGGCTTGCCACCGACGGCGATGGCCACCTTCGAGACTTCGGGAGCTGCTTGCACCGCAGTTGCGATGGTGAGCGCCGCAAGGGCACCGAGCAGGCGTGTTGCGAAATTCATCATGTCTCCTCCGCGAGGGACGGCTCGACCAAGCCGTTCTGTTTCTGTTATGGGGTACTGCTTCGGCCGATTATAGAGTCAGGCATTCCGCTGGCAAGTGCGATGGAGAAAAGCCGGGGCGCTGGCGATACCGCCAGCGCGCGGCTTCAGTCGGTTCCATCTTCATTGCGCTGCACAGGCTCTGGATGAGGGATAGTGATTATCTTGCAACGACACCGATGCGTGGTTTCGACTTGCTTCGACCTATCAGGATAGGCATCCTGACGGAGGAAATGAAGCTTGGACTCAACCGGTAGATGCATGTGTCGGCAGACGACTCCCAGTCTGAAGCATGCATAACAGCTTCACAGTGCCAACGACCGGTCATGGCTGCCGCTCAAGAACGTCAGGGGCAATCCGTCCCGTCAGATGCGTTTGGCGACGGCAAACTTTGCCTTACTTCGTCTTGCAGGGGAATGACTTCTTCAGCGCATCCGCGACCAGGAAATCGGCTGGCTCGGCCCATCGCGCCGGGTTCGCATTCAGGAACCGGGCAACAATTGTGGACAATTGCCTCACGGTTGAGCTTTCGGGAGGGCAAATGGAAATTTCGTCATAAACATCGGCCACCCCGGCCACATAGCCCATAAAATTCCCCGCGACCAGGTTGCTGGCTGAAATGTCCTTGCGTTCAAATTTTTCCCACTCCCGCATATCCTTGACAAGGTCGTTCCCGTCGAAGAAACCCGCCAGGGTGTTCATTGCGGCGCAAAGCAACCCCACGGTGACAAGTTTCCTGAACATTCGCATCTCCCACGGGCGGTAAGTTCTCAAAAGAGAGGTATCCCGACTGGCGATTCTAGCCTTCGCCGAGGGGCCACATCTTTCCACTTCGCTTCTCTTTCCAATTTACCGGGGCGGTATACCCCCTCGCTTCGAAGACGAAATTTCGGGGGAAGCTCACATGCACCCCCATCCCCTATCCCCTGCTCGGTGCTGACCATGGATGCTGGCGGTCGGGATGATAGTCGGTGCTGCTAGCCTACCGAAAATGAGTATGACCATCCGCGTTGTGATTGAGCTTTGACGCTAGAATTGTCTCAACCGTGATTGCATCGTGGTATATCCGGGACGTCTATTAAATTGTTTGACTCGGCTTTATGGCCGCACAACGCGCCATAGGGATCATTCGATTCCTGTTTTGACCAAGATAATGGATGGCGTATTATCCACAGGCGATATTGACCGTATCGAGGAAAACAGCGTTGCCGGCTGGAAGCCCGAGCCTCCCGGCCCGGGCAAGTTCAATTGGGGATCCACGGTTCACTGCATGATGATTGCCGAAGTTTCAACCATCGAAGAAGAACTCGCGCTGGCCCAGGCGGATTCCCGTGACATGAAGCGCACGGTGATCGCCCTGCGCACGGAACTCGAAGCGGCGCATGCTGAAATTCATGACTCGACGCTACGCGCCACTCAGGCCAGCGCGGCTGAAATTTCCCAGCTGAAAATCACCGTCGGCGCCCTGCGCGAAGAACTCGAGCGCGCGCGCGTCGAGCGCGAAAAGGCGATCCAGCAGGAACGCGTCGCCGCCAATCAGGAATCGCAGATGCTCAAGGCCACCGCCGCCGCCTTGCGCGAGGAACTGGAAAGATCGCGCGCCGAACGCGACCGCGCGGTACAGCAGGAACGCGTCATCAATCACAACGAAATGCAGCAGTTGAAGGCCACCTCGGCGGCGCTGCGTGAGGAACTGGAGCACGCACGGGCCGATACCGACAATGCCGTGCGCTCGGCGCTGGTCAGCGCACAGGGCGAAATCGCGCAACTGCGCCAGACCATCAGCGGCTTGCGTGAAAGCCTGGAACTGGCACAGATCGACAAGACCAATTCCGTCAATCGTGAGCGGACCCTGTTCGCCGACGAGGGCGCCCAACTACAGCAGACGATCCAGGCCCTGCGCGACCAGATCGAGGCCACGCGCCACCCCTCGACATGAACGCGATTGACCCGCCCGTCGAACCTGCCGGCACCAAGAAAAAAGTGACGGAGCGCGATCAGGAAAGTCGCCGCCGGCTGCGCCATCTCGAACTCTTGCTCGAAGTGACGCGCCGCATGGCGAGCTATGGCACCCTCGACCAGGTCCTGCAGGCGCTGGTGGAAATGACCACCGCCGAATTGAACGCGGAACGCGGTTCGCTGTTCCTCAACGATCCCGATACCAACGAGTTGTATTCGCGCGTCGCGCAGGGCAACATCCAGCGCGAAATACGCATCCTCAATACCAGCGGCGTCGCCGGCTATGTCTATACCGCGGGCGAAGCGCTGATCATCCACGACGCCTACGCCGACGACCGCTTCAACCGTTCCATCGACGAGCAGACAGGTTTCACCACGCGCAACATCCTTTGCGTGCCGATCCGGACGGTAAAAGGCGAGGTCATCGGCGTGGCGCAGACGCTCAACAAGCGCAGCGGGAAGTTCACCAAACAGGATTTGAGCCTGCTCGAAGCGATGACCAGCCAGGGCACGCTGGCACTGCAAAGCGCACAATTCATCGAGCGCATGCAGGCCATCCGTCGCCAGGAGATGGAGTTCATCGACGTCGTATCGGAGGTGACTGCTGACATCAAACTCGGATCCCTGCTGCAGAAGGTCATGGGCGAGGCGACGCGCCTGCTCAATGCCGAGCGCTCGACACTGTTCCTCAACGAGGAAAAAACCAACGAACTCTGGTCGGAGGTTGGCCAGGGGCTCGAGTCCGTCCAGATCCGCCTGCCCAACCACCTCGGCATTGCCGGCGCCGTATTCACTTCGGGCAAGGCAATCAACATCCCTTACGCCTACGCCGATTTGCGCTTCAATCCGGCCTTCGACAAAAAGACCGGCTATTTCACGCGCTCGATTCTTTGCGTGCCCATCACCAACAAGCACGGCAAGGTGATCGGCGTGACGCAGGTGCTGAACAAGCGCGGCGGCCCCTTTACGGGCGAGGATGAATCGCGCCTGCGCGCCTTTACCGCGCAGATTTCCATCGCCCTGGAAAACGCCAAGCTGTTCGCCGACGTGCAGAACATGAAGAACTACAACGAGGCGATGCTGGAGTCGATGTCGAACGCGGTGATCACGCTTGACGAATCGGAGAAGATCGCCACCTGCAATGCCGCCGGCCTGCGCATTTTGCGGGTGAGCCTGCAGCAGATCATGCACAAGCCGGCGGCCGATTTCTTCGCCGGCAGCAACGCCTGGATTCCGGAAAAGCTCAAACGCGTCGCCGATACGCAAGCCGCGGAAGTCATCATGGAAGCCGAACTGATCGTCGGCGAAGACAAGTTGTCGGTCAATCTCACGGCTCTGCCCCTGCTGTCGATGGAGAAGAAGCGCATGGGCTCGATGCTGATGCTGGAGGACATCTCCAGCGAAAAGCGCATGAAGTCGACCCTTTCGCGCTACATGGATCCGGGCATCGCCGACCAGATGATCGCCAGCGGCGGCGAAATGCTCGGCGGCAAGAGCGTCCTCGCCACGATTTTGTTCTCCGATATCCGCGGCTTCACCACAATCACCGAGCAATTGGGCGCCCAGGGCACCGTCGCCCTGCTCAATGAATATTTCACGCTGATGATGGATTGCATCCAGCGTGAAGGCGGCATGCTGGATAAATTCATCGGCGACGCCATCATGGCCGCCTTCGGCATCCCTGTCGGCCACGACGACGACGCCGACCGCGCGGTGCGCACATCGATTGCCATGATCAAGGATCTCCACGAATGGAATCGCGGTCGCATCAACGAAGGCAAGATGCCTGTCGATATCGGCATCGGCCTCAATACCGACCACGTGGTATCGGGCAACATCGGCTCGAAGAAGCAGATGAACTACACCATCATCGGCGACGGCGTAAACCTCTCGGCACGTCTGGAGTCAGCCTGCAAGCAGTACGGCGCCCACATCCTGATCAGCGAATTTACCTACAAGGCCCTCAAGGCGACTTACTTCAGCCGCGAACTCGATCTGGTGGTGGTCAAGGGCAAGACCAAGCCGGTCGCCATCTATGAAATTCTCGACTATCACACGGAAGAGAGCTACCCGCAGATGATCGACGCCCTGCGCCATTTCAAGTCGGGATTGGTGAAGTACCGGCAACAGAAGTGGAAAGATGCCAAGAGCGAATTCGGCGAAGTGCTGGTCCTGAACGACCACGACAAGGCAGCGCGAATGTATATCGAGCGCTGCGATCACTTCATCGCCAACCCGCCCGGAGACAATTGGGACGGCGTCTGGGTGATGGAATCAAAATAGCCTGAACCGCGGTCCCCGCGTGGGATCTGCCGGACTACTTGATCCGGGTCAGAAAAGGCCGCCCGGAGGAGCGGTCGGGAGTCGGCGCCGGCGATACGCCGGTGGACGCCTGGTCCTTGATGGCATCCGGCGTCTCGCCATCGACGACAACGCCGGATTCCGGCTTCTCGGTGACTTCAAAAGCCATGCCTTCCCCATTCTCGCTGGCATAGATCGCCGCGACCCGCTCGATGGGGACCACAACGGGAAATGCCTTGCCCCCAAAGCGTGCCTGAAAGGTAATTTCCTCGTTGCCCATCAGCAACTGATGGGTCGCTTCGAGACCGACGTTGAGCACGATCTCGCCATCCTTGACGAATTCGCGAGGCACGCGCGTGGTCGCATCAACCTTGACCGCCAGATAAGGGGTAAAGCCCTGATCCGCACACCATTCGTGTATGGCGCGGATCAGGTAGGGTTTGGTGGACTTCATGGGTGTTGCGCCGGGATGAATCAAAGCACGG
>JBIJDJ010000084.1:0-12400 GCA_044344175.1 Sulfuritalea sp.
TATTATACAACGCTCGGACGCGGTTGATGCGCCTTTAACGGCGCATCATCTTCTCGGTCGGCGTCAACGCGTCAATGAAGCCCTGGCGCGAGAATATGCGCTCGGCAAATTTCATCAGCGGCGCCGCGGTCTTCGGCAGTTCAATAGCGTAATGGTCGAGGCGCCACAAGAGTGGCGCAATCGCCACGTCAAGCATGGAGAAGTCATCGCCGAGCAGGAACTTCTGCTTGTTGAACATCGGCGCCAGTTCGATCAGCCGGTCGCGCATGTGCAGCCGCGCCTTGTCGGCCGACTTGAGGTTCTTTTCCAGCGCGTCGATGTGGCTGAACAGCTCGTGTTCCATGGTAAACAGCAGCTGTCGCGCCTTGGCCCGTGTTTGCGGATCAGGCGGCATCAATTGCGGATGCGGAAAGCGCTCATCGATGTACTCGTTGATGATATTCGACTCGTAGAGCACCAGATCGCGATCAACCAGCACCGGAACACGGTTGTAAGGGTTGATGATCGCAATGTCTTCAGGTTTGTTGAAGAGATCAACGTCAATCACCTGAAAGTCCATCTGCTTCTCGTACAGGACGATGCGGCAACGATGACTGAACGGACACGTGGTACCCGAATACAGATTCATCATGGCGCTGGTACCCCAAGAGTAGTCTGCATCACGCACCACTTTGCGGACTGGTGGTGCGTTCATTTCTCGATGGCCCATGGTATGCATTCACGTAGTGGAGTTAATGGATGTCTTTCCAGTACTCGCGTTTCAGCGCGTAGGCAAAGACAAAAAATACGGCCAGGAAAATCAGTACGATCACACCTAGCTGCTTGCGGAACTCGGCGACCGGCTCGCCCATGTACTTGAGAAAGGCCACCAGATCACCGACCGCCGCATCGAATTCCTGCGGCTTCAGCTTGCCCGGCTTGGCCAGCATCAGCTTGTGGTCGGGGCCCATGACCTGCTCACCCTGCAGTTCCCACAGTACATGCGGCATACCCACATTCTCGAACACAACGTTGTTCCATCCAGTCGAGCGATTCTCGTCGCGATAGAAGCCACGCAGATAGGTATACAGCCAGTCAGGCCCGCTGCCAAATTCGGAAGCACGCGCCCGCGCGATTACTGTCAGATCAGGCGGAGGAATACCAAACCAGGCCTTGGCTTCGGCGCGTTGCATAGCAATTCTCATCGGTTCACCGACTTTCTCGGCGGTAAACATAAGATTGTCCTTGACCTGCGCCTCACTCAGACCGATGTCCTTCAGGCGGTTGTAGCGCATGTAGGACGCCGAATGGCAGTTCAGGCAGTAATTGACAAATATCTTGGCGCCATTTTGCAAGGCAGCCATGTCGTTGGCCTTGTCCGGCGCGCGGTCGAGATGCAGTTCGGCACCCGCAGCAAACGCCAGGAATGGCGCAAACAGGATTGCGGCAAGAAGTTTCTTCATTTCGAGGTCACCCTGTCCGGCTCCGGCTGGCACTTGTCGAGACTGCTGTAAATCGGCATCAGGAGGAAGAACGCAAAGTAGATAACCGAACAGATCTGGGCCACGATGGCACGCGCCGGAGTCGGCGCCAGCATGCCGAGATAGCCGAGGATCAGGAAGGAGATGATGAACGCGGTGAGAAAACCCTTGTACAGCGGGCCGCGGTAGCGAATCGACTTCACCGGGCTGCGATCAAGCCAGGGCAGCAAGGCAAAGATCAAGGTGGCAGCACCCATCGCCAGAACACCCCAGAACTTGGCCTCGATACCGAACAGCGGATAGGTCACCGCGCGCAGAATAGAGTAGTAGGGAGTGAAGTACCACAAGGGGGCAATGTGTGGTGGCGTCACCAGCGGATCGGCCGGGAAGAAATTGTTGTACTCGATGAAGTAGCCGCCAAACTCCGGTGTGAAAAAGACGATGATCGAGAACACCATCAGGAAAACGATGACGCCGACGATGTCCTTGACCGAGTAATAGGGATGGAAGGGAATACCATCGAGCGGAATGCCATTCGCATCTTTCTTCTTCTTGATCTCGATGCCGTCCGGATTATTCGAACCGACTTCGTGCAAGGCGATGATATGCGCCGCAACCAGGCCCAGCAGCACCATCGGCACCGCGACGACGTGAAAAGCGAAGAAACGATTGAGCGTGGCGTCGCCGACGACGTAATCACCGCGCAGCCAGATCGAGAGATCCGGTCCGATCAGCGGAATCGCCGAGAACATGTTCACGATCACTTGCGCACCCCAGAACGACATCTGACCCCACGGCAACAAATAGCCGAAGAAGGCCTCGGCCATCAGCGCGAGGAAGATGATCATGCCGAAGATCCAGATCAGTTCGCGTGGCTTGCGGTAGGAGCCGTAGAGCATGCCGCGGAACATGTGCAGATAGACAACCACGAAGAAGGCGGAGGCGCCCGTCGAATGCATATAGCGGATCAGCCAACCCCAGGGCACATCACGCATGATGTACTCGACGCTGGCAAAAGCCACCGGCACGCCCGAAGCGTTCAGCGAGGCATCGGGCTTGAAGTGCATGGTCAGCAGGACGCCGGTAACGATCTGGATCACCAGCACCAGCATCGCCAGCGAACCGAAGAAGTACCAGAAGTTGAAGTTCTTCGGTGCGTAGTATTCTGCGAGGTGGGCTTTCCAGTTTGATGTAAGCGGAAAGCGCTCATCAACCCAGTTAAGCGTCCCTTGCAATAGCGCGTTCATTTTGCTCATCGCGTCAGGCCTTCTTGTCTTCGCCAATCACAAGCCTGGCGTCGCCAAGATACATGTGAGGAGGAATTTCGAGGTTGTCCGGCGCCGGCTTGCTCTTGTAGACACGACCGGCCAGGTCGAACGTGGAGCCGTGGCAGGCACAGAAGAAACCACCCGGCCAATTGGCGTCAATACCCGATGCCGCGCCTGTCTTGAACTTCTCCGAAGGCGAGCAGCCGAGATGGGTGCAAATGCCGACCGCCACGAGAATCTCGGGCTTGATCGAGCGAGTTTCGTTTTTTGCGTAGTCGGGCTGCATCTTCTTGTCCGACTTCGGATCGGCCAGCTTTTCAGCGAGCGTCTTCAAAGCTTCCAGTTGCTCCTTGGTCCGGTTGATGATCCAGACCGGCTTGCCGCGCCACTCGACAGTCATCATCTCGCCGGGAGCAAGCCTGCTGATATCCACTTCAACAGGGGCACCGGCCGCCTTCGCGCGCTCCGAGGGCAACATGCTGCTCACAAAGGGCACCGCCACCGCAACCCCAGCCACCCCTCCTACGGCTGCCGTGGCAACCAGCAAACGCCGCCGGCCGCAATCGACTGTATCGTCACAACTCATGGTGATAGTCCCTGAATGCTTAAATGCGAAATCAGAAAGAGCGTAATTGTAGCGAATCTCGCGAAGCGATTAAAGCCCTGAACTGACCCAACTTATCGTCACTGACTGCTGTAACGACGCATTACCGTTACTAATCAATCAGATAACACCATCGCTCCGAAAACGAACTATCTCTTCCGGGGGGTAGCCAAGCAGCCTGAGGACCTGTTCCGTATGCTCCCCGAGGGCCGGACCGAGCCAGCGGGTTTCTCCCGGTGTAAGTGAAAGCCTGGGCACCACACCGGGGATAAGGAAGTCTTTTCCATCAGGTAGTTGCGCTGTTTCCAGCATCTTCCTGGCGAGGAACTGAGGGTCATCCAGCATGTCTGCCACCGAGTAAATCCGGCTGGCCGGCACTTGAGCTTCTGCTGCGGTGCGCAAAACACTCTCGGCGTCATTCGCAACCACCCATGCGTCGATCACGCCGTATATCTCCTTTGCACGCGCATCGCGTCCGGCGTTGCGGCCGAGTTGAGGATCGTCAGCAAGGTCACCCCGACCGATAGCCAGCATCAGGCGCCGGAAAATCGCGTCACCATTGGCACCAATGATCAGGTGTTTGCCGTCCCTGGTCGTATGCGTGCTCGACGGAGTGATACCCGGCATGACGTTACCGGTACGCTCGCGGATGAAACCGAAAACATCGAATTCCGGCACTAGGCTTTCCATCATGGCGAACACCGCTTCGTACAGGGCGACATCCACCACCTGCCCCGCGCCGCCCTTGACCTCGCGATGGCGCAGCGCCATCAGGGCACCCAGCGCGCCCCACAAGGCCGCGATCGAATCGCCGATGGATATGCCGGTCTTTACCGGCGGGCGGTCGGCATAGCCGGTGACGTAGCGCAGGCCGCCCATCGATTCGCCTATCGCGCCGAATCCCGGCTGCGCGGCCATCGGTCCGGTCTGGCCGAAGCCGGAAAGACGCACCATCACCAGACCCGGATTGATCTTCGACAGCGCCTCCCAGCCCAACCCGAGTTTCTCCATGACGCCGGGCCGGAAGTTCTCGACCACGATGTCGGCCTGCGCCACCAGTTTGTGCGCGATCGCGATGCCTTCGGGATGCTTGAGATTCAGCGTTACCGACTGCTTGTTGCGCGCCTGGACGAACCACCACAGGGAAGTCTCGCCCTCCCCGGTCGGATACAGCTTGCGCCACTTGCGCAGCGGATCGCCCTCGCCCGGCACTTCGATCTTGATTACCTCGGCGCCGAACTCGGCGAGGATGCGCGAACAGAACGGGCCGGCAATCAGGGTGCCGAATTCGACAACCTTGACACCGGCAAGCGGCTGGGCGCTTTCAGTCATACAAAGTCGCGTCGCTCGCGCAAGGCCTGGGCCACTGTCGCTGCGTCGGAAAACTCCAGTTCACCGCCCACCGGCAGGCCGCGCGCGATGCGGCTGACCTTGAGCCCGCGGGCATGCAGCAACTCGGAGAGGTAATGCGCAGTCGCCTCCCCTTCGTTGGTGAAATTGGTGGCGAGAATCACTTCCTTGACCAGGCCATCGGTGGCGCGGGAAAACAGGCGCTCGAAGGCAAGTTCCTTCGGACCGATGCCGTCGAGCGGACTCAGCCGACCCATCAGCACATAGTAGAGCCCGTTGTAGGCATGCGTCTGCTCCATGCTGATCGCATCGACCGGCATTTCGACCACGCACAGTTGCGATGCGTCGCGTTTTGCCGAGAGGCAGCGCTCGCAAATTTCGGCCTCGGTAAAGTTGTTGCAGCGCGCGCAGTGATGCAGCAGTTGCAGGGCGGCGTCGAGTGCCCGCGCCAGGCGATCCGCACCATTGCGGTCGCGCTGCAGCAGGTGATAGGCCATGCGCTGTGCCGACTTGGGACCTACTCCCGGCAGGCAACGCAATGCCTCGATAAGCTCGTCGAGGCTGGACGATGGCGTCATCAGAACGGTAATTTCATTCCGGGCGGCAGATTCAATCCGGCAGCAAAGCCACCCATCTTCTCGGCCGTGGTGGCCTCGGCGCGCCGGTTGGCATCGTTCAAGGCCGCGGCAACCAGGTCTTCAAGCATCTCCTTGTCGTCCATCACCGAGGGATCGATCGTGACGCGCTTGACGTCGTGCTTGCAGGTCATGAGCACTTTCACCGCACCGGCGCCCGACTGGCCTTCCACTTCGAGCAGCGCCAGCTGCTCCTGCGCCTTCTCCATGTTGGCCTGCATCTGCTGGGCCTGCTTCATCAATCCGGCTATGCCACCTTTCATCATTGCTGTTTACTCCTTGAACTAAACGGGTTTGATCGTCGATTCGTCGATGCTTGCGTCGAACAGGTCCACGACGTCGCGGACGAAGGGATCCTGTTCGATCGAGGCAATGGCACGGTCCTGCCGCTCGCGCTGGGCATTGCGGCTGCGGTCGGCCGGGGTTTCCGTGGCGACGGCGGCAACATCGATGTCCAGTCGCAACGAACGTCCGTAGCAGACCTGCAGTTCAGCCTGCAGCTTGTCCTGCTGCGGCTTGCCCAGCAGGTGTTTGTGCGCCGGCGCAAGGCGCAAGCGGATCACCGACCCGGTGAGTTCCGACAACTCGCAGTGCTGTGCAAGCTGCTTGGCCATTCCGGTCAGCGGCAGGCGCGCTACCAGCCCGTGCCAATCCTTGTCGGCTGTGGCTTCAACGGCAGCGGGAGGCGGTGTAGAAGGCGGCGCCGGCGCCACAGCGGCAGGCGGCCGGACCGCAGGCGCGGGTGCCGCGGCAGGCGCTGTCGGGCGCAGCGGCGCCGGCGCTGCGGCCTTTGCCGCCACCTGGGACGCTCCGGCACGTTCGGGGCGGAAGGCGTGAAGCCGCAGCAGCGTCATGACAAAGCCGGCATAGTCGTCCGGTGCCAGCGACAGTTCGTCACGACCGTGGATGGCGATCTGGTAGGCCAATTGCAGGAACTCGGCATCCAGCACCGCGGCATAGGACGTCAGGCGACCGCGCTCCGCCTCGTCCAGCAGGGCTTCGGGGGCGAACTGCGCCAGCGCAATGCGATGGAACAGCGTCGCCAGTTCCTGCAGGCCGCCGTCGAAGGACAGGCTGCGCGCATCCATCAGCTTTGCCACCTCGAGCATGGCCTGCACGTCCTGCGCCACCAGGCCGTCGAGCAGCGCAAACAGATGTTCGTCGCCGACCGTGCCGAGCATGGCGCGCACGCCTTCGTCTTCCACTTTTCCGGCGCCGTGGGCGATCGCCTGATCCAGCAGCGAGAGCGCATCGCGCATGCTGCCCGCCGCGCCCTTGGCCAGATGGCGCAGGGCAGCCGGTTCAAAGGCGACGCCTTCGGCTTCCAGTACACGCGACAGATGATCGACGATGCTTGTCAGCGGCATCTGCTTGAGGTTGAACTGCAGGCAGCGCGACAGCACCGTCACCGGAATTTTCTGCGGATCGGTCGTGGCGAGAATGAACTTGACGTGCTCCGGAGGCTCTTCCAGCGTCTTCAGCATCGCATTGAATGCATGCCCGGAAAGCTGGTGGACTTCGTCGATGACATAGACCTTGTAGCGGCCGATGGTCGGCGCGTAGGTGGCGCGCTCCAGCAACTGGGTCATGTCGTCGACCCCGCGGTTCGAGGCGGCATCGAGTTCGATGTAATCGATGAAGCGCCCGCTGTCAATTTCCGTACAGGCAGCACACACGCCGCAGGGCGTCGAACTGACGCCGGCTTCGCAGTTCAGGGCCTTGGCCATGATGCGCGCCAGCGTGGTCTTGCCCACTCCGCGCGTGCCGGTGAACAGGTAGGCGTGATGCAGCCGGTTCTGGTCCAGCGCATGGGTCAGGGCCCGCACCACGTGTTCCTGCCCGACCAGGGTAGCGAAGGACTTGGGGCGCCACTTGCGGGCAAGGACCTGATAGCTCATGGGGAGATTTTATCAGGCCCGTCAACACAAACGGGGCAGCCCGTCACTGACGGCTGCCCCTCTTTGTCACCAAGCGAAACCGGTGCTTTGTGCGCCGGCGTCAACTCTTGCCTGGTGCCGCGACCGGCGGACCTTGACGCGGTCCGCCACGGCCCCCACCCTGCTGATGCCGACCGGCCATGCTGAAATGCTTGTCGGCCACCGCCCTCTGTTCCGGCGTCAGCGCGGCGTAGAGACGATTGAAGGATTCATGCACCGATTCCATCGCGGCGAGGCGGTCCTTCATCATGCTCTGCATCTGCGCCATGCGCTCCGGGGCGGGAACCGGCTTGTCGCTCTGCATGGACTCGCGCATGCCCTTGCCCGCCTGCGCCTTGGACTTCTCGGCAAAAACCTGCCAGAGCGGTTCCTGCGGCCCGGTGAGCTTGAGGTCAGTCTTGAGCCGGGTCAGACGCTGCTCGGCGCGGGCGCCCGGTTCCATCATGCCGCCGCGCTGCATCGAGCCGCCTTTCATGCCGGGACTGCCGGCGGGATCGCAACCCGGAGCTTGTGCATGGGCGACGCCGAACCAGACGGCGCTGGCGGCAATAAAGCCGGCAATTATTTTTCGATTCAGTTTCATGGTGTGCTCCTGTAATGAATGCCTCATGGCAGGATGCATTTAATCCGCCGGCTGTAAGCCGGATGTGACGCGGGCAAAAAGTTTGTAAGGGAAAATTGCAGGGCCGGTTGCTGGCCGAGGGCGGCGAAAATGGGGCGGCGAGCCTGACCCCCGGCACTTGCGGAAAATGGCTGTGGCTGCTTCCTTCCGGACCTGACCAGATTCACCACCCCTCAATGCGGGGAGACCCGCCGCGGCGCGAATTCTAGCAGCGCCATGCCACCGCAGGGGACTTCCTTCGCCGTCACGCCAGCGCCGACTTTTTGCCCCGACTCTGCGCTTAGCCGCCACCGCGCTGGTAGTGCAGCGTGAAACGGCGCATGAAGTGCTCCTGTTCGTCTGCCGTCAATCCGTCGAACTCGATCTCGACGCGATGGCGCTCCATTTGCACGATGCCAATCCGGAATGAGGTGATCGGCGTCAGGCGGATAGACCAGCCGTTTCCCTCGAACCGGCCGTCCGCCTCGCGCAAACCGCCTTCACCCGTAGCCGCCGGAAGCGTGCGGATGAACTCGGCGCGGGTAATCGTCGCGTCGTAGCGCAGCGGAAACTTCATCCGCCGGCGACGGGCGGCCAGATGGCCAAGGTTTCTCCATCGCGCAGGATCCGTCCGCTGCGATCTCCAGGTGGAACGAAAGCGCCGTCAAGCAGTACCAGATGGACCAGTTTTTCCGGCAGGTTGAATCGTTCAATCACCTGCGCGACACTCGTCGCATCGGCGACGTCCACAAGGCACGCATTGGTCTTTCTGGCTTCGGCCGGCAGGTAGTCCTGGAGTTGGGCAAACAGCTTGAAGGTGATTCTCATGCCGCCTTCTGGACCGTTGCCAGATAGGCCTCCATGAAACAAGTGGGATCGTCCAGCAGGCGGCCCTTCCACTCACCCAAAGGTGCCTGCGTCTGCACCAGGCCGCGCAGGGCACCGACGTGGTCGGTCCAGCCGATGCTGGTGGCGCCGATCAGCACATCGTCCTGGAACTGCAGCGACAGATAGCGATACCTGGCGTCATCGACCAGTTCCACGGTCGCACCGCCCTGCTCCTTGCCGACGCCTTGCCACTGGCCAAAGGATGTTGATACGAGCCCCAGCGTGTCGAGCACGTTGATCGCCAGACTGCCGCCGCTCAGCGCCGCGCCACCGGCCATGTTGTGCGCGGCAACGCGCGCCTGATCGACGGCATTGGGCTGGATCGCGTTGAGTTCGGGCTGACCCGTGTGAAATCCGGCGGCTTCGGTGACATCACCTGCGGCGTAGATGTCCGTTACGCTGGTGCGCATTCCCGCATCGACGCGAATGCCGCGCTCGACCGCAACCCCGCTGCCCGCCAGAAAGCCCGTGTTCGGCGTCACGCCTGCGGCACAGATCACCAGGTCGGCGACGATTTCGGCGCCGGTGCTGAGTTTGGCCAGCAGCACGCCGTCTTTTTGCTCGATGGCGGTCACCCCGGCATTGACATGCACGGCAACCCCTTTCTTCTGGACCCACTGCCGGATCATGTTGCCGGCCTTGGCCGTCATCATGCGCGGCACCATGCGGTCGCCCATCTCGACCACGGTCAGTTTGACGCCACGGGCGGCTAGCGCCTCCATGATGATGCAGCCGATGAAGCCGGCGCCGATCTGCAGCACGCGTGCGCCGGGTGCCGCCTTCTTCGCGATCGCCCGCGCGTCCTCGATGGTCCAGCAGGTATGGACGTCGGCCAGATCCATGCCGGGCACCTTCGGTCGCAGCGGCTGCGAGCCGCTGGCGATCAGCAGGCGGTCGTAGGGCAGGCGCTCGCCGCTGGCGAATTCCACCTGCTTTGCCTGGGCATCGACCCTGGCCACCTTGCCTTCGATCAGGTGGATGTGTTCCTTCGCGTAATGGTCGTGACTTTTTCGCAGGTGCGTGCCGCTGTCGGCAATCTTTCCGATCAGGAAATAGGGAATCGCCATGCGCGAATACGGCGGTTCCGCTTCATCGCCGATGAGGGCGATTTCGGCATCCGGCTGCAGACGACGAAGGGTTTCGGCGGCGACCAGGCCGGCCGGACCGTTGCCAATGATGACGTGTTTCATACCGCCTCCCGAAGGGCCGTCCCGAGGGAGGCAGCGCCCCCCGTGGGGGCAGCGAACGAAGTGAGCGTGGGGGCCATATTTGTTTCCTCAAAACGAGCAGGGGACCGGCAGCGCCGATCCCCCGGGGTAATGCAGACGAATTACAGGCCCAGCCGCGTCAGGGTGTCCTTGGTCGGAACGCCTTTGGCATCCCAGCCGCGCGCCTTATAGTACTCTGGCATCATCTTGTCGACGCCCGACACCAGACCCTTGGTCGGGCCGCCGGCCGGCGCTTCGGTCTTGAGCCGCTTCGGCAGATCGTCGTCCTTGGCGGTGAAGCCGGCGGCGTTGTTGAACAGACGTTCCATGTTCCAGACCCGCTCGCCGAGATCGACCAGTTTCTCCATGCTCCAACCGCCCTCGCACGCCGTGTCGACCTGGGTTTGCAGATCGGCCAGCGTCCACGCGAACGTTGTAAATATGCAAAGACCGGAAGAGTCGAAGGCACCGGTGGCGTCCTGGAAGGCCTTGACCAGATCGGCCTTGCCGTCGGTGACGTGCGGATCGGTCTTGACCGGTATGCCGAACACTTCGGAAGCCACCGTATAGCCGCGCAGGTGGCAGGCGCCACGATTGGAAGTGGCGTAACCCAGACCGATGCCCTGGATGCCGCGCGGGTCGTAGGCAGGAAACTCTTGGCCCTTGACCGTCATCGACAATTCAGGATGGCCGTATTTTTCGGTCAGGCGCTTCGAGCCGAGCCCGAGTTCCTTGCCGAAGCCGCGGCCCTCGGCAGTCATGTGGGCAAAGTCGATCAGGGCCTGGGCCGAACCGAAAGGTGACTCGACGCCGAGTTGTTCCTTGGTCAGGACGCCCATGGTGAACAGTTCCATGACGGCCGCAACGGTAGAACCGAAGGTGATCGGATCGAAGCCGTCTTCGTTGCAGATGAAGTTGGCAACGGTCAGCGCATCGAGGTCATTGACCCCGTTGGCGGCACCCAGCGACCAGGCGTTCTCGTATTCGAGGCCACCGGAGGCACCCCAGTACTTGGGATTGTTGACGACGCTGAAATGTTTCTGATCCACCTGCGAGATGCGTCCGCAGGCGATGGTGCAGCCGAAGCAGGCGGCATTGGTGACAAGGTTGGCCTTGCCGTCGGTGGGCCGCTTTTCGTGCATGGCTTCACCCGAAATATCGCGCGCGCCTTCGAACTGCACCTCGCGCGCGTTGCGCGTCGGCAGTGCCCCCATTTCGTTGATGACGTTCATCAGAACCTGCGTGCCGTACTTGGGCAAACCTTGCCCGGTAACAGGATGATCGGACAGAACTTTCTTGGCGGCGATGGTGGCCGCCAGGAATCCCTTGAAGTCCTTGATTCCGGAGACTCCGGCAGTGCCGCGCACGGCAACAGCCTTGAGGTTCTTCGAGCCCATCACGGTGCCGACTCCGGAACGACCGGCGGCACGATGCAGGTCATTGACGACGCAGGCATAGAGCACGCCGTTCTCGCCGGCGCGACCAATCGAGGCAACCCGGGTTTGCGGATCCTGATGCGACTTCTTGATGATTTCTTCAGTGTCCCATGTGGTCTTGCCCCACAGGTGCGCGGCATCCTTCAGTTCGGCCTTGTCGTTCTCGATCGACAGATAGACGGGCTTCGCGGATTTGCCTTCAAAAATGATCATGTCCCAGCCGGCCATCTTGAGTTCGGCACCAAAAAAGCCACCGGAATTGGAACAGGCGATGGCACCGGTCAGCGGTCCCTTGGTAATGATCGAGTAGCGTCCGCCGGTGGAGGCCATGGTGCCGGTGAGCGGCCCGGTGGCCATGATCATCTTGTTGGCCGCCGACAGCGGGTCGACCTTGGGGTCGACTTCCTCGACGAAGTACTTGGTGGCCAGCCCGCGCTGCCCGAGGTACTGCTGTGCCCACTCCATGTTGAGGGGTTCGGATTTGCAGCTGCCCTTGGTCAGGTCAACGCGCAGGATTTTTCGTGTCCATCCCATGTCTGTCTCCTTAGGCGCTGGCGCGCGGTTGTGTGTCGGTCTTGCCAGCCCACTGGCGCATTTTCTCGAGTCCGGTCCAGTCGGCGTCGACGTAAGTGATGGCGCCCGTCGGACAGGCCGTGACACATGCGGGGTCACCGCCGCAGAGATCGCATTTCTGCACCTTGCCCGAGTCGGCCACATAGTTGACGGTACCGAACGGACAGGCAATGGTGCACACCTTGCAGCCGACGCAGACATCCTCATGCACGACCTTGGCGCCGGTCGCCGCATCGATGCGGATGGCATCGACCGGGCAGGCTGTCATGCACCATGCGTCGGCACATTGCGTGCAGGTATAGGGCACCTTGCGTCCTTCGTGCTCGAAGCTGAAAACCTTGATCCGCGACTTGGAGAGATTGAACATCCCGTAGTTCTCGTACGAACAGGCCATCTCGCATTGCAGGCAGCCTGTGCATTTGTTGGGGTCGATGTGCAAC
>JBIJDJ010000141.1:0-7584 GCA_044344175.1 Sulfuritalea sp.
CAGGCCGAGGAAGCCGCAGCGAAAGCCGAAGCCAAGCGCCTGCGATACTTCCGGCTCGTAGTGCAGCGAGGCGTCGTTGAGCTTGAGCTTCTCCAGCGAGTCGCGCAATGATTCGTACTGGTTGGATTCGATCGGATAGAGGCCGGCGAACACCTGCGACTTGATTTCCTTGAAGCCGGGCAGGGCCTGGATGGCTCGCCTGTCGGCTATGGTCACCGTGTCGCCCACCTTGGCGGCGTCGAGTTCCTTGATGCCGGAAATGATGAAGCCAACCTCGCCCGCGCGCAACTCGCTGCGCGTCACCGATTTGGGCGTGAATACGCCGACCTGTTCGCACAGGTGCTGCGAGCCTTCCGCCATCAGCAGGATCCTGTCCTTGGCGCGCACCTTGCCGTCCACCACGCGCACCAGCATCACGACGCCGACATAGTTATCGAACCACGAGTCGATGATCAGCGCCTTGAGCGGCGCCTCCGGGTCGCCCTTGGGCGGGGGGATGCGGGCGATGACGGCTTCGATCACGTCGTCCACGCCGAGGCCAGTCTTTGCCGAGCAAAGGACCGCATCGGTGGCATCGATGCCGATCACATCCTCGATTTCCTGGCGTGCATTGTCGGGGTCGGCCGCCGGAAGGTCGATCTTGTTCAGCACCGGCACCACATCGACGCCCAATTCGATCGCCGTGTAGCAATTCGCCACGGTTTGCGCCTCGACTCCCTGCGAGACGTCAACCACCAGCAGAGCCCCTTCGCAGGCGGAAAGCGAACGACTCACCTCGTAGGAGAAGTCCACGTGCCCCGGGGTATCGATCAGGTTCAGGTTGTAGGTCTGTCCGTCTCGCGCCGTGTAGCTGAGCGCCGCTGTCTGCGCCTTGATGGTGATGCCACGCTCGCGCTCGATATCCATTGAATCAAGAACTTGCGCCTCCATTTCACGGTCGGACAGACCGCCGCAGCGATGGATGATGCGATCGGCCAGGGTGGATTTACCGTGGTCGATGTGGGCAATGATGGAGAAGTTGCGGATGTGATCCATGAGGTCAACAGCGCTCGTTCAGGGCCTGTTGAGCACCTTGGAGGCATTAAAACAAGGGGCGGATTTTAGCCTAAAGCACCCAAATATTCACGCACTTTCGCCGCATCGAGAAAGTAATGGCAGAGTTCGCGGCCCTCGCCATCGACCAGTACCGGAACCAGTTCGTTGTATTTCGCTTCGAGTACCGGGTCGGCATCGACATCCACCACATCGATATCGAAAAATGCCACGCCGGGCTCGCCGCGCAGTGCTTCCAGCGCGGCGAGCATGTCGTGGCACAGATGACAGTAGTCGCGGCTGTACAACCGTAGCCGCGGCGACGACCGGCCGTCGGGAAAATTACTTATCGGACGGGCCCTTGATGCTGATGAACGTCTGCGAGTCGCCGCGCTTGACCAGGAGGGTCATCGTCGCACTCTTGTCGAGGCCCTTCACTATGTCATTGAACTGGGACAGGGACTTGATGTCTATTTGCGTGCCCTTGACGATCGCCGACAGGATGATGTCGCCGGCCCGCACTTCGCTGCGCGTACTGCCGTTCTTGACGTCTTCGACAATCAGGCCATGCTGGATGTCCAGCGCCTTCTTCTGCTCCGCCGTCGGCACGGCCAGCACCAGTCCGAGCCGGTTGGCGGCCTGCGGCTCCGCGGGCTTGCCGCCGCGCGCGGCGACCTGAGTCTTGTCCTCTTCGTCGGGTATTTCGCCAACCGTGATCCCCAACTCGCGGGAACTGCCCTTGCGCCACACCTGCACCACGGATTTGGTGCCGGGGCGGGTGGCTCCCACCATGCGCGGCAGGTCGATGGACTCGATTACCGCCTTGCCGTCGAACTTGAGGATGATGTCGCCGACTTCGATTCCCGCCTTGTCCGCCGCCGAGCCTTTTTCAACCGAGGCCACCAGCGCACCCTGCGGTTTGCCCAGATTGAACGAGTCCGCGAGTTCCTTGCTGACTTCCTGGATGCCGATGCCCAGACGACCGCGACTGACCTTGCCTTTCGCCCGCAACTGGGTCTGGATATCGTTCGCCAGGTCGATCGGGATCGCAAAGGAGAGGCCCATGGAGCCGCCGGAACGGGAAAAGATCTGCGAGTTGATGCCGACCACCTCGCCCTTCATGTTGAACAGCGGCCCGCCCGAATTGCCCGGGTTGATCGCGACGTCGGTCTG
Organism: Sulfuritalea sp.; assembly: GCA_044344175.1. Classification (GTDB taxonomy): domain Bacteria; phylum Pseudomonadota; class Gammaproteobacteria; order Burkholderiales; family Rhodocyclaceae; genus Sulfuritalea. Next base: position 2,206 of record JBIJDJ010000141.1, read on the forward strand.
GATGAAGGGCACATAGTTCTCGTGCGCCAGCGAACGCCCCTTGGCGCTGACGATGCCTGCCGTCACCGTGTTCTCGAAGCCGAAGGGCGAACCGATCGCCACCACCCATTCGCCGACCTTGAGCCTGGCCGAATCGCCGAGCTTGGCCACCGGCAGATTGCTGGCTTCGATCTTGATCAGGGCGACATCGGTACGCTTGTCGGTGCCCAGCACCTTGGCCTTGAACTCGCGCTTGTCGGTAAGTTTGACCAGCACTTCGTCGGCGCCGTCAACCACGTGCGCATTGGTCAGGATGTGGCCGTCGGCGCTGATGATGAAGCCCGAACCCAGCGAACGGTTCTTGAATTCCTGAGGTACGCCGGGTTGATTCGGAATCTGGCCCGGGAAGAAGCGGCGCAGGAGTTCCTGGGCGGCTTCATCCCCGTCAAACGGGAGTTGGGGGCCGCCGCGGCGTCCCTTGACGACCTGGGTAGTGCTGATATTGACCACCGTGGCGCCCTGCTTCTCGACCAGTTCCACGAAGTCCGGCAGATCGCGTGCCTGCACCTGCAAGGGCAGCACCGAGGAGAAGGCCAGCGCGAGAGAGATGACAAATTTGTTCATGATTGCTCCTTGAATCGTACTTTCATGGTTTCGATCTGCAATGAAAACACACTGGCATCGCTGCGTGCGCGAATCTCGTTGCGCCGCAACAGCACCAGACCGCAGCCAAGGCCGGCCAGCATTCCCGTCACGGCCCCGACATCGCCCGCGGCGAACTGCCCGATGGCCGCCCCGCCAATGGCCAGCAGCAGCGGCAGCACGTACGACAGCAGCGAGGCACGCCACACGGTGCCGTCGGCCACGGTCAGTTGCACATGGTCGCCGACACGCGCCCCGATGCGATTTTCCAGCCGGTAGCGGCGCGGCCCCGCGCTGAGGCCGAGCAGACCCGTCTGGCACGCATCCGCAGTCTTGCAACTGCCACAGTTCGGAGCCCGTTCAGGAACTTCAACCCAGACCTCGCGACCGGCTACGGCCACCACCACCGCATCGCAGTGGGTCATTTGTGCCTCCGCTCCACGCCTTCGCCAAGGCGCCTGACGGCTATCGCCGGTACTTCGCCCATGACAACCACGCGGTGTTCTTCGACCTGGCGCCGATAGACGTTTACCGGGCCGAGGGTGGCCGTCGCCTCCTGCTCGCTGGCCGATCCGCCGGGCTCGATGAATACCGAGATCGATGCCAATCCATCGGAAAACACCACGTGCAGGCTCTCGGCACTCCCGGCATCCGCCTGCCGCTTCATGGATGCCACCTTGCGGAATCCGGGCAGCAGCGTGCGGAAGACCCAGCCCGTGTCGTCCGGCCGCAGTTCCGTGGTGCGGACCTGTTGCACCCGTACCCGCTCGAGGTCGAATCCGGGCTTCAGGGCACCGTGCTCCAGCGGGCCACCGATCTTGATCTGGGTGAAGGTAAAAGACTCCAGCGCTTCGCCGCCGGCGCCGAGAAGCGTAGCTTTCAGCAGCAAGCCGCTCGCCGCATCCATCCAGAACTCATGCCCATAGCGCCATTCGTCGCGCGGCTTGAGCAGCACGGCGCGACTGCTCACCCCCGCGACCCGCCCCGAATTGCCGCCGTGAATCGCATAGTGCTCCGGCAAACTGCCCAGGCCCGCCGGCAGCAGGGTAGGAAATCCCCGTTGGCCGGGCCGGTTTTCGATGATCAGAAGCTTCTCTTCGGGGAAAAAGCATTTGACTTCGCTGCCGGCACGCAACACCTCGCGCGGGCTGCCGTCGAGCGCCTCGATACGCTCGACTTCAACTCCATCGCTGACCGAATGCGCAATCCGCGAGATGTCCACCCGGCCCCCGCTGCGATAGACGAAAACGCCGCTGTAGGTAAGTTGCCGGGAGCCTTGCGCGATGCGATTCAGCAGGGCCAGGCCATCCTCGGCCAGTGCCGGCTCAGTTGCCAGCATGGGTACCAGCAGAAGTGCTGACAGAATCAGCAGGGAAATACGCGCCGGCATCACCGTCCGTCGCCGCTTGCCGCCACGGTGCGGATATTGCGCGCGGCGCCGCCGATGACGCCGCCCGGCGCGTACGCCTGATGCGCCACCAGATATTCCTGCAGGCGCGGTGTGGATTGGGTTTGCGCCACCACCGGTCCCGGCCTGGCCGCAGCCAATCCGCCGGTCGCCGCAGGCGGGCCCGCAGGCAACCCGCTGCCATCCGGTGCCAGCACCAGCCAGGCGACCACGGCCACGCCTGCCGCCGATGCGGCCAGCGCCAGCAGCGGCCGCGGCCACGCCGGCGCGCGGCGGGATGCGGGCGCCATCACCGTGGGCTCGGTATCCAGCGCCGACATGACACGTGTGGTGACATCGAGGTCGAGCCGGTGTTCGCCGCGCAGCGCCGCCCCGATCAGGTGGCCGTCGCGCCACTCTCTGCGCAAATCGTCGCTGCGGCGCAGCGACTGCAGCGTTTCGGCAAGCTCGTGTTGTTCTAGCTCGCCATCCATCAGGGCCGAAATCCGTGTCTTCATGTCGTCACCATCTCTTGTCGGGGGCCGCATCGAGCAAGGGCCTCAATCGCTCCGAAATCGCGTCGCGTGCGCGGAAAATCCGCGAGCGGACGGTTCCAATCGGACAGTCCATGACTTGCGCAATTTCCTCATACGACAAACCATCAATCTCGCGCAGCATGATCGCCGCGCGCAAATCCTCAGGCAGGGCTTCCATGGCAGCGTTCACGGCTTCCCCGATCTGCTTGGTCATCAACAGGCGCTCGGGCGTGTCGTTGTCGCGTAGCAGGTCGGCATCGTCGTAATTTTCCGCCTCCTCGCTATCCACCCCGGTCGTCGCCGAAGCACGCCGACCATGTGTCATCAGCCAGTTCTTCGCGGTATTGACGCCGATCCGGTAGAGCCAGGTATAAAACGCGCTGTCGTTGCGAAAACCCGGCAATGCCCGGTAGGCCCGGATGAAACTGTCCTGAACGATATCCTCCACCTCTGCCGAGTCACGCACCATGCGCGAAATCAGACGCCCGAGCTTGCGCTGGTACTTGGAGACCAGCAGACCAAACGCCTGCTTGTCACCCGCCTGCACCCGCTCGACCAGTGTCCGGTCTGCTTCGCGATCTCCCATGGAGTTTGTTGTTTGTTCCCGCCTGTTGGACATGTCCGGCCATGAATTGACCGCAAGCGAGTATAACAATCCACTCCACCCACATTTCGCGTTGTCATGAATCTGCTAACGCAACCGTTGCCGACAGTGACCGGAGTCCGTACAAATAGTTCCACACCTGCGGCAGTGATATAGTCCGGCCCCATGAATCCGGCCGCTATCCAGCATTTCGACGTTCTCATCATCGGCAGCGGCCTGGCGGGTCAGTCCCTGGCATTGCGGCTCGCCGACAGTCGCCGGGTAGCACTGGTCACCAAGAGGACGCTGACGGACTCGGCTTCTAGCTGGGCACAGGGCGGGATCGCCGCCGTACTCGACCCCGCCGATAGCATTCAAGCCCACATCGACGATACCTTCATTGCCGGGGCTGGCCTGTGCGACCCGGCCGCGACGCGCTTTGTCGTCGAGCACGGCCGCGAGGCCATCGAATGGCTGATCGCGCGCGGGGTTCCGTTCACCCCGGATGATTCGCCGCTGGGCTTCCACCTGACGCGTGAAGGCGGCCACGGCCAGCGGCGAATCATCCATGCCGCCGACGCAACGGGTACGGCGGTGCAGCAGACCCTGACCGAACAGGTGAAGAACCATCCCAACATAACCGTTCTGGAAAGACACATCGCGGTCGACCTGATTACCGCCGCCAAGCTCGGCCTGCCGCGCAATCGCTGCCTCGGTGCCTATGTGCTCGACATCGCCCGCGACCGAGTGCTGACTTTGGGCGCCAGCCATACGGCGCTGGCCACTGGCGGTGCCGGCAAGGTCTATCTGTACACCACCAATCCCGACACAGCCACCGGCGACGGCGTAGCGATTGCGTGGCGCGCCGGCTGCCGCGTGGCGAACATGGAGTTCATCCAGTTCCACCCGACCTGCCTGTACCACCCGCATGCCAAGTCTTTCCTGATTTCGGAAGCCCTGCGCGGCGAAGGCGGACTGCTGCGCCTGCCCGACGGCACGCGTTTCATGCCCGACCACGACAGCCGCGCCGAACTTGCACCGCGTGACATCGTCGCCCGTGCGATCGACTTCGAGATGAAGCGTCACGGCCTCGACTGCGTGTTCCTCGACATGACGCACAAGTCTGCCGATTTCCTCAGGAATCACTTTCCGACCATCCATGCCCGCTGCCTGCAACTCGGCATCGACATCACGCAGGAGCCGATCCCCGTAGTGCCCGCCGCCCACTACACCTGTGGCGGCGTGGTCACCGATCTGGCGGCGCGCACCGACCTGGCGGGGCTCTATGCGGTGGGCGAAACGGCCTTCACCGGCCTGCACGGCGCCAACCGTCTGGCGTCGAACTCGCTGCTCGAGTGCGTGGTGTTTTCCGCCGCCGCGGCAGACGATATCCTGGCGGCGCCGATCGATCCCCTGCCGCATCTGCCGCAATGGGACGAAAGCCGCGTGCGCGACGCCGACGAGGAAATTGTCATCTCGCACAACTGGGCGGAATTGCGGCGCTTCATGTGGGACTACGTCGGCATCGTGCGCACCAGCAAGCGCCTGGAACGCGCGCTGCATCGTATCCGCCTGCTGGAAAAGGAAATCGACGAGTTCTACGCCAACTACCGGGTCGGCAACGACCTGATCGAACTGCGCAACCTGGTGCTGACCGCCCATCTGATCGTGAAAAGCGCGCAGCGCCGGCACGAAAGCCGGGGCCTGCACTTCAGCCGCGACTACCCGGACACCCTGCCGCGCGCCCTGGAAACGGTGCTGCACCCGCGCCAGAACTGATCAGGCTTGTCAGGCTGGATTCGCGGCGGTCGAGCGCCAGCGCAGCCAGAGCCGCAACCGGCGGAAATCTTCTGCCGCAAGACTGTCGCCGAGCAGGGTCAGGAAACGCAAGCGCCCTTGGCTCCGGTACAGCAGCACCACCAGAAACGACAGCACCAGAGTATGCGGATGTACCACGGCTTCGCTCGCCGTGCCGTCAACGCCGACTATTTCAATATCCCCGTCGCCGCCCAGGATCAGGGAAGCGACCGGTAGCGGATGGCGCAAATGTGCCAGCGAAGCACCGGTCAGCAGCAGCAGGACCGCCGCCAGCCACGGCGGCAGGTTGCCGGCCAGCACGGCGCCTGCCGCGGCAAGATGGGCCAGAGACTGGATCACCAGCAATTGGCGCGATGGTCTGAGGGGAACCGACAGGGGGGCGACCGGCTTCATCGCCGCATCGGTCTAGATGCGGCGGAAAACCAATGAACCGT
>JBIJDJ010000142.1:0-7552 GCA_044344175.1 Sulfuritalea sp.
TTGTTGTTTCGATTGGCGGCTACTGCGAATGGCGGGTATCAAAGGTTCACCGGCCTCTCAAAATCGGCTTACCAACGCTGTCGCTACGTCCGCAGATGGCCGGCAGCACCAACTGGTCAGTGCCCGCTGTAAGAAAGTGAATTTTCGACGCCCGCTAACCGGCGTCGAACTCACCTCATCGAATGGGAACCGCCGGCGACGCCCTGAACGACGATAAATCAAGGGTTACTGATCCTCTGTCGCGGTCGCCCGCAGTCACCAGTCAAACCAAAGTCAGCAATACCTGTCCGACCGCGACCTTGTTGCCTTCCTGGACGAGGAGTTGCTCAACGGTCCCGTCCCTGTCGGCGACGATCTCGTTCTCCATCTTCATGGCTTCGAGGATCAGCAGCAGGTCTCCTTCCTCAACGCGCTGCCCTTGCGTCACCTCGATCTTCCAGACATTGCCGGCCAGGGGTGCGGTGATTCCGTTCTGAATGTTGCCGGCCACGGGGCCTGCGGCAGACGGAGCGGAAGCACCGGCGCCAGCACCCGCTCCATCCTGGAAGCTCAGCAGGGCTTGCCCGGCGACAACCTTGTCGCCCTTCCCGACCAGGATGTCGGCGATGACGCCGGACCGCGCGGCCAGAACTTCGCATTCCATTTTCATGGCCTCGAGAATGAACAGCAGGTCGCCTTCCTCTACCACCTGCCCGGGCTGGACTTCAATCTTCCAGATGTTTCCGGCCATGGGGGAACCCATGGTCGCCTTCTTCATTGAGCCGGGAGCGGATCCGGCCTGGACCGCGGACGCGGTTGTGCCGGCTGCGGATTGACCGCCGAGCGCGGAAACCTGGACCTGAAAGGTCTGTCCCCTGCCTGTGACGGTGAACACTTCCCCGATGGCGATCAGGGGCGCGTCGCCTTTCGGTGTGACTGCCTCTGCCGTCGGAACCGGCTCGAACGCTGCCGGGTTGTCGCGGTTCTCGAGGAATTTGAGGCCGACCTGCGGAAACAGCGCGTAGGTGAGCACATCGTCGACCTTGTCTTCGCCCCAGCGTATTCCCTTCTCCGCGACGATGGCGCCGAGTTCGGCGCTGAGCTTGTCCATCTCCGGCGCGATGAGGTCGGCCGGACGGCAGGTGATCGGCTCGGCGCCGGCAAGGACTTTCTTCTGCAGTTCCTTGTTGACCGGTGCCGAGGTCGCGCCGTACTCCCCTTTGAGTATGGCCGCGGTTTCCTTCGTCATCGACTTGTATCGCTCGCCGCTCAGAACGTTGATCACGGCCTGGCTGCCGACAATCTGCGATGTCGGCGTGACAAGGGGGATGAAGCCCAGGTCTTCCCGCACGCGGGGAATTTCGGCCAGCACCTCGGCCATCCTGTCGGTCGCGCCCTGTTCCCGTAGCTGACTTTCCATATTGGTAAGCATGCCGCCGGGAACCTGCGCGATGATGATGCGGGCATCGATGCCTTTCAGCGAGCCCTCGAACTTCGCATATTTCTTGCGAACTTCGCGGAAATAGTCGGCGATTTCCGCCAGCAATGCCATATCCAGCCCGGTGGCCCGCTCGGTGCCCGCCAGGATGGCGACCAGACTCTCGGTGGGCGAGTGGCCATAGGTCATGCTCATCGACGAAATCGCCGTGTCGACGTTGTCGACGCCGGCCTCGATGGCCTTGAGGTAGGCGGCGGTGGACATCCCGGTCGTGGCGTGGCACTGCATGTGGATGGGGATGGCGAGCGCCTGCTTGAGCCTGCCCACCAGTTCATAGGCCACGTAGGGCGTGAGCAGCCCCGCCATGTCCTTGATGCAAATTGAGTGTGAGCCCATATCCTCGATGCGTTTGCCCAGGGCCACCCATTTGTCGATCGTGTCTACCGGACTGACCGTGTAGGACAGTGTTCCCTGGGCATGTTTGCCTTGTTTGACGACCGCGCGGATCGCCGTTTCCAGGTTGCGCGGGTCGTTCATGGCGTCGAAGATGCGGAACACGTCAATCCCGTTGGCGGCTGCCCGTTCGACGAATTTCTCGACGACATCGTCGGCGTAGTGGCGATAGCCGAGGATGTTTTGCCCGCGGAACAGCATCTGCTGCGGTGTCCTGGGCATGGCCTTCTTCAGTGTGCGCAGACGCTCCCAGGGATCTTCGCCCAGATAGCGGATGCAGGTGTCGAAGGTGGCGCCGCCCCACGTCTCGAGCGACCAGAATCCGACCTGGTCGAGCTTGGCCGCGATGGGCAGCATGTCATCGATGCGCATGCGCGTCGCCAGCAGGGACTGGTGCGCGTCGCGCAGGACGACTTCCGTGATGCCCAGCGGCAACTTTCTGGCTTTTTCTTTACTCATTTGCGTCCTGTTCCAATCTGGTTATGTCTCAAAGTCCCGCTTCAGGGAAAACCGATACGCTTGACTGCCACGGCAATCGAGCGGCGCGACGAATTCGCCAATGTTAAAGGCAGTCGGTTCGAGCAGGGAAATATCCTGCAGCCAGGCCCTGGTGCTTTGGCAATAGCACATGGCGGCAAATGAGTCTCTTGCTCGATGGCCGGGAGTATTCTTTTCGGATCGCGAGCGCCGGGCCATGGCCGGCAGGATGATTTTTCCAACAGCAGCTTCATGGAAGCTGAAATCCGACGGCTCCTTTCGAGATCAGGCATCGCGCAGAATACATTTGCCGTTGGAAAGAGCCAGCCGACCGCTTTCCCTTACCCGCGCCTGGAAGGAAATTGCGTTTTCATCGCGCCACATTTCCACGGCGAGGGTTTGACCGGGAAGCACGGGCGAGCTGAAACGCGCCTGATGGCTGAGTATGCGGTCGGGATCGAAGTCGGCGTAGGTTTCGAGAATCGCCCGGCAGGTAATGCCGAAGCTGCACAGTCCATGAAGAATAGGCCGGTCAAACCCTGCTGCGAGCGCGGCGGCCGGGTCTGCGTGTATCGGGTTGCGATCGCCGGTCAGCCGGTACAGCAAGGCAAGATCCGGCCGGGTTGGCACGTCGAGCGAGTTGTCCGGCGCCCTGTCCGGCACCGTATGGGGTGATGGCGCGGGATTGGTCGATCCGCCGCAGCCGCCTTCGGCACGGCCGAAGCACGTGGTGGTCAGTGTCGCGATCGGCTGGCCGTCGGCAAGGTCGGCAATTACGTGCCGGGTAACAATGATGGCGCCGCGACCGCTGCCCTTGTCGAACACATCGACAACGCTGCCTTGCACCGACACCTTGAACGGAGCGCTGATGCGGCGATGGACTTCGATTTTCTGCTCGCCGTGCAGCGCCGTGACCGGATCAACGCCAAGCTGCTCGAAGGTCGGCTCGACGATCCACGCCAGCACGGTCGGAAAGCTGGGCACGACCTTGAGATCCTTCTCATAGACAAACGGCAGAGCGCGACGGTCCGTCGGGTCGCTCCCGAGTCCCACGGCAAGCGCATAGGTAATCGCGTCACGCTCGTCCCACTCCCAGATCTGGGAGGCGCAGCGATGGCTGAGAATGTCGGGATAGCGTATTGTCATAGGTCGCCTGGATTGCCAGAAATCGTTTGTTTGCGGCCGCCGGAAGGCAGCCTACTTGAGTTCCGGAAAGTCTTCCTCGAAGAATTCCCATTCGCCTCGGGTACCCTTGCTGCGCTGCTCCGCCTCGAAAGCACGCAACTGCACGCGGCGTATCTTGCCGGAGATGGTCTTCGGCAAATCCGAAAACTCGATGCGGCGGATGCGCTTGTAGGGGGCGAGATTGCCGCGCACGAAGGCGAAGATGTCGCGCGCAAGATCTCGGCTCGGCTCGGTTCCCTGGGTCAGGATCAGGAATGCCTTCGGTACCGCCAGACGCACCGGATCGGGACTGGGCACGACGGCCGCTTCGGCGACTGCCGGATGCTCGAGCAATGCGCTCTCGAGTTCGAACGGGCTGATCCGGTAGTCCGAGGCCTTGAATACGTCGTCGGCACGGCCCACGTAGGTGATGTAGCCGTCGGCATCGCGGCTGGCGACGTCGCCTGTGCGGTAGTAGCCGTCGCGCATGACATCGGCGGTCTTTTCCGCGCTGTCCATGTAGCCGACCATCAGTCCCAGCGGACGCGGATTCAGCTTGAGGCAGATTTCGCCCTCATCGGCCTCGTTGCCGTCGGCATCGAGCAGAACGACGTCGTAACCGGGAAGCGGGCGCCCCATCGAGCCGGGCTTGAGCCGCTGCTCAGGCGGGTTGCCGATCACCGCGGTGGTTTCGGTCTGGCCGAAACCGTCGCGCAGCGTCAGGCCCCAGGCATTCCTGATCTGGTCGATTATCTCGGGGTTGAGCGGTTCGCCGGCGCCCACAAGAATCCGGATCTTGAGTTGGCTGCGATGCGCGGCGAGGTCCTCCTGGATCAGCATCCGCCAGACCGTGGGCGGCGCGCAAAGGGTGGTCACGCCACAGCGTTCCAGCACCGCAAGCAGGGCCGTGGCATTGAAGCGGGCAAAGTTGGCGATGAAGATGCAGCAGCCTGCGTTCCACGGCGCGAAGAAACAGCTCCAGGCATGCTTGGCCCAACCCGGCGAGGAGATGTTGCAATGGATATCGTCCGGTTGCAGCCCGATCCAGAACATGGTCGACAGATGGCCGACCGGATAACTCTGCTGCGTGTGCAGAACGAGTTTGGGTTTCGCGGTGGTGCCCGAGGTGAAATACAGCAGCATCGGGTCGCTGGCGTTGGTCGGGCCATCCGCTTCGAACGTCGCCGGAAAGGCGTCCGCATCGGAAAACGCGTGCCAGCCGGAAACGGCTCCGCCGACAGCGATGCGCGTGTAGTCTCCCGGGAGCGCGGCGAACTTATCGGTGTTCGCGGCGCCAACCACGACGTGGCGCACATTTCCGCGCTCGAAGCGGTCCACAAGATCATCGGTGGCGAGCAGCGTAGTGGCTGGAATGATGACTGCGCCAAGCTTGATGGCCGCCAGCATGGTTTCCCAGAGCGGGACCTCGTTGCCCAGCATCATCAGTATCCGGTCACCACGGGCGACGCCGAGCGAGCGCAGCCAGTTGGCTACCTGGTTGGAACGCGCCGAAAGCGCGGCGAAGGAGCGCTTCTGCTCGCTGCCGTCCTCGCCGACGATCCACAAGGCAGGCTTGTCGTTGCCGGCGGCGTAGTCATCGAAATAGTCCAGCGCCCAGTTGAATCGGGTCAGCCCGGGCCAACGGAAGCCGCGCATGGCGGCGTCATGGTCGCCGCGACGCTGCAGCAGGAAATCACGGGCCTCAAGAAATGCCTTTGCATCGGACATGTCAATTCCTCGCGCTAAATGCGGAATACGGATTATGGGATGAATTTGCCTTGAGTCAATGCCGGCGAGGTGCTCTTGACGACAAGGTAGCGCCGTCCGGATATCCATTTACGGCGAAAATGCTCCCGGTCTATTTCGGCTTGAGCAGATCGTCCGGCAAAGCGAAATCCGGATAACGCGCACGGAACCGGGCCAGGCTTTGTGCCGCCTCGGCGTCGCGCCCGGCGACGCGCAGTTCGCGGACCTGCTTCAGCCAGGCCTCCGGCGTTGCAGCATCGGGTGGCGGCAGGGCAACGGACCCAACAACGGATTTGGCTGCGGATTTGGCGGACGGCCCGGCAAGCGAGTCAGCGGCGGCTGCGCCGCTTGATCCGCTTGAGCCGATAGCGGGGCTGCCGGCTTCGAGCTTGCCTGCCTGCCGCGCCGGGCCGGAAGCGGCGCGTGCGGCAACGCTTGCGGCGCGCCGGTCCCGCAGTTCCTCTTTCTCGGCGTGCGCGCTTTTCTTCACCGCCTCGTCGGCAACCGTCGGTGCCATTGGTGCCATTGGTGCCGGAGTTGCAGGCGCGGGCATCGCCACGGGCTCGGGTACAGTTGGCGGCGCATCCCTGACCACCACCGATTCAGCGCGGTGGCCTTTCTCCGCCACCGGCGCTGGAGTTCGAGGCAATGACAAAGCGTCAGCGGCGCCTTGTACCGGGCTGGCGCCCTTCGCCGCTTCAACAGAACGCTCACGGACAGCCTCTACCGCCTTCATTTCCTGGCGCAGGTCGCGCTCCTGCTGGTCCATGACGCGCCAGGTGACCGACAGCCCGACAAGCGCAATGGCAAGCGCGGAGGCCGCCGGCAACCAGTTTTTCCACCATGGCGGCCGGCGCCTTGCTTTCGTCGCGCCGGCGGCCCGCAACCCGGCCCGTGCCGCATCGAGGATCTTGCGGTCGAGCATTGCATCCGGTTCGGCTTGCGCGGCTTCGCGGTAAAGCGCATGGAGCTCGCTTACGGCCGACTCCGGTACGTCGGACCCCGGCGGAAGAGCGGAACGGGTCATTGCAGATCCCCCAGTTCGCTGCGCAGCCGCGCATAGGCGTAGCGCAGACGGCTTTTGGCTGTCTCGAAACCGGCGCCGGTGGCATTGCCGATTTCTTCCACGGTTAGCCCGCCTTCGGTGGCGAGCAGGAAGGCTTCCCGTTGCGGTCCCGGCAGGACCTCGACCGCGGCCAGCAGGCGCCCGGCCAGTTGCGCGCGTTCGAGCAGGCGCTCCGGTTGTCCGGCCGCCGGCGCCGGGTAATCGGGCGGATCGCCATCGGCATCGACGGCATCGACCTCGAACTCGGCCAGCCGGCCGCGCGCGCGAAAGCCGTCGATCAGCCGGTTGCGGGCGATGCGGTAGAGCCAGGTGGTGAACTTGGCCGATACCTCGTAGCCGCTGCGGGCGCGAATCACCGACATCCATATCTCCTGAAACATTTCATCCGCCTGCTCGCGGCGACCGCACTGGTGCAGCAGATAGCGCAACAGGCGGCTGCGGTGGCGCGCGTAGAGCGCCTCGAAAGCCGCCGCCTCGCCGTCGCGCCAGGCCAGCATGAGCGTCTCGTCAGTGCGCGAATCATCCACGCCTGAAGTGTAAACGACGGAATTGGCGTTTCGGGGTCAGCACGAGCCGAAGATCAGGGCTTCCGGGAAAGCCGGGCCGAATCGGCCTGACCCGATTCTTCGTTTTCAATAGTCGGCGCTGGCGGGACGGCGAATCGGGCGTTCAGGCAAGCTTCAAGGCCGAATGCAGTCATTGCGGCTCGCTTCCCAGGCCGCAGGCCGCGGCGGCAATATCCAGCGAGCGCAGCCGAAGCTCCGGATCGAAGATGTCGCACACCAGAATGAGTTCGTCGGCCAGCGTCGCCTGCTGCAATTGCGCCAGACCGGCAGCCACGGTTTCTGGCCCGCCGATCACGGCGGCAGAGAGGAAATCGGCAATGCCGGCGCGTTCCTGCGGATGCAGCCCGGCCATGAAATTCTCCACTGGCGGCGGCAGGCAACGGCGGTCGCCGTGCAGGATGCCGAGCACGCGCTGATAGACGCTGCTGGCGAGAAACTCCGCTTCCGCGTCGGTGGGCGCGGCGACCAGCGGCACGCCGATCATCACGTAAGGCTCGGCAAGGCTCGCGGAGGGCCGGAAGCGGCTGCGGTACAGCGCGATCGCCTGATGCAGCAGGCGCGGCGCAAAGTGCGAGGCGAAGGCGTATGGCAGCCCTCGCTCCGCCGCCAGTTGGGCGGAAAACAGGCTGGAACCGAGCAGCCAGATCGGCACCCGGGTACCGG
>JBIJDJ010000143.1:0-7511 GCA_044344175.1 Sulfuritalea sp.
ACTGTTAGCCCAAAAAGCTCAGTTGAACCACAGAGGCACAGAGAACACAGAGGAAAAACAAAGCGCTGCGTCGTAGCGTCAGATCACCCGACGGATGAGTCGCCGCCGATCCGCAAGGCTTTGATTCATTGCTTTTCTCTGTGCCTCTGTGCCTCTGTGCCTCTGTGCCTCTGTGTCTCTGTGGTGAGGTTCCTAGGGTTATCCCTTCAGGCGCCATCCTGCGCGCGACCCACGAACTTTCTCAACTCCGGAAACATTCCGGCGAGGCGTTCGACATCCTCCGCCCGATCGACATCCCACAGCATCGCCAGTTCAGTCCAGCGCCACCCCATCCCGGCAAGGCTGTGCCGGGTCTGCGCCATGACCCGCGAGCTTCCCCAGTCAATGCCGGCAAAGGCGCCGGCCGCTGCTGCCTTCATGCCGATGAGGACATAGCCGCCGTCTTCGACCGGGATCAGCACCGCATCGTGATCCGTCAGAGACCGCGCCGCCTCGCGCAAATGCTCGGCACTCAGCACGGGGCAGTCGGTGCCGATCACCAGCGTTCCCGCCGCGATTGGCGATTCCTCAACCGCCGCCAGCATGCGCCGGCCGAGGTCGCCCGCGACTTGCGGCCGGACGCTTAGTGGACCGAGTTCGCGACAGCGGATGACGTCGCGCTGCCCGGGATCGCCTTCGCACCAGAGTGTGACGGGTCCGACGTCGGCCGCGAGCGCCGTGGCCACGGCCCGCTGCAGCATCCAGGCTTGCAGGCCGGCCGCGCCTTCCGCGCCGAGCAGCGGGATCAGGCGCGTCTTGACCTGGCCCGGAACCGGCGAACGCGCCAGGATGGCGACGCCGACCGGCAGCGGAGCTTCAGGATTCGCGCGGTGCATAGCCGTATTCCACGGCCAGACGTTGCGGATCGGCGCCGAGGAAATAGCGCAATCGCAGCCACCACATGCGCAGGATCGTGCGCCACACGCCGTGCGCCTCCCAGCGTCGTCCCGAGGTCGTCACCCGTGCCGCAAGGCAGGCCGGGCGACCGGTCCGCAGCAGCCGGCGCGACAATTCGACGTCCTCCATCAGCGGAATATCCGGAAAACCGCCAACCGCAGCGAAGACCTCGCGCGTGACAAACACGGCCTGGTCTCCGGTGGCAATGCCCGTCAGGCGCGAGCGCCGGTTCATCAGCGCGGCCACCACCGGCAGCCAGGCGGACTTGCCCTCGATCTCCACATCGAAGCGCCCCCATTGATGACCGCAGGCCATGGCCTGCGCCACGAGACGGTCGGCATCTTCAGGCAACCGGCTATCCGCATGCAGGAAGATCAGCGCTCCGCCGCGGGCTGCCGCGGCGCCGGCGTTCATCTGGCTCGCCCGCCCGCGTGGTGCGTCAAGCACCTGATCGGCGAAAGGTGCGGCCAGTTCGGCGCTGCGATCCGCACTGCCACCGTCGACCACGATCACTTCCGCACCGCGGCTGCGAAGGGGCGCCAGGACTTGCAGCGCGGCGACGATGCCCGGCGCCTCGTTCAAGACCGGCAGGATGATCGAAAGCCCCGGCACGCCTTGCATCAGGCGCCCCGCCGCCAGGCGTGGAAGCGCCGCACCCATTCCAGCAAAGCTTGCGGCGCATGGGCCTTCTTCCATACCCCAGCGACATATTTGTTGGCTTCTGCCATGGTCGGGTAGATATGGATGGTGCCGAGGATCTTGTTGAGGCCGATGCCATGCTTCATCGCCAGCACGTATTCCGCGATCAGGTCGCCGGCATGCTCGCCGACGATGGTCACGCCCAGTATCCTGTCCTTGCCCGGCACGGTCAGCACCTTGATGAAGCCGTGCGCCTCGCTGTCGGCAATCGCCCGGTCGAGGTCGGCTATGTCGTAGCGGCTGACCTCACAGGCGATACCCTGCTCCTTCGCCTCGGTTTCGTTGAGCCCGACGCGCGCCACTTCCGGCTCGACAAATGTCGCCCAGGGAATCACCGAGTAGTCGGCCTTGAACTTCCTGAACGGATCGAACAGCGCATTGACCGCCGCATACCAGGCCTGGTGCGCGGCGGTATGGGTGAACTGGTAGGGGCCTGCGACGTCGCCGGCGGCATAGATGTTGGGGTAACTGGTTTGCAGGAAGTCGTTGGTGCCGACCGTGCGACCGGTCGTGATGCCGACTTCTTCGAGGCCGTAGCCTTTCAGGTTGGCGACGCGGCCCACCGCGACCAGCACGGCATCGAAGGGGATGCGCACTTCGCGACCCTCATGTTCCGCGATCAGGATCTTCTCGCCGTTTTCAACGACGAATTGTCCGGCCTTGTGATTCAGCAGTACATCTATGCCTTCGGTACGGAAGCGCTGCGCCACAAGTTCCGAGACGTCCGGATCCTCGCGCATCATCAGGCGCGGCAGCATTTCGACCTGCGTCACCGTGTTTCCCAAACCCGCACCGAAACGGGCGAAGGCCTGCGTCAGTTCGCAGCCTATCGGCCCGCCGCCCAGCACCACCAGACGACGCGGCAGTTCTCGCAGATTCCAGACCGTATCCGAGGTCAGGTAGCCAACCTCTTCGATGCCGGGAATCGGCGGCACAAAAGGGCGCGCTCCGGCGGCGATGACGATGCTGCGCGTGCTCATGCGCTCCGTGGCTCCGTTGTGGCGCGTGATCTCGACTTCCCAGGGCGAAACGATTTTCGCGCTGCCTTCGATCACGTCGACGCCGAGGCCGGTATAGCGCTCGACCGAATCATGCGGCTCGACTTGGCGGATGATGCGCTGCACGCGTTCCATGACTTCGCCAAACGAAAAGTCGGCGCTGGCGCTGCGGCAACCCAGTTCCTGTGCCCGGGCAACATGCGAGAGAAACTTCGCCGAGCGGAGCAGCGCCTTGGACGGCACACAGCCGGTGTTGAGGCAGTCGCCGCCAAGCCTGTGCTTTTCGATCAGGGTGACTTTCGCCTTGACCGCGGCGGCGATGTAGGCGGTCACCAAACCGGCGCTGCCGCCGCCGATGACGATGAGGTTGCGATCGAAGCGCTTCGGACGGGTCCAGCGCGCATAGACCTTGCGCGCCTTGATGCCGTCCACGATTTTCTTGGCGATCAGCGGAAAGATGCCGAGCAGGGCAAACGAGGCGATCAGGCCCGGCGAAAGAATGCCGGAGAGGCCGCTGATGCCGGCCAGCTGGGTGCCGGCATTCACATATACCAGGGTACCGGCCAGCATGCCTACCTGGCTGACCCAATAAAAGGTCGCCGCAGGCATGGGCGTCAAGCCCATCAGGAGGTTGATCATGAAGAAGGGAAACACCGGCACCAGACGCAAGGTGAACAGGTAGAAGCCGCCCTCCTTGCCGACGCCCTGGTTGATCGCGCGCAGGCGCTCGCCGAAACGGGCCTGCACCCAGTCGCGCAGCAAAAAGCGCGAGGCGAGGAAGGCCAGCGTGGCGCCGATCGAGGAGGCAAAGGAAACCAGCAGCGAGCCCCACAGCAGGCCGAAGATTGCCCCGGCGGCGAGTGTCATCAACGCCGCCCCGGGCAGCGAGAGGCCGGTGACGGCGACATAGGCGAGAAAGAACAGCAGCGCCGCCGTCAGCGGTTGCGCCGCGCGCCAGTTCTCGATGGCCGCCTGCTGGCTCTTGAATGTGTCGAGGCTGAAGTAACGGCCGAGATCGAGCGCGAAATACAGTGCGACGACCACGGCGATGACAATGACAAGCAGAATCTTGCGCAGCGGCAAAACCTTCTCCCGGTTTGAATGCGCGGATGGCGAAATGCCACTCCTTGCGCCAACAGTCGGTAACGACGATGACTACCTTACATTGGCGGGCGTCTTTGTGTAAGTCCCGGGTAGCGTGAGCACCCTGCCGACCTTATTGCTCCTGTCGCGCACGGGATCTGGCTGAAACAGGTTATTGCAATGCAGCAATTTCGCGCTAAGATAAGACTGTTAACTCAAAGCTTGTGAAGAAATCGTAGCGAGCGGGCCGCAGCGGGGTGCGGCCGGAGCGAAGCTACCGGAATGTACGTCGTTGTACATGAGGATAGCGAGCACCGCCCAAGCCCTGATCCGGCACGCACAGTAGATTTATTCACAAGCTCGCAGGGAGCACGCTCATGACCCAGATCGAAGCCACAAATTCCGAATACATCGAAAACCGCACCTTCGACGAAATAGCCGTCGGCGACAGTGCGCGTCTGGTGCGCACGCTGCGCCACGAAGACATCCAGATGTACGCCATCATGTCCGGCGACATCAATCCCTCGCATGTCGATCCGGAATACGCGCATTCCTCAATGCTGCGCGAGGTCATCGCCCACGGCATGTGGGGCGGCGCCCTGATCTCCAACGTGCTCGGCACCCAGTTTCCCGGCCCGGGCACGGTGTACAAGGATCAGACGCTGCACTTTGCGCAGCCGGTGCGCGTCGGCGACACACTGACCGTTACCATCACCTGCGAAAAGAAGTACCCGCGCACCCATCACATGGTGTTCGATTGCCTGTGCACCAACCAGGACGGACAGAAGGTGATCAGCGGCACGGCAGAAGTGCTGGCGCCCACTGAAAAAATCAAGCGACTGAAAGCCAACCTGCCGGATTTCAAGCTCTCCGAAACCCGCAAGGCGCGCTTCGAGCACCTGCTGGAAATCACCAAGGGACTGAGCCCGATCTCGATGGCCGTGGCCCACCCCTGCGATACCGAATCGCTGAAGGGCGCCTTGCTGGCGCGCGATCGCGGCCTGATCATCCCGACCCTGGTCGGCCCCGAGGACAAGATCCGCCAGATCGCCGAAGGCAACCAGCTCGACCTCTACGGCTGCACCCTGATCAACGTCGCCCACAGCCACGCCGCGGCCGAAGTGGCGGTGTCGCTGGCGCGTGAAGGACAGGTCGAGGCGCTGATGAAGGGTTCGCTGCACACCGACGAACTGATGAGCGAAGTGGTCGACAAGGCCACCGGCCTGCGCACCGCAAGACGCATCAGCCATGTGTTCCTGATGGACGTGCCGACCTACCCGCGCCTGCTGTTCATCACCGACGCCGCGGTGAACGTCGCGCCCGATCTCGCGGCCAAGGTCGACATCGTGCAGAACGCCATCGACCTGGCGCACATGCTGAAGATCGCCGACCCCAAGGTGGCGATCCTCGCCGCGGTGGAAACCGTCAATATCACCATGCAGGCCACGCTCGACGCCGCCGCGCTGTGCAAGATGGCCGACCGCGGCCAGATTACCGGCGGCCTGCTGGACGGCCCGCTGGCCTTCGACAACGCCATCTCGCTGGTCGCCGCGCGCACCAAGGGCATCAAGTCGGTGGTCGCCGGCCAGGCCGACATCCTGCTGGTGCCGGACATCGAGTCCGGCAACATGCTTGCCAAGCAACTGGAATATCTGGCCGACGCGCTGACTTCCGGCATCGTGCTGGGCGCGCGGGTGCCGATCGTGCTCACCAGCCGCGCCGACTCGGCCGAAACGCGCACCGCCTCCACCGCCGTGGCCATGGTCATGGCGCATGCAAAACGCAAAAAAATCTAAGGACAAACAACCGTGGCCGATGCAATCCTCACCCTCAATGCCGGCTCCTCCTCGATCAAGTTCGCCCTGTTCGCGCGCAAGGCCGAGATATCCCGCAAGCCGGAACTGGTCGGCCAGATCGACGGCATCGGCGCTGCCGGCGGGCAGGCAGCACACCTCAAGGTCAAGGATGCGGCCGGGCGCGTGACGGCCGACACCGACCTCGAACTCGATAGCACGGCGCAGTCCCCGCAAAAGGCCGCCCTCGCTCTGCTGGTGGACCGGCTGCGTCGCAGCGATGCGGGCTGGCACATTGCCGGGGTCGGCCATCGCATCGTTCATGGCGCTGAGAAATTCTCGCAACCGGTCGTGCTCGACAGCGCCATGATCGACACCCTGCGCGGCTTCACGCCGCTGGCGCCGCTGCACCAGCCGCACAACCTGGCCGGCGTCGATGCCCTGACCGCAGCGCTGCCCGGCATACCGCAGATCGCCTGCTTCGACACCGCGTTTCACCGCAGCCAGCCCGAACTGGCACAGCTGTTTGCCCTGCCCCGCGCCATCACCGCGCAAGGCGTGAGGCGCTACGGCTTTCACGGGCTATCGTACGAATACATTGCCGAGGTGCTGCCGCAGCACCTCGAACCCGGCGTCGCCCGCGGCCGTGTCATCGTCGCCCACCTGGGCAACGGCGCCTCGATGTGCGGCATGCAGGATCTCAAGAGCCGGGCTTCGACCATGGGCTTCACCGCCGTCGATGGCCTGATGATGGGCACCCGCACCGGCAACCTCGATCCCGGCGTGCTGCTCTATCTGATGGACTACCGGAAGATGGACAGCAAGGCCCTGACCAGCCTGCTCTACAAGGAATCCGGCCTGCTCGGCGTATCCGGCATCAGCGGCGACATGCGCGTGCTGCTCGAGTCGACGGCGCCCGAAGCACGCGAAGCCATCGATCTGTTCTGCTACCGCATCGTGCGCGAAATCGGCTCACTCGCGGCGGCGCTGGGCGGGCTCGATGCGCTGGTATTCACCGGCGGCATCGGCGAGCATGGCGCCCCGGTGCGCGAACGGGTTTGCAGTCAGCTCGGCTGGCTCGGATTGACCCTGAATTCCGCCGCCAATGCCGCCAACGCGACAAATATTTCGGCGACCGGGAGCCGGATTGACGTCTGTGTCATACCCACGAATGAAGAGTGGATTATTGCGCGACACACCGCCAAGCTCATCGGCTGAGCGGGCACTTTCGTGCTTTTCCAGGCCTGTCGGGCGTGTCAACCCCCATGGCTGGATCCGCACATAAGCCCAAGCAATAAGCGGCCCAATCCGGCCTAAAGGCAAGTCTTGAAAAGCGGCGCCATCCTGCTGTTTTTCTTCCCATTTCAGTTCTCAAAAACATACTATATCTAGTAGGGCGTACCCAATGGTCGCACTAGGCGATTTTTTAATTCCTTGTTTTTATTGATTAAAATATTTTCTGCTTTTCACGAACGAGAGCTGGAGTTATGCTTCGGCGCTCACTGGAACCTTAATCGGAACTGTCCTGCGGAAGAGACCATGACAACGACAACTAATAATACTGAGGAATCAACAAACTACGAGCACACGGGGCAGATGGATCTGCCTCTGCCGCAGGAAATATCGGGCGAAGTCCTGATCGAAAAATATGCCAAGGGCACCGAACGCGATGTGCGCGATGTCCGCGGCCGCGTGGCGCGCGCGCTGGCTTCGATCGAAGTCGAAGACAAGCGCGCACTATGGGAACAGCGCTTCCTCGAAGCCCAGGAAAACGGCTTCGTTCCGGCCGGCCGCATCAACTCCGCCGCCGGCACCGATCTGTGCGCAACGCTGATCAATTGCTTCGTGCAGCCGGTGGGCGATTCGATTTCGGAAATCGTCGATGGCCGTCCCGGCATCTACACAGCATTACTGCAGGCCGCCGAAACCATGCGCCGCGGCGGCGGTGTCGGTTATGACTTTTCGTCGATCCGCCCGATCGGTGCCCACGTCAAGGGCACCC
>JBIJDJ010000020.1:0-23958 GCA_044344175.1 Sulfuritalea sp.
ATCGACCAGGTCGCATCGCTTGCGCTCGGTGGCCTGGGACTGAAGCCGGGCGAGCATGTCGCGCTGATGTCGCCGAACTGCATCGAGTATTTTGAGATCGTCTGCGGCATCTCGTCCGCCGGCATGGCGACGGCGATGGTCAACCCGCGGCTGACCGCCAGAGAGGCTGCTTACATCTGTAACGACAGCCGGGCGAGAGTTCTGTTCGTGCACGCTTCGCTTGAGGACCTGGCCCGATCTGCAGACTTGCAGACCGTTGAGCGGATCATCGTTATCGGCAAAGACTACGAAGAGTTGCTCGGTCGTGCCCGTCCGCTGGCGGAACCGGTGCCGGTCGGTGAAAACGATATTTTTGCCATTCCTTACACAGCCGGTACCACCGGGCAGCCAAAAGGTGTACTGCTGTCGCACCGCTCCCGAGCGATCACGTTCTTTTCAATGGCCGTTGAATATGGATGCTATTCAATGGACGACCGCTCCCTTGCTATTGCTCCGCTTTATCATGGCGGTGGCTTCGCCTTTGCCATGGCACCAATCTTTTTTGGCGGGAGCTGCGACATCCTCACCAGGTTCGATCCAGAATTGGTGCTGCAGCGCTTCGCTACTCAACGCATCACCAATACCTTCATGGTGCCAACGCACTTCAACGCGGTTTTTGCACTCGGCGAAACCACTCTGGCGCGATACAAGGCACCGCATTTGCGAACCATTATTTCCAATGCAGCACCTTTGCCACAGGCAACCAAGGAAAAAATTGTCGCCATGTTTGGTGCAGGAATCTTGCACGAAACATACGGCTCAACCGAGGGCGGCATTGTCTGCAATCTGCGCCCGGTTGACCAGTTGCGGAAGATCCAGTGTGTCGGCATGCCCTTCCCCTGCACCGAAGTGCGTCTGCTCGATGAACAAGGTAACGACGCAGCGCCAGGTGCGGTTGGTGAGCTGTACAGTCGTTCGCCCTGCCTGTTCAGCGGGTACTGGGGCAAGCCGGAAGCGACCGAAGAAGCATTCCGCGGCGAATGGCTGACTGTCGGCGACATGGCCCGCCGCGATGAAGAGGGATATCTCTATCTTGTGGATCGCAAGAAGGACCTGATCATTTCGGGTGGCGTAAACATCTATCCGCGCGAGATTGAAGAAGTACTGCATGCCCATTCCTCGATCACCGAAGCGGCGGTTATCGGTGTACCGGACGACTACTGGGGCGAGGCAGTCAAAGCCTTTGTCGTTGTGCGGCCCGGCGTGACAGTGACTGCGGAGGATCTGATCGCTTATTGCAAGGAAAATCTTGCAGGATACAAGCTACCCAAGTCCTTCGACTTCGTCTCCGCGCTGCCACGAAACGCCGCTGGGAAGGTGTTGAAACGCGAACTGCGAGCCAGCGAACAGAAGTCGTGAGGATGACGTAGCCAGGAAATTCCCGTGAAAAGATAAATCATTGCCGTGAAGAAAAAGAAGCGGATAGTGATTGGAATGTCATTGCTCCCGGCCCGGCCTCCCAGATTGGGCTTTTGCATTTTTGGCGAGGAATCGAGAACTTTGGGGATCATTGGGCTATAACGGCATTGCTCCCGACAATGTCGCCTCCTTATCCTTACTTATGTCGCCACTTTCACGGCGGCAGATGAGTTACTTGGCGCAGACGATCTTGAAGATGGCTGCGTTGGGAGTTTTGGGAGGGATGTACTGCCATCCATCCGGTTCTCTGGACACTAAAAGCGTCTCCCCGCCTGCCATCGGCCCGACGTGACCCGTGATCGAGAGGATCCTCTGCCGCATCTCCTTGCAGTCATATTCAACCACCACCTCCCGCGACAACTCTCCGCCGCTGCCTCTTTGCTTCAGGTCTTGCACTTGCCACACCTTGCGGAAGTTTCCGTTCCTCAGAATTGTGGCAGGATCAATGTAGGAGACCAGGCCATCAGCTTCCGACACCTCCACCCACTCGGCCCATGCCGGTGCAGCGACCAACGCAAGCAAGCATAGAATGATTCGCATGACATCCCCCCCTTGAGATTGAAAATTATAGGCGGGCGATGAGTCCTGCATTCGAGAGGGCATTTCTACGCCTGCAAACTCCGGCTAAATCCGCTATAATCCGTTTTCCGTTCGAGTAGTGATTCCGGTCGAGAATGCTCTGTAATTCCGGAGGTCCCTGGTTCAAGCCCAGGTCGAGGAACCAAAGAATTGCTGTTGCGGTTATTGCTCTTAGCCCAGCCTCCAAGGTTGGGCTTTTTGCATTCTGGAACACTTCGGGGGTTGCGAAAGGCTTACACGATGCGACAGATTCTCCTGCTTGTGCCGTTGCTCTGCCCGGGATGCGCCGTGGTGACGGTGGCCGATGCTGCAGTTTCCGTGGCGGCCACCACTGTCAAGGCGGCGGCTACCGTGGTCGGAACTGCGGTGGATGTCACCGCCGCAGGTGTCAAGGCGGTCGTCGGCAAGGACACTGAGGAAAAGAAGTAAACAGGACCCGTTCAATTTCTTATCGATTTCATATGACAACTCACCCTGCCCTTCACCGTCTCAAGTTCAGCGATGTTGCCCTTGGCCAGCGCTTCTTTGACCCGATCAGCGCGGAATACTTCTTGAAGCTGAGCGACACCATGGCCGCCATGGTCACGGGCCTTGGCGACGGCACTGTGCCGGACGAATTTGAGGCTGACGACGTTGTGGGCGTCGACCAGTAGCCGGGTTATGACTTTGATCCATCGACACGCCGATCATTCGCCGCATCAGTCCGGCGTCAGGAAATAGCCTGTGAGCGCCCTGCCCAAGTGTCCGCAGTGCGGTTCGGAACTCGCCTACGAAGACGGAGCGATGTACGTCTGCCCCGAATGCGCGCACGAATGGCCCCAAGTTGCGACGGCGGACACCGATGACAAGCGCGTCGTCTGCGACGCCAATGGCAACGCGCTGCAGGACGGCGACAGCGTGACCGTGATCAAGGATCTCAAGGTCAAAGGCTCGTCGCTGGTGGTCAAGGTCGGAACCAAGGTGAAAAACATCCGCCTGGTCGAAGGCGATCACGATATCGACTGCAAGATCGATGGCATCGGCGCGATGCAGTTGAAATCGGAATTCGTAAAAAAGGCGTAGGACACGCCAGGCCCCTATCCCGTTCCCGTAACAATTCAAGCAAAGGCACCTCCATGAAAAAACTGACCGCAACTGCCGCCATCGTCCTCATCGCTGTCTCGTTGCAAGCTTCCGCGGCCGAATCCAGGGAAGAGAAGACAGCCTCCGGGATCGTCATCACCACAATCAAGGAGGGAACCGGCGCCAGTCCCAAAAGCAACGATACCGTGAAGGTCCATTACCGCGGCACGCTGGTCAATGGCAAGGAATTCGACAGTTCCTACGGGCGCGGGCAGCCGACCTCCTTCCCCTTGAATCGTGTCATCCCCTGCTGGACCGAGGGCATGCAAACGATGAAGACCGGCGGCAAGTCGAAACTGGTTTGCCCGCCCAATCTGGCCTACGGCAGTCGCGGCATTCCCGGTACCATTCCGCCCGACTCAACCCTGGTTTTCGAAGTGGAACTTCTGGAAATCGTCAAATAGTTGTTTCGCACCTGCTGCTCCCGCGTGCTCCCGCGCGAAGGCGCGATCGCCGTTCTCCGTTCACAACCCATCACTCGTCCGGTACAACCATGTCCCATCCTGCAAACATCTATTGCTATCACTGCGGCCGCCAGCACCCCAGTGCCGAAATGCGCCAGATTGAAACCAAGGGCGGAAAAAAATGGCGCTGCATCAAGTCCATCGAGGCCACCAAAATAAACGCCGCGCAACGGGATGCCTTCGGCAAAACCGTCACCATGATCAACAAGGCCGAACATCAGGCCCGCATCAAGGCCAGGCTCAATGCCGAACGGCTGCTGGCTGCGGGGTAGGATCGCCCAACCGCATCTGCGCATCATGCAAGTCATTTTCCGTGACATTGCAAGACCGGCAGTCGCACTCCTGTTGATCTTCCTGGCCGCCTTGCCTGTGGCAGCCCAGATGGGTAGTGAGCAGTTGAAACAGTTCCGGCAGGAAGCGGAAGCCTTCAACCGGCAGGATCCTTTTGCCAACGCATATCGCGCCGGCCACTACAACGGCTATCTGGCGGGCATCCTCGATACCCTGCAGGGGCGCAGTGTTTGTTTCAGGGAGTGCATCTGCGAGCTCGACAAAATGGTCGAACAACACCTTGCAGATCATCCGCAAATAAATGATCGCCCGGTGACCGAATGGCTGGTGCCGTTGATGGAAACAAGGTTTCCCTGCAAGTAGGTGTTGCCGGCTACCTGGCCTTCGGCCGGTCAGCCTGCACCGGGGCTGCCCGCGAGGGCATAACTTCGTTCAAGGAAAAGCGTCCGCCGGATTTTCGCAAGACGAAATAGCGACCGCCTTCGCCGGCGATGCGCGCTAAGCCGTGGCGTCCCGCTGATAGTCCGGCAGCGTCGCACCGCAGTCGCGACAAAAGCGCGCTGTCGACAGATGTCCTTCGCTGAGGCAGTGGTGGCAGGTGCGCGTGGTGGGTTCGCCGCCGAGTCGCTGTGCGGTGAACTCGGCACTGACAATGCCCGTAGGCACGGCCAGCGTGCCCCATCCCGCCAGCATCATGATTGAGGCGATCAGGCGCCCCAGATCGGTTTTTGGGGTGATGTCGCCAAAGCCCACCGTGGTCATCGTTGTCACCGCCCAGTACACGGAGATCGGTATGTTGGTGAAACCGTTTTCCGGACCCTCCACCACATACATCACCGTCCCCATCACCAGCACCACCATGCACACGAAGGACAGGAAGACGAATATCTTGCGTCGCGATGCAAGCAGTGCCTTGCCGAGTGCACCGAATTCGGCCACGTACTCCGTCAGTTTCAGGATGCGGAAGACGCGCAACAGGCGCAGCACGCGAACGTCGATGAGCGCATGCAGTCCGGGCACCAGAATCGCGAGATACGTCGGAATCACGGCAAGCAGGTCGATGACACCATAAAAGCTGCGCATGTAGCGCCAGGGACGCTGAACGCACAGCAGCCGCAACACGTACTCGACCGTGAATAAAATGGTAAATATCCACTCCAGTGCCATCAGCGTGGCGCCGTGGGACGCGTGAAACGTGGCAACACTGTCGAGCAGCACCACCAGGATGCTGCTGACGATGACCCAGATCAGCACAAGGTCAAACCAACGCCCGGCACGCGTGTCGGCCTCGAAGATTATGGTGTAGAGGCGCAAGCGCCAACCTGTGACGGGCTTGCCAAACGGTGTTTGTTCAGATTGTGAGTTCATCGATTCCATAACCGGGCAATTCGCCGCCAGACGGCCGTTTCCATCAAACAGCGGACAGGAAGTACACGGAGCCTGGCGGGAGTATCACTGTTGGCGGGCACCTCAGTCAATCGCCGGTTTCACCCGCGCCTGCTTCGCGATTCGCGACAAAGCCTCTCGTGCCACACTGGCTTTCTTGTCCCGGGAGCCTCGATCGCATAACATTTGGCTGCCATGTCATTTCGTTCGCTTTATCCCTCGTCCATACGCTTGCTGCAAGCGCTTGCCATCGCGGCTGCCGGTTTTTCCGTTACCTATGCTCAGACGGTTCCTGGGCCGCATGCGCCACCGCCGGCAACAGAGAAAGCCCCGGCCGGAGAACCTTCGGCGCAGGTGGACGCTGAACTTTGGACTGCCATAAAAGATGGCGACAGGGCTAAAGTATTCGAGGAATACATCAGGCAGTACCCCGACGGGCGCAATAGTGCGCAGGCAGCCAGCCGGCTTGCCGATCTGCGGAAGACGGATAAATCTTCGGCGGGCGGCGCGCCGCCCGCTGCTTCCGGCTCTGTCGCCGGCAACGATCCCGAAACCGCGCTGTGGAAAGTCGTGTTTCAAGGCGACAACTCCGGCGGCTACGAGGTCTTTCTCAAGTACTACCCGAAAGGCAAATATGCACGGCTCGCCGCAAGCCGGCTGAAAATAACGCAGGAGAATGCCCGGTGGAAGGCGGAATCGGTCGAACAAGGCGCGTGGCAGGCGGCCGAGAGCACCCGGACCGCGGATGGCTACGCTGCCTATCTCGCCAGTTATCCCCAAGGTCGCTATGCCTCTCTGGCCCTGGCCCAGCGCGACAAACTCGGTGCCAACGCCGCGGTGACGGAGGAAAGCCGGTTCTGGCAGACCGCCGAAAAAGGCGGCGTTTCGCAAATCGATGCCTACCTGGCAAGATATCCGCAGGGTGCTCATGCGTTGGCCGCCAATTCGCGGCGTGTCCAGCTCAAGAAGGAAGAAGCCGACATGATTCCGGGCAAGACAGTCAAGGATTGCCCCGATTGTCCGGCAATGGTCGTGATCCCGGCAGGCAGCTTCCAGATGGGCGAGAACGACGCGAAACCGATGCATACGGTGACAATCGGACGTCATTTTTCCATGGCGAAGACCGAGGTGACGCAAAGCCAGTGGCGTGCCGTCATGGGCACCAACCCGAGCCGGCTTGCCCGCTGCGACGACTGTCCGGTGGAAGGAATCAGCTGGAACGATGCAAAACTGTACGTCGATAAGCTGAGCCGAATGACGGGGAAGATTTATCGCCTTCCCAGCGAAGCAGAATGGGAATATGCCTGCCGTGCAGGCGGGCGCCAGGAATACTGCGGCAGCGACACCGCCGACAGTGTGGCCTGGCACGGCGCGCTGCTCGGCAGCGGCAACAGCGACGGAAGAACCCACCCCGCCGGGCAGAAACAAGCCAATGCCTTCGGCCTCCATGACATGAGCGGAAATGTATCGGAATGGGTGGAGGACTGTTATCACGCCCGTTACGCCGACGGCCCAAGTGACGGCAGCGCCTGGACCACCAGCGAAGGCGGCAGAACAGCGGTTCAGGGAACGGATGTCAACGCCAAGACCAAGGGAAAGGACCCTGCAGCGAAGCTCAAGGCAAAGGACCCTGCCGCGAAGGCCGCTGCCGAGGAAGCCAGCGCCAGGGAGAAAGAGGAGTGCAAGAGCCGCGTGCTGCGCGGCGGTTCCTGGCTCAGTTCACCGCAGCACACGCGTGCGGCCCATCGCTTGTCGATTGCGCCCAACAGCAGCAGCTCTTCTTACGGCTTTCGTCCTGTCTGGAGCCTTCGCTAACTGACAGGGAATCGGGCGTAGCGACGGATCAGGTTCGCGCGGTAGACATATTCGCGAGCCCTCACGCCAAAGGCTGGAACAGCACGTCCAGATCGCTCGCAGTCAGCAGATGACCGCCGCCCTCGCCGCCGGCTCCGCCCTGTTTCATCAACTGATCGGCAAGACCGCGCTTGCGATTCTGCAGGGCGAGTATTTTCTCTTCCACCGTGCCTTGCGTCATCAGTTTGTAGACGAACACCGGCTTGTCCTGGCCGATGCGATGGGCGCGCGCCGTGGCCTGCTCCTCCACCGCAGGATTCCACCACGGATCGTAATGGATCACGGTATCGGCCGCGGTTAGATTCAGGCCGGTGCCGCCCGCCTTGAGGCTGATCAGGAACAGCGGCACGCGGCCTTCCTGAAAATCCTTGATCGGTGTTTCACGGTCGCGGGTCTGGCCGGTGAGCTTGGCATACTGGATGCCGCGCTTTTCGAGTTCGAGTTCAATCAATCCCAGCATCGAGGTGAACTGCGAAAACAGCAATACCTTGCGGCCTTCGTCGAGCAATTCGTCGAGCATTTCCATCAAGGTCGCCAGCTTGGCCGAATGAGCATGGCCTTTCTTCACCAGTGTTTCGGCGGCCGGCAGCTTGACCAGGCGCGGATCGCAGCAAATCTGCCGCAGCTTCAGCAGCGCGTCGAAAATCATGATCTGGCTACGACCCACACCCTGCTCGGTCAGTACCAGGCGCAGTTTGCGGTCGAAGGCTACGCGCAGGGATTCATACAGATCACGCTGACCGCCCTCGATTTCCACCCAGCGCACCATCTCGGTACGCGGCGGCAGATCCTTCAGCACCTGCTCCTTGGTCCGCCGCAACAGGAAGGGCCGCACCCGGTCGGCGAGGCGGATGCGCATTTCCTCGTCGCCGAGCTTTTCAATGGGAGTGCGGAACACCTGGGTAAAGCGTTTGGCATTGCTCAACAGGCCCGGCATCAGAAAATCGAACTGCGCCCAGAGTTCGCCCAGATGATTTTCCAGCGGCGTTCCGGTGAGCGACAGACGATGACGTGCCTTCAGGCCGCGCGCCACCTGGTGCGACTGCGCCTTGGGATTCTTGATGAACTGGGCCTCGTCCATCACCAGCAGGTGCCAGTGCTGAGCCAGCAGTGTTTCGCGGTCGCGCACCAGCAGCGGGTAGGTGGTCAGCACCAGGTCGGCCCCGGCGATCTCGCCGAAGCGTTCGGCACGGTCCTTGCCGTGCAGGGTCAGCACCTTTAGGTCGGGTGCGAACTGTGCCGCCTCGTTGCGCCAGTTGGCCATCAGGCTGGTCGTCGCCACCACCAGGCTCGGTCGGTCCGCCCGGCCCGAGGCCTTTTCCAGATGCAGGTGGGCCAGGGTCTGTACGGTCTTGCCCAGGCCCATGTCGTCGGCGAGGATGCCGGCCAGGCCGTATTCGCGCAGGAACTGCAGCCAATCCAGGCCGATCTGCTGATAGGGGCGCAGGGTGGCCATGAAACCGGGCGCCTGCGGATGATGCGTCATGCCGGAAAAGTCGTTCAGGCGGCGACCCAGCGCGCGCAGTTCCTCACCGCCTATCCATTGCGTCGGCAGACCTTCCAGTCCGGCCAGGGCCGCGGCGTTGTGGCGCGACAGGCGCGGCCGGTCCTCATCGAGAAACTCCAGCAAGGGCAGCAGCCATGCTTTCAGACGCCCGGCCGGCACCGGCAGGATACGGCGCGCGTCGAGTGCCACCGGGAAGGTCTGACTGTCTTCCAGGCCGCGCACCACGCCGAGCAGGTCGGGCTGCTCGCGCAGCAGGCGCAGCAGAGGCGGCACCAGGCTGACGCGCTCGCCGGCGACGGTCACGCCGAGGTCGAGATCGAACCAGTCGCTGCCGACGGACTCTTCGACCGCGACGAACCAGTCGTCCGCCTGGGCGATGCAATAAGGGAAATCATCGGCAAAAACCACGGGGATGCCTTGCCGTTCCAGTTCCGGCACGCCCTCGTTGAGAAAGCTCAACCAGCCGACGGAATCGATGCGGGGCGGCATCAGACCATCCTCGGTGCCCTCGGAACGCTGGTAGTTGTCCAGGCTGCGCTGCCAGCTTTCCAGCCCGGCGGCGCGTACCTGTTGCCAGATCGCATTTTCCTCGGCCAGGTCGCGTTGCAGCGTCTGCCATTCGCCACCCAGCCGTTGCCGCATGAACGACGGCGGCCGCTCGACACCGGCCACGGTCAGCCCTTGCGGATAGTCGAAATACAGCACCGCGAGCGCCAGATCGTCGTGCAGACGGCCCATGGCGAGATGACGGAAGCGCCCCTGCGTCAGCACCAGACGCGCGGCAGGCTTGCCCGCAGCCACGGCCTCGGGCGCATCGGGCAGCGGCAGTGCGACGTGCCGTTCGCGCGCAAGTTGCGTCAAGCGCTCGCGCACCAGGGGCGCGTCGGCCTCGTTCAGCGGCGGCGCGGTCATCAATTGCTGCAACAAATGCCCGGAGAGGTCCGACTGCAGTTCGCCGACCATTCCTGCTGCGGAATCCAGATAAAACGGCGGCCAGGTCGGGATCATCTGCAGGGGTGCCGGCAGGTCGAAAGCCAGTTGCTGCAGGCCGGCCAGATTGTGCGTCCAGGACAGCTTGAGCGGCCTCGGCGCACCGGACTCGAGCGGCATTTCGACCAGGCCGTCGAGATACAGCCTTCCCGTGCGCAGTGCCAGGCGCAGCAACAAGGCGCCGGTCTCGCCGCTTAGGTCGACGGCTTCGTTGTAGAAATAGCCCCCCCCCGCCTGCAAGGCAAGAAACAGGCGCAGCGGCGTAATGTCGTCATCAAGAATGAAGTCGCGATGACTGCGCGCACTGCCCAGGTCATAGGGCTGCGGGCGGAACACCGCCGGCTTGCCGGCGCCGCCCTTCTTCATGGACCGACTCTTGCCCAGGCTTAGGCTGGGCGGGCTACCCGGCCGCAATAAATAGACCACACGCGCCTGGGCACTCTTTTCCGGCGACTTCCGTGCCGCGGGTTGATCGAGGGAACTCAGCCAGTCGAGTGTCGCCGCACTGGGTTCGGGGTAGCCTGCGTCATCCCGTGACGGCGCATTTCCATTCCCGGCAAAACTTCCGATGTCCGTCGTCTGCCCCAGGTTCAGCAGCGCCGCGACGACATGCTTGCAATTCTCCCGCATGGGGCACATGCACGAATTATCAACATCGAGAATCGCGCCGCCCGGATCCAGTTCCAGCCACAGATCGACCTCGTAGGGCCGCTTGCGCGTGCCCTGCACTTCGGCTTCGACATGGATTTCGCCCGGCGCGCGCTCGACGCGCTTCACCCGCACGCGGCCCTCGCCGGCGTAGGCACGACCGCGCTGCAGCGTCGCGCCGTTGAAACGGCCGGCGAATTCGCCCAGCGCGTCGCTACTGAAAAAGGGGTTGGCGGCCATTCAAGACTTCACTTTACGGGGGTCGACGACCTTAGCACATACGGCTTGCCATGGGTCTTTTGATTGGCGGCTGTTTTGCTTCTTTGGGTACTCGCCGGTGGTTAACGTGAAACGCCTTGTTCGAAGTCTCCGGTAATGGACGCGCAGCGCGCCGACTGGTAACCCCCCGCGAGGGGGGAAGGGGGGCGGGCGACGAATTCGCTTTTCGCGTGTTTCATCTTCGGCGGGTGGCGCTCGGTGCCATGAGCGTTCGGGGATATTTGCCGTGTCGCCGGCGCCGACTTCTTACTCCCCGCCAAAATCCAGCCTCGATCCGGATAGTTGGGAGCATCTGCCGCTTAGGCGCTAATCATTCGTGGAACGGCAGATATCTTTAGCTTGCTGATTTGGCGCCATAAATTTCCAGGAAAGCTCAGGCATGGATTTTGTAAGAGGATTTCATTAAACTTCATATCACAGTCGCCCCAAAGGTCATCGCCCATGGAACTGCCCACCGAGTGGATTGCCCTGCTTGCCCTGGTTTTTGTCCTCGGGGCCAAGCATGGCCTTGACGCCGACCACCTCGCCACAATCGACGGCCTGACCCGCCATAACCTGCGCATCGCGCCGTCCCGCGCGCGCTGGTGCGGTTCTCTGTTTTCGCTGGGGCACGGCGCCATTGTCATGCTGATCGCTCTTGCGGTCGGCGTGGCCTCAAACACCTGGCAAGTTCCGGAATGGATGGAAGACCTCGGCACCTGGATTTCGATCGGCTTCCTCACCCTGCTCGGCATCCTCAACCTGCGCGCGGTGCTGACGGCGCCGGCCGGCGAGATGGTGGCGACGATCGGCATCAAGGCCTGCCTGCTGCGCCGCCTGCAGGCCACCTCGCATCCGCTGGCGATCGCCGCCGTCGGTGCGCTGTTCGCGTTGTCATTCGACACCATGAGCCAGGCCGCGCTGTTCGCGGTCACCGCCACGCAGCACGGCGGCATCGCTCACGCCCTGACGCTGGGTGCGGCGTTCACCATGGGCATGTTGCTGGCCGACGGCGCCAACGGCCTCTGGATCGCCGGCCTGCTGCGCCGCGCCGACCATCGCGCCCGCATCGCCTCGCGCGTCATGGGCTTGATGGTCGCCGCGATCAGCTTTGGCGTCGCCGGCTTCGGCCTCGCGCGCCGGCTGAACGCCGGCATTTCACAGTGGTATGACGGCAAGGAACTGCTGGTCGGCGTCGGCGTCATCGTCGTCCTGACGGCGAGCTTCGTCCTCGGCAACTGGCTGGCGCGCGGCGCGCGGCTGGCCGGCGCGACCACCGACTGAGGCAGCCCGGCCTAATCGAGTTCCTTCAGGCCCGCGGGCGTGCGGATGTAGGCGACCAGTTGCGCCGGTTCGCCATCCGCGCAGGGATGGACATCGAGCCGCAAACTCAGGCCAAGACTTTCCAGCGCTGTCCGGATGCGCGCCGGCTGGGGATGAAAACCTTCCAGCTTCATCAGCCGGCAGGCTTGGTCGGGCAGTCGCTGCGCCGGATGGAAGGGTACATCCCACTGGATCAGCGTCGGCACCAGGCCGTCCCCCGGCAGGTGGCCATCGGGCGGCACGGTGATGCGCCACCGATAATCGCCACGCTCCATGGGCAGAATCTCGCCCGGGGCTTCGCTGCTGCCCGCCGCGTCGCGCGAAATGTCATCACTGCGCGCCACCCAGTGGATCAGTCGCGGGCGATCCGGTGCCTGCAGCCGGTCCAGCGCGAACCAGCGCGGCCGGCCCGGCGGCGGCGCCGTCGGGTCGATCGCGATCAGTTCGAGGTAGAAGTTGTCGCCAAGCCCGAGCAGGCGGTTGTGTGTGCCCATGCGGGCGTGCTTGCCGCCGGGAGCCAGCGCGACACCGAGGTGCTGCTCCAGCCAGGCGGCGGCGGAATCCAGGTCGCGTGCGCTGAGGACGAGGTGATCGGGTTCGACCACCGACATCCTCAAAGCGTGTGAAGAAATCGTCCCCCAAGGGGACTTCCTTCGGGGTGCGGCCGGAGCACAGCTACCGGAACATATGTCGTTATATGTGAGGATAGCCGGGTTTGCCAAATGAGCCGCCCAAGCCCCGATCCGGCACGCGCAGTAGATTTATTCACAAGCTCAAGTCTTGGGCTTCAGATGCACATGCCCGTGCCCGGCGCCGGCCGGCCGGTAGCCGTGACCGTGGGCACGCCCGGCATCGACCTCGACGTCGATCAGGTTGAGCTGGCCGTGGCGCACGCCGCGTTCGGCGATCAGCGCATCGGCAAAGCCGCGCACTGCCGCGGTCGGCCCGCGCAGCACGACGCTCTCGAGGCAGTTCTCATGATCGAGGTGGGCATGCAGGGTGGCCACTGTGAGGTCGTGCTGGCCGTGCTGCAGGGTGGTCAGGCGCTCGGCCAGGTCGCGCTCGTGGTGGTTGTAGACGTAGGACAGGTTGGCGACGCAATGACCTGCCCCGCCGTGATTCCGGCGCGCCTGTTCCAGGTGGGCGCGCAGCAGGTCACGCACCGCCTCGGAGCGGTTACTGTAGCCGCGCTCGGCAATCAGCCGGTCGAATTCGGCAGCCAGTTCGGCGTCGAGCGAAATCGTTATGCGCTCGATTTCAGTGGCTCCCGCCGAGTTCAAGAACTTTCTCGACCACGCCACCGCGCTTCAGCCTTTCCAGCCGGTGCTCGCGCTCGGTCTTCACCAAGCGATCAAGGTAATCGAGATTGCGGTCAATCGATTCATGGTAGAAGTTCCGGTCGACACCCTGTTGCTTGCCGAAATGCCGCGCCAGACAGCCTGACATTCCATTCAGATCCTGGTCGAGCCGGCCCTTGGTCATGCGATAGAAAGCCGTGGTCTTTTCCAGCAGGTCGTGGATGTCGGCAAAGCCGCCCATCCGGGCTTCCTCGAATTCGAAATAGAGCAGAAGCACGCGCTCGAGATATTCACGGTTCGCCATCTGCCCAATCAGATCGGCCGTCGCCGTGGCGTAGGCCGCCCGCTGCTGCTGCAGGTTGTCGAAACTGATCCAGCCGGGATGTTTGCGGTGATCAGTAAGCAGTATCACCTTGGTGGTCGTTTCGAGTAACGCGGGCGGCAGGTCCGCCAGGTACCGGCGCGTGAACTCGACGCCGCGCATGACGTGACTCTCGGTGAATTGGGCACCGGTGCCACTGGCTTCCTCGTCATTCATCAAATAGCCGACATCGTGCATCAGGGCGCCGATCAGTGCCGCATCAATATGGTCGCCATCCAGACCCTGGCCGGCCAGGTGCAGGCCATGCAGCATGCGCGCGGTGCACAGCACCACCTCGTTGATATGGGTGCGATTGTGATACAGGGTCTTCAGCTTCTGATAACCGGCCAGATTGCCGTCAATAGCCCGGTCAAGCAGTCCGAAAGCACCACCGATGCGCGTCAGATCGTGCCCCGGCGCAAAACTGCCGACGATCGCGGCCACTTGCGCCTCCACTTCTGCGGTGTCACGCGTATTGCCCAACGCGGCAAAGGGGCTGTCGTAGTTCATGGCGTGCGTCTGACGCGCAATGTGCGCTAATGCGGGGATGCTAGCAGAGGGTGTAGGGAAAAGCTGTCCTCCCGCCAAAAATCCCTGCACGAGAACTTTCGCGGCAAGTAAATGACGGGCGACACAGCAAAGGTTTGACCTGGATTAAACCGCGTCGGCGGAATAGGGATATGCTGCATTGCAGTAAGCGCTTTGTTTGCATCCTGTGGGAGTTTCCGTTCATGTCCGATACCCATGCCATCGACACCGTTCTGGACCGCCATCGCCGTGACGGCACGCGCCTCGTGCAGATCCTGCGCGAAGTCCAGGAACATCTCGGTTGGCTCTCGCCAGCTACCTTGACCTACGTTGCCACCGCCGTCGGCTGGCCGCGTGCCATGGTCAGCGGCACCGCCTCCTTCTACAGTTTCTTCCACACCCGGCCACGCGGCAAATACTGCGTGCTCTGGTCGGACAACATCACCGACCGCATGCTGGGCAACGCCGACCTGATCGATGCCATGTGCAAGAAGCTCTGGCTCGAACCCGGCCGCGTCTCGGAAGACGGACTGGTCAGCGTGAACACCACCTCCTGCACCGGCATGTGCGACCAGGGTCCGGCCCTGCTGGTGAATTACCGCGCCATCCCGCAAATGACCCAGGCGCGCCTGGGCGAGATGGTCGGCCTGATCCGCGAGGAAAAGCCCGTGTCCGAGTGGCCCGCGGAATGGTTCGTGGTCGAAGACAACATCCGCCGCCGTGACATCCTGCTCGATCACGGCCTGGCGCCGGGTCAGGCGCTGCGCGCGGCACTGGATCGCGGTGCGAAAGAAACCTTGGCCGGAATCAAGGATGCGAAACTGCGCGGGCGCGGCGGTGCCGGCTTCTCCACCGGCCTCAAATGGGAAGCCTGTCGCAATGCGCAAGGCACCGGCAGCAAGCCGGCCCGCTATGTCGTCTGCAATGCCGACGAAGGCGAGCCCGGCACTTTCAAGGACCGCGTGCTGCTCACGTCGTATGCCGACCTTGTTTTCGAGGGCATGTGCATCGCCGGCCTGGCGGTCGGCGCGAAAAAGGGCCTCATCTACCTGCGCGGCGAGTACCGCTACCTGCTGGAACCCCTGGAGTCGGCGCTGGCGGCACGGCGAGCGGCGAATCTGCTGGGCAGGAACATCCTCGGCAGCGACTTCGAATTCGACATCGAGATCCATCTCGGCGCCGGTGCCTACATCTGCGGCGAGGAATCCGCCCTGATCGAATCGCTGGAAGGCAAACCCGGCCGGCCGCGCATCCGCCCGCCCTTCCCCGTCACCCGCGGCTACCTCGACCAGCCGACCACGGTGAATAACGTCGAGACGCTGGCCGCCGCCTGCCTGATCGCCGTGCATGGCGCGGCCTGG
Organism: Sulfuritalea sp.; assembly: GCA_044344175.1. Classification (GTDB taxonomy): domain Bacteria; phylum Pseudomonadota; class Gammaproteobacteria; order Burkholderiales; family Rhodocyclaceae; genus Sulfuritalea. The sequence goes on from JBIJDJ010000020.1 coordinate 15,429, forward strand.
TACGCGCAGCACGGCACGGAAAAATCCACCGGCACCAAGCTGCTGTCGGTCAGCGGCGATTGCGAGCGGCCCGGCATTTACGAATATCCCTACGGTGTCAGCGTACGCCAGGTGCTCGACGAGTGCGGCGCCACAGATTCGCAGGCGGTGCAGATTTCCGGCCCGTCGGGCATCTGCGTCGCCGCCGAGGAATTCGGTCGCCGCATCGCCTTCGAGGACCTGCCCACGGCCGGCGCCTTCATGATCTTCGACGACACGCGCGACATGTTCGAGGTAGCGCGCAATTTCGCCCACTTCTTCGCCCACGAGTCCTGCGGCTTCTGCACCCCCTGCCGCGTCGGCACCACGCTGGTGAAGAACCTGATGGACAAGATTGCGAAGAGCCACGGCTCGCCCTACGACATCAATGAACTGTTCAAGCTGCACCGCGTGATGCAGGGTGCCAGCCATTGCGGCCTGGGCAACTCGGCCTGCAACCCGGTGTTCGACACACTGAACAAGTTCCGCCCCGCCTACGAACGCCGCCTGCTGTCGCTCGACTACGAACCGGCCTTCGATCTCGACGCGGCCCTGTCCGAGGCACGCCAGATGACGGGCCGCGATGACGCCGGCGCGCACCTTTCAAACGAGGCCGAAGCATGAAAACGAGTGACAACGAAGTTTCGACGCAGGCTAATGCGCGCGAAGCGAGCGTTAAGGCCGACAGGCCGGCCGAAGCCAAAACGAGTGACAACGAAGTTTCGGCGCAGGTTAATGCGCGCGAAGCGCGGGTTAAGGCCGACAGGCCGGCCGAAGCCAATAACGTATTCCAGCTCGACGGCGAAGACATTCCCTTCACGCCCGGGCAAACCATCATGCAGGCGGCCAAGGCGGCGGGCGTGTATATCCCGCACCTGTGCTGGCACCCGGACTTCAGCCCGCACGGCTCTTGCAAGATCTGCACCGTCAAGGTCAATGGGCGCTTCGGTTCCAGTTGCACCATGGAAGCGCAGGCAGGCATGACTGTCGAAAACCGCACGGCCGAGCTCGACGACAAGCGCCGCACGCTGCTGCAGATGTTCTTCGTCGAGGGCAACCACTTCTGCCCCTCCTGCGAGAAGAGCGGCGACTGCACGCTGCAGGCCACGGCCTACGAACTGAAGATGATGTCACCGCACTTCGACATGTTCTATCCCGACCGCCCGATGGATGCCTCGCATCCCGACATCCTGCTCGACTTCAACCGCTGCATCATGTGCAGCCTGTGTGTCACGGCCTCGCGCGAGGTCGACGGCAAGAACGTCTTCGCCATGGGCGGGCGCGGCATCCTCGGCCGCCGCATCCACATCAACAGCGAATCGGGCCGCCTGGCCGACACCAACTTCGCCCTCACCGACCGCGCCGCCGGCATCTGCCCGGTCGGCGTCATCCTGAAAAAGCGCCGCGGCTTCGCCGTGCCGATCGGCGAACGCCGTTATGACAAGACGCCGATCAACGAACAGGTCAAGGAGCAGGTGAAGGAGACAGCGCCATGAACGCACCCATGAACGCCGCCGCGCCGGTCGCCAGGAAACTGCGCGTCGCCACCACCAGCCTCGCCGGCTGTTTCGGCTGCCACATGTCGCTGCTCGACATCGACGAGCGCATCATCAAGCTGCTCGACCTGATCGAGTTCGACCGTTCGCCGCTGACCGACATCAAGCATTGCGGTCCCTGCGACCTCGGCCTCATCGAAGGCGGCCTGTGCAACGCCGAGAACGTGCACGTGTTGCGCGAGTTCCGCAACAACTGCAAGATCATCGTCGCCGTCGGCGCCTGCGCCATCAACGGCGGCCTGCCGGCGCAGCGTAACCACCTCGACCTGCGCGACATCCTCGAAGAGGTGTACCAGACCGAACACCTGCTCGGCCGCGCCGGCATCCCCAACGATCCGGAACTGCCGCTGCCGCTGAACGAGGTGCACCCGATCCACGAAGTGGTGAAGGTGGATTACTTCCTGCCCGGCTGCCCGCCGCCGGCCGACGCCATCTGGAAACTGCTGACCGACCTGCTCGCCGGCCGTACGCCCACGTTGGGCCACGGCCTGCTGCACTATGACTGAAATCAAAACCATGAGCCACAGAGGACACAGAGATCACAGAGGAAAATCTTGCTCTTTGCATTTCTCTGTGCCCTCTGTGTCCTCTGTGGCTAAAAGGTTTACATCATGACCTACGAACTCGAAACCGCCATCGCCCCTGAAAAGCTGCGCCGCATCGCCATCGATCCCGTGTCGCGGGTCGAGGGCCACGGCAAGGTCACTATCCTGCTCGACGACAACAACAAGGTGCACCAGGTGCGCCTGCACATCGTCGAATTCCGCGGCTTCGAAAAATTCATTCAGGGTCGCCCCTACTGGGAAGTGCCGGTCATGGTGCAGCGCCTGTGCGGCATCTGCCCGGTCTCGCACCACCTCGCGGCCTCGAAGGCGCTGGACATGATGCTGGGCGTGAAGCAACTGACACCGACTGCGGAAAAAATCCGCCGCCTGATGCATGCCGGCCAGATCCTGCAATCCCACGCCCTGCACTTCTTCCATCTGGCCTCGCCCGACCTGCTGTTCGGTTTCGGCTCCGACATGGCGAAGCGCAACATCGTCGGCGTCGTCGCCGCGCATCCCGAGATTGCGAAGAAAGGCGTGCTGTTGCGCAAGTACGGCCAGGAAGTAATCCGCATGACCGCCGGCAAGCGCGTGCATGGCACCGGCTCGGTTCCCGGCGGCGTGAACAAGTCGCTCACTGCCGGCGAGCGCGCCGAACTGCTCAAGGATGCCTATCAGATGGTGGCCTGGAGTCGCGATGCCGTCGGCATGATCCGGCAATTGTTCGAGCAGAATCTGGTCGAGTACAACGCCTTCGGCCGCTTCCGCTCGGCGGGCATGTGCCTGGTCAGCCCCGACGGCGCGATGGACCTCTACCACGGCGGCCTGCGCGCCCGCGATGCCGACGGCACGATCCTGTTCGACCATTTCAATTACGGCCGCTACTGGGATGTCATCGCCGAGGACGTCAAGCCCTGGTCCTACATGAAGTTTCCGTTCTTCAAGTCGCTCGGCCCCGATGACGGCTCCTACCGCGTCGGCCCCTTGTCCCGCGTCACACTCTGCGACAGCATCCCGACGCCGCTGGCCGACAAGGAACGCGAGGAATTCATGGCCTTCGACGGCGGCAGCGCTACCGGCGCCACGCTGGGCTACCACTGGGCACGCATGATCGAAATGCTGCACGCCGCCGAAACCATCAAGGACCTGCTCCACGACGACGACATCACAGGTGGCGACCTGATGGCGACCGGCGAACGCCAGGAGCGCGGCGTCGGCGTCATCGAAGCCCCGCGCGGCACCCTGATCCACCACTACCGCGTCGATGAAAACGACCAGGTGATCCGCGCCAACCTGATCGTCTCCACCACGCACAACAACCAGGCCATGAATACGGCGGTGCGCGAAGTGGCCAGGCAGTACATCGACGGCGTCGAGATCACCGAAGGCCTGCTCAACCACATCGAGATCGCCATCCGCGCCTTCGATCCCTGCCTCTCCTGCGCCACCCATGCGCTGGGCCAGATGCCGCTCGAGGTCGCAATAGTCGGCGCTGACGGTACGGTGCTCGACGCGGCCACGCGCGACCAGCGTGGCTTGATACGCGAACTTTCTTGACTGCTCCCACGCTGATTTTCGGCTGGGGCAATCCCAGCCGCGGCGATGACGCATTGGGACCGCTGTTCGTCGAGCATTTCACGTCGCTCGCCGTGCGCCACCCCGAATGGGGTGAGGTCGAGTGCCTCACCGATTTCCAGTTGCAGGTGGAACACGCGCTGGACCTGCAAGGCCGCTCCCGCGTGCTCTTCGTCGATGCCAGCCTGGATGCCCCGGCGCCGTGCTCTCTGACCCGCATCGAAGCCGCGCGCGACGCCAGCTTCACCACCCACGCCATGAGCCCGCAGGCCGTGCTCAAGGTCTATGCCGACATCGACGACGGTGAGCCGCCGCCCTGCTGGCTGCTGGCGATACGCGGCGAGCGCTTTGAACTCGGCGCGCCGCTCGGCGACGCTGCCAAAGACCACCTGAAAGCCGCACTGCAGACTGCCGCCGAATGGATAGCCGGCAACGACTGATTGCATTGCAATCATCGTCTTGCTAAGATGCTATCAATGATTACAAGCAAGGAGATCAACATGGCCACCAATCTCGTGGTTCGAAATGTCGACGAAGATGTTGCCCTGGCCCTGAAGCAAATGGCTGCGGCTCACGGCAGGAGTGCCGAAGCGGAGCACCGCGAAATTCTGCGGGCAGTTTTGCAACGGCCGAAACGCCGTTCGGTTGCCGAAGTGCTGGCCAGCATGCCGAACGTCGGCGAAGACGCCGATTTCAATTTCCGGAATGGCTAGGAATCGGCGTGTATCTGGTCGACACCAATGTCATCAGTGAAGCGCGCAAGGGCAGCAAGGCGAACCCCGGCGTCCGCAAGTTCTTTCAGGCCAGCCGCGCCAGCGATCTTTATCTCGCCGCACAAACCATCGGAGAGATTCGGCGGGGACTGGAAAATATCCGGCGTCGCGGCGACTTGCCGCAGACCGGAAAACTGGAGAAGTGGCTCGACCTGATCGTGACCGACTACGCCGACCGCATCCTGAGTTTCGACGAACCATGCGCACAAGTGTGGGGGCGATTGATGTCGCCACGCCATGAGCACCCGGTCGACAAGCAGATCGCTGCAATTGCATTGATCAACGATCTGACAGTGGTTACCCGCAACGTCGATGATTTCCGCAATACCGGCGTGCGCGTCAACAATCCATTTGACTGAGTGCATCGCACGGCACCGGACAAACCGCAAGAAGTCGGCGCTGGCGACACGGCGATCGCTGCCTGATCACCCCGGAGGGACTCCCCGCATGCGCAAAGAAGCCAAAGAGAAACCCATATCCGCCATCGTCGCGGCCGTGCAACTACCCAACGTGAGCGACCTCGAGTTCGATGCCTCGCTGGCCGAACTGCGCGACCTGGCCAAGACGCTGGGTTTCGAGATCGTCGCCACCTTCACGCAGAAGCGCTCCAGCTTCGATGCGACGGCCTACCTGGGCAAGGGAAAGCGGGAGGAAATACGCGCCTTCGTCGACAGCGAACCCGCGCCCGGCGCCTTCGAGAAACCCCTGCACGCCGCCGCAGACCCCGAGGCCGGCAGGATCGAGGCCATTTTCGTCGACCACGAGATCTCGCCCTCGCAGGCGCGCGACCTGGAAAAGGAGATCGGCTGCGAGGTGATGGACCGCACCATGGTCATCCTCGAAATCTTCCACCGCCACGCCACCTCGCGCGCCGCGCGCGCGCAAGTCGAGATCGCGCGACTGGGCTACATGGCGCCGCGCCTGCGCGAGGCGGCCAAGCTCGCCGGTCCGCAGGGGCGGCAGCGCAGCGGCACCGGCGGGCGCGGCGCCGGCGAATCGCACACCGAGCTGGACCGGCGCAAGATCCGCGACCAGATCGCCGCCCTGCAGCAGGAAATCATCGCCATGGATGCCGAGCGCAAGACGCAGCGCGCACGCCGGCAGGACCGCCAGGGCGGCGCCAACGTGGCACTGGTGGGATATACCAACGCCGGCAAGTCCACCCTGATGCGGGCGCTGACCGGAAGCGACGTGCTGGTCGAAAACAAGCTCTTCGCCACGCTCGACACCACCGTGCGCGCGCTGCAACCCGAGAGCCGGCCGCGCGTGCTGGTCAGCGACACGGTCGGCTTCATCAAGAACCTGCCGCATGGGCTGGTCGCCTCCTTCAAGTCAACGCTCGAAGAAGCGCTCGATGCCTCGCTGCTGCTGCATGTCATCGACGCCAGCGATCCCGGCTTCGAGCGCCAGCTGGCGGTCACCGACAAGGTACTGACCGAGATCGGCGCGCAGAACGTGCCGCGCCTCCGTGTCTTCAACAAGATTGACAATGTAGACAATCGCTGCGACACCGCGGCGCAAGCCGCACGCGAAGCCGCGCTGCGCACCGCCTACCCCGATTGCATTGTGATGAGCGCGCGCCGCGCCGATGACCTGGCTTTGCTGCGCGAGGCGATCGTCGGGTTCTTCCGCCAGGATCAGGTCGAGGCCGAACTGTTCCTGCCCTGGTCGGCGCAGCAACAGCGCGCGGGCATCTTCGCCAACTGCGAAGTGCTGGAAGAGCGCGCCGACGAACACGGCGCATTTCTACGGGTTCGTGGCGAAAGCGATACGGTGAAGGGCTTGTGCGAGAAGTTCGGCCCGGTGTGAAAAGTTCCCGCAGGGACGCAGAGCGCTGGCGCTGGTGATACGGCGAAACGTGAAAAAATAGACGCTGACGCCGAACTGGAACCAAACCGGCTTTTCCGGTCTTGGTCTTGCCAGCCTCGGCACATTGTTCTAGCCTGTCGCCGGCAGCAAGCCATCACGGATGCATTTACCCGATAATTTCCCGAAAGGAGTCCTCCCCATGGACGTGCAAACCATACAGACCTTCCTCAGCACCACGGCCACCGAACTGGCAATGAAAATATTGGCCGCGATCGCCTTCTGGGTCGTCGGCCGCTGGCTGATCGGCTGGGTGATAGGGATGATGCAGGCGGCGATGGGCCGCAATCACGTCGACCCAACGCTGACCAAATACCTCGGCTCGATCATCGCCATCGCGCTGAACATCGCCCTGGTGCTCGGCATCATGGGCTACTTCGGCATCCAGACCACATCCTTCGCCGCGATGCTGGCCGGCGCCGGCCTGGCGATCGGCGCGGCGTGGAGCGGGCTGCTCGGCAACTTCGCCGCCGGCGCCTTCATGCTGGTGCTGCGCCCCTTCAAGGTGGGGGACTTCGTCAGCATCGGTGGCGTGGTCGGCACCGTGCACGAACTGGGGCTGTTCGGTACGGTCATCATCACACCGGACAACGTGAACACCATCATCGGCAACGGCAAGATATTCGGCGACACGATCCAGAATTTTTCGGTGCTGCCGGCACGCCGCGTGGAACGCGTGGCGCAGTTGGCCAACAGCGTCGACCCGCTGGACGCCATCAGCCGCTTCAAGGCCGCCGTGGCGCTGATCCCCAACGTGTCGAAGGACATGCCGCCGGAGGTCAACCTGCTCGACATCAAGCTCGAAGGTCCGCAGATCTCGGTGCGCCCCTACACCCACACCGACCACTACTGGCAGGTCTATTTCGACACCAACGAAGCCATTGTCAGGGTCTGCAAGGAAGCCGGCTGGCCGGCGCCCTCGGCGCTGCACCAGTTCAAGCAGGTTTCGTAAGGGCTTCGGACTGACCGCTCCCGGCCGCATTCCGGCCGGGAAGCATTGCGTGGAGAATCGATTCCCGCGCCAACCTGAATCGCCGTACCGCCGGCGCCGTCCCCGGGGGATACCGCTTCGCATAACTTTTCGGGTGCAGTCCACGCCGCAAGCAGTTGTCAGAAAGTCAAATTGCGCTTGACATTGTACGGGATTCCCGTATCATTCAATTCATGCGCACCGTGATCGAAACCCCGACATTCCAGAAACAGACCGAGAAATTATGGTCAGAGGCCGAACGCCTGGCCTTCATCGACTGGATTGCGGAAAACCCGCTGGTGGGCGATGTGATTCCCGGGTCGGGCAAGTCCGGCGGTGCGCGAGTGATTTACTTCAACCTGACCGAGCAGGAAGTGGTGTTGCTGGTGGCGGTGTATGCCAAGGCGGATCGCGCCAACATGCTGTCCGGCGAAATCAGAAAGGCGGTGTGATATGGATGTCGAGAAAATTGCCAAGGCCATTGAGACGGATGCCGGCGAGGCGCTGCCTGACTTGCGTCAGGCGCTGGCCGCAGCCACGGCGGGGGGGGGACGCGGGACGACACCCGAGCAGATACTTGTGCGCCAGGCGCGGGAGAAATCGGGTCTGACGCAGCAAGCGTTCGCCGAGCGGATCGCCACGCCGGTAGCGACCCTGCGCGATTGGGAGCAAGGCCGCTTTGCGCCGCCCGGCGGCGTGCTGTGCCTGCTCCGACTCATCATCAAGCACCCCGAGCTATCCCAAGAGTTGACGGCAGCGTGAACCTCAAGCGCAAGCGTCCGAAGAATCGCCTGAAAGCCGGCTGGCCCGCGCCCTCCGCGCCGCACCAGTTCAAGCAGGTTTCGTAAGGACTTCGGGCTGAGCGTTCCCGGTCGTGTTCCGGCCGGGAAACGCTGCGTCGAGAATCGATTCAGGCGAAGCTTCGAATCGATTCCCGTGACAGCCTGAATCACCGTCCCGCCGGCGCCGACTTTTTTGGGGCGCGACCAGCACCTGAAGCACTGAAGCCGACCCGACCCCTTGTCAGTTCCCGGCAATCCTAGAAGCGCCGTATCGCCAGCGCCGACTTTTCAGGAACCAACGCCAGCGCTACGGCTTGTAGTTGCTGTAGGGGCCGCCCACGCGGTCGTAGATGTTGCCGCAGACAGTGTCATTTGGCAGGCGGCTGCACCGGCATATAAGTCGGCCCGGCAGGGCTGAAGGCCCGCATGTAGTAATACTGCCCGC
>JBIJDJ010000001.1:0-64839 GCA_044344175.1 Sulfuritalea sp.
GAGAATGCTGGGAAACGGATTGGTCAATAGACCTTTGCATAGAATCCTATGGAGTTTTAGGTCTTGTATGAAGAGGTGATCATGAATCGCACTGAAAACTCAAGGTGCTGTGAATCCTTAATATTAGCGTCATTCAAACCGTAACCAAGATACTGAAATGGCTCTAGTATGGCCCGTCACCTCCCTGCCGTAAAATTCAATACGGCAAGCAATTTCTGATCTTGCGATATTGGGCAAGCCAGAATCGCCGTTGAACCCGAAGCGCCTGTCACTCAGGCATCGTTACTGATCCACACCCGACAAATGCATGAGAACCCTGTTGCCCGTCGTTATCTGAGCGGTGAGTATGCTGAAAGGAATCCGGACTGGGATTCCATTGATTCGCCATGGAAGGCGGATCGCGTTGTCGAGATGCTAACCCGCCACGGAATATGCCCTGCGTCGATTGCGGAGGTCGGCTGCGGTGCCGGGGGAATTCTGGCTGCTTTGCGTCCGCGCTTTCCCGATGCTGAGATTGAGGGATTCGATATCGCTCCTGAGTTGCCCGCGCTGTGGACAGCGCATGCCGATGCCCGCATACGATTTACGCTGGGCGATTTCTTTTCCCTGAATCAACAGGCGTTCGACCTCCTTCTTGTACTGGACGTCTTGGAGCATCTCGGGGATCCATTCAGTTTTCTCGAACAATTGCGGACACACGGAAAGCAGGTAATTTTTCACATCCCGCTCGATCTTTCAGCGATGACCGTACTTCGAGAGTCGCCGCTACTGTATGTGCGTGAAAAGGTCGGCCACATACACTATTTCACCAAAGGGCTTGCGCTTGCCCTGCTGGAGGAGTGTGGCTATGAAGTGATTGACGCTCGCTTTACCGGCGCGGCTTTCAACGGGCCCGGGCGCTCTCTACGGACACGGATTGCTGGCTGGCTGCGTCGAATCGTGTACGCAATGGATCGAGATGTCGGTGCCCGGCTGTTGGGAGGGGAGACGCTAATGGTTTTGGCGCGCCCGCGGAGAGATTCTTGACGTTGATTATTCACGCGCCGAATGTGCATCAGGGTGGAGGCCGTGCCTTGCTGGTGCCACTGCTTGAGGCGGCGGCACGCTCATCATCCATCGCTATTCTCGATGGAAGACTCGCCCGGTCCGAAACATTGCCACCCGGCCTAACGGTGATTCGTGTTTCACCAACGCTGACAGGAAGGCTGCTTGGAGAGTGGCGCTTGAAGAATCTTGCCAAGGCGGGCGATGTGGTGCTTTGCTTCGGAAACCTGCCTCCTCTGTTCCAAATCTCTGGACACGTGAGGATTTTCCTGCAAAACCGCTATTTGTTTGGGCGGCGCGATTTCACCTCATTTGGCTTGCGTGCGCATGTGCGCCTCTTGGTCGAGCGGTATTGGCTTTACTTCAGGCTGAAGAAGACGATGCAGGTCTATGTGCAAACAGCCGCCATGGCTCGCGAGCTGGAGGTGGAAGCAGGCGTGCGAGCCCGCGTTCTGCCGTTCTTCCCGGTCGTTACGCCATTCGAATCGAGGCGGGAGTTGAAGCGCTTTGATTTCATCTATGTGGCGACAGGCGAACCCCACAAAAATCATCGAAATCTTGTCGAAGCATGGAAACTTCTGGCGAAGGACGGCTTACATCCGTCTTTGTGCCTGACGCTCGATCCGGACAAGGATCGCCAATTACTGGATTGGGTCGAAGTCCAGGCGCGTGCTGACGGCTTGCAAATCGAGAACGTCGGTCTGATGTCACGAGCGGATCTTGATCAGCATTATCTTGAGTCTGGCGCGCTGATTTACCCATCGACCCTGGAATCGTTCGGTCTTCCACTTCTGGAAGGCGCAGCGGCAGGATTGCCGATACTCGCTTCAGAACTGGACTATGTGCGGGACGTGTCGGTGCCTGTCCAGACGTTTGATCCCGGATCACCGGTATCCATTGCTCGTGCCGTAAAGCGCCACCTGGGTGTGGCGGAAGTACCGGCACAGCCGTTATCGCCAGCGGCCTTCCTGCAGGCAGTTCAGGTTTCGGGCCAATAATGCGCCTGTTGGTTTTCAGCCAATATTACTGGCCAGAGACCTTTGGCATCAATCACCTTGTGAGCGCCTTGGTTCGGGCGCGGCTGCAGGTGACGGTCCTGACGGGAAAGCCGAATTATCCGGATGGAAAAGTGTTTCCCGGATACACAATGCTAGGGATCCGACGCGAAGATCATGCGGGCGCGGAAGTGGTGCGAGTGCCGTTGATTCCGCGCGGCAACAGCTCTCCTTTCCGATTGGCCATGAATTACCTGTCGTTCATATTATCCGGATACTTGCTTGCGCCTTTTGCCTTGCGTGGCAAGGCATACGATGTGGTTTTTGTGTATGCGCCGTCTCCCTTGCTGCAGGCATTGCCGGCAATCTTTCTTGCCTGGTTGAAACGGGCGCCCCTGGTTGTCTGGGTGCAGGATCTGTGGCCGGAGAGTTTATCCGCGACAGGATTCGTGCGTAGTCGGTATGCGCTAAGTGCCGTTGAATCCGTGGTGCGGTATATATATCGCCACACGGATCTGATTCTGGTGCAATCCGAAGCCTTCCGTGGTCCCGTATCCAGAATGGTCGACGCTGCCGACAAGATTCACTATCTTCCGAACTCGGACGACGCAGTCGTCAGCTCGACCGACCCGGGCGAGGGCGCGCCTGCTGAGCTGGTTTCGGCGATTCGAAACTGCTTTTCGGTAGTCTTCACCGGGAATGTCGGTACGGCGCAGGCGGTTGAGTTGATGGTGGAGGCTGCGGACGCATTGAGGGGCTATCCCAATATTCGGTTTTTCATAGTGGGGAGCGGGAGTCGGGATGATTGGCTGACGACGGAAGTCCGCAATAGGAATCTGGACAATGTCGTGCTGACAGGCCGATTACCTGCGGCAGCAATGCCGCCGATATTATCGGCAGCTTCGGCGCTGCTGGCGACGCTGCGCGACGAGCCGATCTTCGCCTATACGATCCCGAGCAAGGTGCAGGCCTATCTGGCGGCAGGGCGGCCGATCATCGCGTGCATGAACGGCGAGGGTGCGCGTGTGGTCGTTGCAGCAGGCGCTGGAATCGCCTGCGCTGCGGGAAATTCAGAGACACTGGCAAAGGCGGTTCTGGCGATGGAAGCAATGACACCGCAGGAAAGGGCGCAACTGGGGGAGAATGGGAGGCGTTACTTTTCCGAGCACTATGAACCTCAGAAGCTAATGGAACAGCTGATCGGACATCTTGAGTCTTTGCGCGCGCCGCGCGGCGGGAGCACGGAATGAAAGTACTGGTCCTTGGGGCTTCGGGCATGCTGGGGAACGCGATGATGCGCGTTTTGTCCAGAAATCCGGAGCTCGAAGTGTGGGGGACGACGCGATCGCCTTCGGCAAAGCAGTTCTTTTCACCGGATATCAGAGAACGAATCGTTGCCGGAATCGACGCCGAGAACCAGGATATATTGACTCGCGTGTTTGCCGAGCTGCGGCCAGCGGTACTGGTGAATTGCATAGGCCTGGTCAAGCAGCTTGCGAGCGCCGACGATCCTCTGCTGGCTTTGCCGGTTAACTCGCTGCTGCCGCACCGCTTGGCTCGCTTGTGCGAGCTAGGTGGCGCTCGTCTGGTGCACGTGAGCACGGATTGCGTATTCAAGGGTACCAAGGGAAACTATCGCGAGTCCGACCCTTCGGATGCAGAGGATTTGTATGGGAAATCAAAGTTTCTCGGTGAAGTGTCATACCCGCATACGGTAACACTGCGGACGTCCATCATTGGACACGAACTTGCGAGCGCCCACGGTTTGGTCGACTGGTTTCTTGCGCAGGACGGGCGTGCCAAAGGCTACAGCCGCGCCATCTTCTCCGGTTTGCCGACGGTAGAACTGGCAACAGTGGTGCGCGATGAGGTGTTGTCGCGCCCGGAAATCACGGGAATTTATCATGTCGCTTCGCAGCCTATTGCTAAACTGGATTTGCTCAGACTGGTGGCGCAGGTTTATGGAAAGTCCATAGCGATCGTGCCCGATGATACCGTGGTGATCAACCGATCGCTTAACGCGGATCGTTTCCGTGAGGCGACCGGGTATGAGGCACCACAATGGCCAGAACTCGTTAATCGAATGTACGAATTCAAGTGAAAGAAGACTCCATGTTTGCTGGGAAAATTCTGATGATTACCGGCGGTACCGGTTCCTTCGGCAATGCCGTCCTTGGCCGGTTCCTGAATACCGATGTACGGGAGATCCGCATCTTCAGCCGAGACGAGAAGAAGCAGGAGGACATGCGGATTGCTCTGAACAATTCGAAGCTCAAGTTCTATATTGGTGATGTGCGAAATCACGAAAGCGTTCACGAGGCGATGCAAGGGGTGGATTACGTATTCCATGCGGCCGCTCTGAAGCAGGTTCCGTCGTGCGAGTTTTATCCGATGGAAGCGGTGCGCACAAACGTTCTTGGAGCGGAAAACGTGATGAACGCCGCTGTAGCCCGCGGCGTTCAGCGCGTCATTGTGCTCAGTACGGACAAGGCCGTTTATCCCGTCAACGCCATGGGCATATCCAAGGCGATGATGGAAAAACTGATGGTGGCCAAGGCCCGCATGCGACGCGAAGGAGAAACGGTACTTTGCGCCACCCGTTACGGGAACGTGATGGCCTCGCGCGGTTCGGTTATTCCCTTGTTTGTTCGTCAGATCAGGGAAGGCAATCCTTTGACGGTTACGGATCCGACCATGACGCGCTTCCTGATGTCGCTCGAAGATTCGGTGGATCTGGTATTACACGCTTTCGAGCATGGGCGGCAAGGTGACATCTTTGTGCAAAAGGCTCCGGCATCGACGGTGGGTGATTTGGCTCAGGCGCTCAGGGAATTGTTCGCGAGCGATGTACCGGTGCGCATCATCGGCACCCGCCACGGAGAGAAGCTCTATGAATCATTGTTGTCGCGCGAGGAAATGGCCCGGGCGACAGATATGGGCCGTTATTTCTGTGTGCCGGCCGATGATCGGGACCTCAACTACAACAAGTATTTTGTCGAAGGGGAGCCCCAGGTTTCTTCATTCGACGATTACACGTCGCACAATACCGAGCGGCTCGACGTCGCCCGGATCAAGGCCCTGCTCATGAAACTGGACTTCATCAAGGAAAATATTGATGCTTAAGGTAATGACCATCGTCGGCACGCGACCGGAACTGATCAAGATGAGCCGCGTGATTGCCGAACTGGACGCGTATACCCAGCACGTCCTGGTCCATACCGGGCAGAACTATGACTACGAGTTGAACCAGGTATTTTTTGATGAACTGGGTATTCGCAAACCCGATCATTTTCTCAACGCCGTCGGCGATACAGCCGCGCAGACGATCGGTCAGGTGATCATCAAGGCCGACGAAGTGCTGGCCCGGGAGACCCCGGACGCCGTGCTGTTTTACGGGGACACGAATTCCTGTCTTGCCGTCATCGCTGCCAAGCGGCACAAGATACCCGTGTTTCACATGGAGGCCGGCAATCGTTGTTTTGACCAGCGCGTACCGGAGGAACTCAACCGCAAGGTGCTGGACCACCTCAGCGACATCAATCTGGTCCTTTCGGAACACGCAAGGCGCTACCTGATCGCCGAAGGCATTCGTCCTGAAACTATCATCAAGACCGGTTCGCACATGCGCGAGGTGCTTGATTTCTACATGCCGAAAATTGTCGAGTCCGATGTGTTGTCACGTTTCGGCCTGCAGGCGGGAAAATATTTTCTTGTCAGCGCCCATCGCGAGGAAAATGTCGATGTGCCGGAGAATCTGCGCGATCTGTTGAGTACTCTGAACGCCCTGGCAGAGAGTTACGGATTCCCGGTTCTGGTATCCACGCATCCGCGTACCCGCAAGCGTCTCGACGAGTTGGGTGCCGGGCCGCTCAATCCGCTGGTTCAGTTCGCCAAGCCCTTCGGTTTCTTCGATTACAACAAACTGCAGATGGACGCGACGTGCGTGGTCTCTGACAGCGGTACCATTACGGAAGAAGCATCGCTGCTCAATCTGCCGGCGGTTACCATTCGAAATGCCCATGAACGTCCGGAAGGCATGGATGTCGGCACGCTGATCATGTCCGGCTTGAAAATGGAGGGCGTGCTTGATGCCGTACGTATTGTGTTGGCTCAACATGATCGCAAATCCAGAACCATGCGGCTCGTCGAGGATTACGACGCCGGCCCGGTTTCAAAGCAGGTCCTGCGAATTGTCTTGAGCTATACGGATTACGTGAATCGCACGGTCTGGCGCAAGACCTGATCGGCCGGAACAGTCGATGCGTGTGCTCTTGACCGGGGCGAGCAGCCAGATTGGATTGTTTTTGATTCCGCGCCTGTTGCGCGATGGCCACGAACTCTTTGCGATAAGTCGGCACCGGCGGGACGGCGACAGCCGGGTGAAGTGGCTGCTTGACGACGTCTCGTCGGCCGCCCTGCCATGGCCGCCGGTCGATGCCCTGATTCACATCGCGCCCCTGCGACTTCTGCCTGTCCTGTTACCGGGTTTCCTGGCCAGGGGCGGGCGCCGCGTCATTTGCTTCGGAACCACCAGCCGTTATTCCAAGGCAATCTCGGGAGACCCCAAGGAACAGGCGTTTGCGGCGGAGCAGATCGCGGCCGAGTCGAAGGTGGCGGAGTTATGCCAGGCTGCGAACGCGGCATGGACGGTGTTCCGCCCGACGCTGATCTACGGTGCGGGGATGGACCGGAATGTCACGGTGATTGCGCGGCTCATTCGTCGCTTCGGCCTATTTCCGCTACTCGGCGCCGCATCGGGGCGGCGCCAGCCCGTACATGCCGACGATTTGGCGGCGGCCTGCGTCGCGGCGCTGGCGGAGCCAAAGGCGTTCAACTCGGCTTACGATTTGGTGGGTGGGGAAACCCTGACTTATCGCCAGATGGTGGAACGTATCTTTGCTGCGGAAGGGCGGACACCTCGATTCGTTCCGGTGCCATTGTCCGCATTTCGCGCGGCGATGTGGTGTGTGTCGCGAATTCCGCGTTTCAAGGATTTTAACGTTGAGATGGCGCGCCGGATGAACGATGATCTGGTGTTCGATTTCAGTGACGCAGCGCGTGACTTTGGGTTCGCACCCCGAAAATTCGAGCCGGAGTCATGAGAGCAAACCTGCACTGTGTCCCCTAAATTGATAGTGATGCCAAGTCCCATGTTGAAGCGAGCTTTTGATCTGTTCCTTGCATTGTGTCTTGGTGTGCTGCTGCTCCAGCCGATCTTGACAGTGGTGTTGGCTGTGCGAATAACATCTCCCGGCCCCGTCTTGTACTGGAGCGACAGGGTCGGCCGGCGTAACCGCATTTTCAGAATGCCAAAGTTCCGCAGCATGAGGATGGAAACTCCAGTGGTTGCAACCCATTTGCTTGATGATCCGGCGGCTTATTTGACGCCGATCGGCTCGTTTCTGCGCAAGACAAGTCTTGATGAACTGCCGCAACTCTGGAGTATCTTCAAGGGCGACATGAGTTTCGTAGGGCCTCGTCCCGCCCTGTTCAACCAGAACGACCTGATTGCCATGCGCACGGGCCAAGGTGTTGATAATCTGGTCCCTGGCCTTACTGGCTGGGCGCAGGTCAACGGTCGTGACGAATTGTCCATTGCGGAGAAAGTCAGGCTGGATGCGGAGTACTTGAGCAGGCAGTCCATCTCATTTGATCTCTTGATTCTTTGGCTCACCTTTTTGCGGGTTCTTCGGAGAGAAGGCGTTTCCCATTAAGGGTGAGGGATTCAAGTAAAGAGACTGAATAGGCCAATTTTGCGGAAAGCCCTTCCAGAATTGGCAACCGTGGCGCGTAAAATGCCAACTTGATGAATCCGCGTTCCCTCACTGCTTCCATCCACGACCTTTGCGCCGCTGTCATTGCATGGATGGCGGCCTATGCCTTGCGCTTCAACTTTGACATTCCGCAAAACTTTGCGGATGCAATGCTGCGCAATCTGCTGTGGATTATTCCGCTGCAGGCGGCGATATTCCACGGCTTCGGTTTGTATCGGGGCATCTGGCGCTTTGCCAGCATTCCCGACTTGCGAAGGATCGCACTGGCAGCGGGTACGGTAGCGCTGGCGATCCCCGCGCTGTTGCTCATGCTTCAGCGCCTGGGTGACGTGCCGCGCTCGGTTCTGGTGCTGCATCCCGTATTGTTGGTTTTATTCATGGGCGGCAGCCGCTTTCTTTACCGGGCATGGAAGGACGGACAGCTGCTTTCTCCGCGGCAGTTTGATTCGGAGCCGGTGCTGGTGATGGGCGCCGGGTCGGCCGGGTCGGCGCTGTTGCGGGATATGGCGACCAGCCGGCGCTGGCGCGCGGTCGGGCTGCTCGATGACGATCCGGCCAAGCTGCGCTTGCAGGTCCAGGGCGTGTCCGTGCTGGGCCGACTGGATAGCGTGGCAAAGTTTGCAGCGGCGCATCAGGTGCAGTCCATAATCATCGCCATGCCGTCCGCTGCGCCGTCGGCTCGTCGCCATGCGGTCGAGTTGATTGTGGGTGCGGGCCTCAAGGCCTTGACCGTACCGGCGCTGTCGGATGTGCTGTCCGGTCGGGTGACTGCTGCCGAGGTGCGGCAGGTGGAGCTGGAGGACTTGCTCGGGCGCGAACAGGTGCTGCTCGATGATGCCGGGCTGAAGGAGCAACTGGCCGGGAAGTCGGTTCTTGTAACCGGTGCCGGCGGCTCAATTGGCTCCGAACTGTGTCGCCAGATCGCCCGCTTCGGTCCGCGCAAGCTGGTTTTTCTCGAGCAATCCGAGTTCGCGCTCTACAGCATCGAGCAGGAGTTCGCCGGGCAACCGGTGACCTGCGTGATGGGCGATGTGAAGGATGCCAAACGAATGGACTCGGTGTTTGCCGACCATCGTCCGGATGTAGTGTTTCATGCCGCAGCTTACAAGCATGTGCCGCTGATGGAGCGTGCCAATGCGTGGGAGGCGGTGCGCAACAACGTGCAGGGTACGCTGAACGTGGCGCGTGCCGCCCTTGCCAGCGGCACCAGGGAGTTCGTTCTTATTTCGACCGACAAGGCGGTTAATCCGACCAATGTCATGGGCGCCAGCAAGCGCCTGGCCGAGGTTGTGTGCCAGGCGGTGCAGGCGCAAGGGTCGGCGACACGCTTCGTGATGGTGCGCTTCGGCAATGTGCTGGGTTCGTCGGGTAGCGTGATTCCGCGCTTTCGCGAACAGATTGCGAAAGGCGGCCCGGTCACCGTGACCCACCCCGACATCATCCGCTACTTCATGCTGATTCCCGAGGCGGCGCAGCTGGTGTTGCAGGCGGGTCTGATGGCGGCGCGCGAAGCTGAGGGCGGACGGGTGTTTGTGCTCGACATGGGCGAACCGGTGAAGATCGTCGACCTGGCGCGTGACATGATCCGGCTTTCGGGGTTTACCGATGACGAGATAAAGATCGAATTCACCGGTTTGCGTCCGGGCGAGAAACTCTACGAGGAACTGCTGGCCGATGGCGAGTCGACCTTGCCGACGCCGCATCCCAAGCTGCGCATAGCCAAGCCTTCGGCGGCACCCGATCAGCAATGGCTCGCCGACCTTGAAGAATGGCTGGCGGCGCCCTGGCGCGATGAGGCGGCGGTCAAGGAAGGGCTCAGGCGCTGGGTGCCGGAGTACCGGCCCGCAACCCACTGAGTCATTCAGAAGCTCGCCGGCCCATGGCTACTTATGCAATCGGCGACCTGCAGGGCTGTTACGACCCGCTGCGCCGCCTATTGGACTATATCGACTTCGATCAGGCCACCGACCACATCTGGTTTGTCGGCGACCTGGTCAATCGCGGGCCCGCATCGCTCGAGGTACTGCGCTTCGTCAAATCTCTGGGGGCTGCGGCAACCGTGGTGCTCGGCAATCACGATCTGCATCTGGTGATGCAGGCCGAGGGCTATGGCAAGCCGAACAAGGAGGACACGCTCGAAGAGATCCTTGCCGCCCCGGATCGCGACGAGTTGCTGGCCTGGTTGCGGGCGCAGCCCCTGTTTCATGTCGAAGGCAACTGGGCGATGGTTCATGCCGGGTTGCTGCCGAGCTGGACGGTGGCCCAGGCGCAGGCCCTTTCCGACGAGGCCTCCGCTGCGCTGAGCGGAGCCGGCTACCGCAAGTTTCTGGCCCACATGTGGGGTTCTGACCCGGCAGCATGGCGCGACGATCTGGCGGGGTGGGATCGCCTGCGCGTGGTGGTCAATGCGATGACGCGCATGCGTTATGTGACGGCAGACGGTTCCATGGAATTTCGCGCGGCCGGTGCCAAGGCGCCGCCCGACAAGGGCCCTGCCGGATGTCTGCCGTGGTTCGAAGCACCGCAGCGCGCCAGCGCGGACCATTCGATTGTCTGCGGGCACTGGTCGGCGCTCGGTTACCGGGACGAGGCGAACATTCTCGCGCTTGATACCGGCTGTCTCTGGGGCGGCTGCCTCACCGCCGTGCGCCTGGAAGACCGCCGGATATTCCGCCAACCCTGTCCGCAGCAGGCCAAGCCCTCAGGCTGGGCCTGATTTACCAGAGATTGTCGCCGAATGCCGCGCGGTAACGCCCGGCAATGTCATCCCGCGTCAGCTTGTGGTTCTGGCCGCCACGGTGCGCGATCTTGATCGAGCCCATCAGCGATGCCAGCCGCCCGGTTTTCTCCCAGCCCCAGCCCTTGTCAATGCCGTAAAGCAGTCCGGCGCGGTAGGCATCGCCGCAGCCGGTCGGGTCTATCAGTGCATCCGGAGTGGCAACGGGGATCTCGATGCGGCGGCCCTTGCTGTAGATATGCGATCCGCTGCCTGCCAGAGTCACGATCAGTGCCTCGACTTCGACGGCCAGTTGTTCCAGCGTGCGTCCGGTGCGCTCCGTCAGCAGCTTGGCTTCGTAGTCATTGACGGTGCAGTAGTCGGCAAGTTTCAGGAAAGCCATGAGCTCTCCGCCATCGAACATCGGCAGGCCCTGGCCGGGATCGAAAATGAAGGGGATGCCCGCCTCGCGAAACTCGCGCGCGTGCTGCAGCATGCCATCACGACCGTCGGGCGAGATGATGCCGAGGCCCACGTCATGGGCGTCGGTTACCTTGTTCCGGTGCGATTGTGTCATCGCTCCGGGATGGAAAGCGGTGATCTGGTTGTCATCAAGATCCGTGGTGATGAAGGCCTGTGCGGTAAAGGCACCGGGCACATCCTTGACGTGTGTCGCATCGAGCCCGAGTTGCTTGAGGCGGTGCATGTAGGGTGCGCTGTCGTCGCCGATGGTGGCCATGATCAGCGGCTCGCCGCCCAGCAGTTTGAGGTTGTAGGCGATGTTGCCGGCGCAGCCGCCGAACTCGCGCCGCATATCGGGCACGAGGAAGGCAACATTGAGGATGTGGATCTGCTCAGGCAGGATGTGGTTCTTGAAGCGGTCACCGAATACCATGATGGTGTCGTAGGCTATGGATCCGCAGATAAGTGTCTTCATGCTGGCTTTCGCAGGTCAGGGATAGAAAAGATACAGCCGGTAGCCGCTGGCGGCGATCTCGCCGGAGTCGATGCCGATGGCGACCGGGATGTCCGCGTTGGGCTTCATGCCGTCGGCGATCAGGGCTGATGACGGCAGGTAGTCTGCAGGCGCCAGCACCTTGCGCGCGATGGCCTGGTCGGCCGTGTCGGTCAGCGTGAGTTCGAGATGCGGAAACTGCTGGGCGAAGGGCGCGCGGTTCTTCAGCGTCGCCGCCAGCACCAGGCGGCCCTTGTGCTCGCTGTCGGGATGAAGATCGGAGGCCTCGATGCCAACCAGCCCGACCTTTGCCGGCAGGCCGACTTCGCAATCGACAAACTCGCACAGGGCGACCAGTGCCGGCTTGCCCTCCGGCCACAGCACCACCAGTTCGACGCGAAACGCCAGCAACGCCTGCAGCACAATCGCGGCGAGCGCGACAAGGCTGCCGATCACCCATGGCCAGCGCCGTGGCGTTGGCGGCGGTTCGGGGAAGGTGCTGCTCCAGTCTTCTGTCGCGGCTTCCGCCGTCGCATCAGCCTCGGTGACTTCCGGTTCGGCGCTAGCGAGAGGCTCTGCGACGGGTTCGTCAGCTACCGGTCCGACTGCATCAGGTTCGACCGACTGGGGTTCGGTCGCTTCGGGTGGTTCCGGGATCGGCGCTTCCTGCGTCCCGGACTGCGATGCAGGGTGTTCTTCGAGTGCTTCCGGCACCGGCTCAAAAGTCGGCGCTGGCGGAACGGCGACTGCGGCCATCGGTGCCGCCATGACCACGGGTTCCTCGATCAGGCTGTCGAGGGCATTGAATACGTCCTGGCATTCGCCGCAGCGCACGCGTCCGCTGCGCGCCTTGAGTTGCTCCGGCGTGACGCGGAAATGGGTCGCGCAGGACGGGCAGCGGGTCAGCACTGCCGACCCTCCAGCCGCACCCAGCCATCGTGTTCCGCACCTACATGCAGCGCAATCAAGGGTGCATAGGCGGCGATGACCTGTTCCGCCTGAGCGGCCAGCACGCCGGACAGCGCAATGCGCCCGCCACGGGCGACGCGCCCGGCCAGCAGCGGCGCGAGGACGCAGAGCGGATTGGTGAGGATGTTGGCGACCACGATGTTGAAGCGTTCGTCCAGCGGTTCTTTCGAGTGGCGCAAGGCAAGCGTCACCTGGTTGTTGGCGGCATTGTCGCGGGCCGCGATCAGGGCATTGTCGTCGATATCGACTCCCAGCACCGAGGCCGCACCCAGCTTCGCTGCGGCAATGCCGAGGATGCCGGAACCGCAGCCGTAGTCGAGCAGGCTGAGTTGCGTCTCCCGGCTACCATGCAGGATTTCGCTCAGCCATTGCAGGCAAAGGAAAGTGGTCGGATGCGAGCCGGTGCCGAAGGCGAGGCCAGGGTCGAGCACCAGGTTGATGGCGCTCGCGTCGGGTGCGGCGTGCCAGGACGGCACGATCCATAGCCGGTCATTGACCCGGATCGGGGCGAATTGCGCCTGGGTGAGCCGCACCCAGTCCTGTTCCGCGACGTCTTCCAGTTCGATTTCGGGCAGGTCGTCGATGCCGGCTGCGACCGTGGCTGCGGCGATTCGTCCGATTAGGTCCGGCGCCGGGTCGAACAGCGCCACAATGCGGCTCTCGGCCCACAGGGGAACGATGGGCTGGTCGTTGGCGCCACCCGGTTCGCCGAATTGCGGCGTTTCTTCGTCGGTTCCCGCCTGCGCGTCTTCGACGCTGACGGAAATCGCGCCGGCCGCGAGCAGGGCTTCGGAAAGCGAGTCCGCATGCGCGGCATCGGTCTCCAGGGCGACGCTGACCCACATCCGGCTACTTGCCCTTCAGTGCATCGCTCTTGGCGGCGAGCTTTTCTTCGAGGTAGTGAATGCTGGTGCCGCCCTTGATGAAGCGCGGGTCCAGCATCAGGTCCTGGTGCAGCGGGATATTGGTCTTGATGCCATCCACCATCATTTCCGACAGGGCGATCCGCATCCGCTTGATGGCCTGTTCACGGGTGTCGCCGTAAGCAATCACTTTGCCGATCATCGAGTCGTAGTGGGGCGGCACGGTGTAGCCGGAGTAGGCGTGGGAATCGACGCGAATGCCCGGGCCCCCGGGGGGGTGCCAGTTGGTGATCTTGCCGGGTGACGGCGTGAACTTGAAGGGGTCCTCGGCATTGATGCGGCACTCGACCGCGTGGCCGCGGAATTCGATGTCGCGCTGCTTGAACCAGAGCTTCTCACCGGCGGCGATGCGGATCTGCGCCTGGACAATGTCGATGCCGGTGATCAGTTCGGTGACCGGGTGCTCGACCTGGACGCGGGTGTTCATCTCGATGAAATAGAACTCGCCGTTTTCAAAGAGGAACTCGAAGGTGCCGGCGCCGCGGTAATTGATGCGGCGGCAGGCCTCGGCGCAGCGGTCGCCGACGCGGGCGATGACGCGGCGGTTGATGTCGGGCGCCGGGGCTTCCTCGATCACCTTTTGGTGGCGGCGCTGCATCGAGCAGTCGCGCTCGCCCAGGTAGACCGAGTTGCGATGGGCGTCGGACAGCACCTGGATTTCCACGTGACGCGGATTTTCGAGGAACTTCTCCATGTACACCGTGGAGTTGTTGAAGGCGGCACCAGCCTCGGCGCGGGTCATGTTGACCGCGTTGAGCAGCGCGGCTTCGGTGTGCACCACACGCATACCGCGCCCGCCGCCGCCGCCGGCGGCCTTGATGATCACCGGATAGCCGACGGCGCGGCCGATCTTGACGATTTCCTTCGGGTCATCAGGCAGCGCGCCTTCGGAACCGGGGACGCAGGGCACCCCGGCTTCACGCATGGCATTCTTGGCGCTGACCTTGTCGCCCATCAGGCGGATGGTTTCCGGGCGCGGACCGATGAAGGCAAAGCCCGACTTTTCGACCCGCTCGCCGAAATCGGCATTTTCCGAGAGGAAGCCGTAGCCGGGGTGGATGGCCTCGGCATCGGTGACTTCGGCCGCGGAAATGATCGCGGGGATGTTGAGGTAACTCTGCGCCGACGGCGCCGGCCCGATGCAGACCGATTCGTCGGCGAGCTTGACGTATTTCGCTTCGGTATCGGCTTCGGAATGCACGGCAACCGTGCGTACGCCAAGCTCGCGGCAGGCACGCAGGATGCGCAGGGCTATCTCCCCGCGATTGGCGATAAGAACCTTACCGAACATCATGCCTCCGCAGGGCCGCCCCAAGGGGGCATGCGTTGTTGAACCGGACGCAGCAAAGCTGCGGAACCATCGCCACCCCTTTCCTCGGGAAAGGGGATGGGGGATAGGTCTTCATGCTCAGCCGATCACGAACATGGGCTGTCCGTACTCCACGGCCTGGCCGTTTTCAACCTGGATGGCCTTGATCACGCCGGAAATGTCGGCTTCGATCTCGTTCATCAGTTTCATCGCCTCGATGACGCACAGGGTGTCGCCGGCCTTGACGGTCTGACCGACCTCGACGAAGGGCGAGGCGTCCGGGCTGCTGGCGCGATAGAAGGTGCCCACCATCGGCGCTTTCATGATGTGGCCCTCGAACTGGACAGGAACGACCTCCGCAGCAGAAGTCGGCGCCGGCGCCACGGCGAGCGGGCCGGTCGCCGCGGCCGTCAGCGGCATGTTGACTGTGGTGGTGGCCGGCGCCGCCGTGAAATGCTTGGCGATGCGGATTTTTTCTTCGCCTTCGCTGATCTCGAGCTCCGAAATGCCGGAGTTCTGCACGAGGTCGATCAGGGTCTTGAGCTTTCTCAGGTCCATGGGGACTCCTAAAACGAGGAAACAGCGGCCGTGGCCGCCGCAATTTCAGATGGGTCAGGCGACGCGCAAGCGCGCCAATGCCGCTTCCAGAGCCAGTTCGTAGCCTTGCGCGCCAAGACCGGAGATAACGCCGACGGCGATATCCGAAAAATACGAGTGACGGCGGAAGGTTTCCCGCGCCTGCACATTCGACAGATGGACTTCTATGAACGGTATGGCGACGGCCGCCAATGCATCGCGCAAGGCAACACTGGTATGGGTATACCCCGCCGGGTTGATGATGATGAAGCGCACGCCCTGTTCGCGGGCTGACTGCACCCGATCGATCAGTTCGCCTTCGTGGTTGCTCTGGAAACTCTCGAGCCGGATGCCGAAGGCACGGGCGCGTGCTTCCATGGCGGTGTGAATCGTGGCGAGCGTGGTGCGGCCATAAATCTCCGGCTCGCGGGTCCCCAGCAGGTTCAGATTCGGGCCGTGGAGTACCAGAACAGCATCGTTCGACCCTTGGCCGGCATTTGCTTTAGTGCGTGTTTGCTTCGTCATGGGTGCAAGTTTGCCGCAAATGACCGCACTTTGTCCAGTTACCGTGAAATCAGTTCAGTCAGTTGCCGTTCCAGTTCAGGCTCGGACAAGCGTCCCAGTTTGGTTGCAGAGAGACTGCCTTCACGGTCAAACACTGCCGTGAAAGGCAATGCCTGGCGGACGTTGCCCAGCTTGGCGCTGTTCTCCATGATGCTGATGTCACCGATCAACAAGGGATAAGTCACCGGGGTTGTTTTCTGAAATTCGATGATTTTGTCTACAGTATCGATGCTGATGCCTACAAATTGAACGCCTTTGTCGCGATATTTGTCCTGCAGGCGGGAAAACCCGGGCATCTCCTCGCGGCAGGGATGACACCAAGTAGCCCAATAGTTGACGATCAGCACTTTGCCGCGCCATTGGCCGAAGCTTTGCGTTTTCCCGGTCAGATCGGCTAGTGCCAGTTCAAAAATCGGCAGTGCCGGGGCCGTCGTGGTTGCAGTCCTGGCACTTTTTCCTACTACACCAAGTTGATAGCCGGCCACTGCGGCAAGCAGGGTGATGCCGCCGAGCGCCGGCCAGAGTATGGAACGCTTCATTTGGATGTTTCGCGCAGCAGTTCGAGCACAGCCTCGGCGCGGACTCGTTGGCGACTGCGTCCGCCATGGGAATTCTTCGGTTGCTGACGCTCGGCGACCGGAGGGTATACCGAGATCAATACCGGAAAATCATTCCAGTCCAGACGTAACTGGGAATCAGCGCCAATTCGCCGGTTATCCATCGTATCGTAGGAGATGCCGTGAGATAACAGCGCAATCTCTACATCTTTACTGCTGTCAGCATATAAATCCAGCTCCACGGCGGAGTAGCGACCGGCGGTGCCATCCAGCGCACCACCGGTGAGGTAGGGATGGAATTCGGCCAGCAACTGCATCACTTCAAGGGCTGTCGCCCGCAAGTCATGGACGCGCTCACCCTGCTCGTCTTCCTGGTAGAGCGATTGCCAGGCGCGCAGCTCGATCTCGACCTCTTCGTTGGTCGGCAGCGCTGCTCCTTCCGCGGCACCCAGGCTGCGCGCCGCCTTGCGTTTCGCGGCCCCGTAGTCGCTGATCCCTTCTTCCGCCATGAGGCGTGCCGCCGCGCCGGCGATGGCGCGACGCAGGTGGCTGGAGGCTGAAGGGGCAAGCTTGCGGCGTGGCATGGCGCGGATTGGCGTAGTTCGGCAAATGCGGCTGGCGGTTGTTTGCGGCGCCTTCAGGGTGGCGGACGGTATCCCCTGGCGGGATAGAATCCGCTTCATTATTTCACGGAACGGCGACATGCATATCCACATCCTCGGCATTTGCGGCACTTTCATGGGCGGTATCGCCCTGTTGGCGCGTGCCGCGGGACATCGCGTTACCGGCTGCGACGCCAATGTCTATCCGCCGATGAGCATCCAACTCGGCGCACAGGGCATCGACCTGGTCGAAGGTTATGGTTCCGACCAGGTCGCGCTGAACCCGGATCTGTTTGTCATCGGCAACGCCATATCACGCGGCAATCCCTTGCTGGAAGCCATTCTTGAGCGCAATCTGCCCTATGTTTCCGGCCCGCAATGGCTGGCGGGGAACATTCTGCGCGGCCGCTGGGTGCTTGGCGTGGCGGGAACGCACGGCAAGACGACCACTACGTCGCTTCTGGCGTGGATTCTTGAAGAGGCTGGGTTGGCTCCGTCTTTTCTGGTCGGCGGAGTGCCGCAAGGCTTCGGCGTTTCGGCCCGATTGACCGATTCGCCCTTCTTCGTCATCGAGGCCGACGAGTACGATAGCGCCTTCTGCGACAAGCGCTCCAAGTTCGTGCATTACCAGCCACGGACGGTGATCCTGAACAATCTGGAGTTCGATCATGCCGACATCTTCGTCGATCTTGCTGCTATCGAGACCCAATTCCATCATTTGGTGAGAACTTTGCCGGGGAATGGCCTGATTGTCGCCAATGCTCGGGAGGAGTCGTTGCGGCGCGTGCTGTCCCGTGGCTGCTGGACTCCCGTTGAATGGTTCAATGGGGCGGAGGGTTGGCAGGCCGGCGAGTCCGACGCTTCGGGAGGCTTTGAAGTAAGCCTGGCCGGCAAGTCCCAGGGCCGGGTGAATCGCTTCGACCTGGCGGGCGCCCACAACCGGGCCAATGCCGTGGCGGCGCTGGCGGCCGCGAGGCATGCCGGCGTCCCGGTGGCTGTCGGCCTCAAGGCACTGGAAAGCTTCAGCGGCATCAAGCGGCGACTGGAGACGCGCGGCACCGTGCGCGGGGTCACCGTCCTCGACGATTTCGCCCACCATCCGACGGCAATCCGCGTCACGCTGGAAGGCCTGCGCCAGAAGCTTGGATCTGCCCGCATTCTGGCGGTGCTGGAGCCGCGTTCCAACACCATGAAACTCGGCGTGATGAACGAGCAATTGCCCGGCAGCCTGGTCGAGGCCGATGCGGTGTTCTGTTATGCCAACCAGCTGGGTTGGGATGCCGCGCAGGCTTTGGCGCCGCTGGGCGAGCGGGCGCGGGTTTTCGCCGACCTGGGCGAATTGGTCGCCGCCGTGGCTGCAGCCGCATACAGCGGGGATCACGTGCTGGTGATGAGCAATGGAGGTTTTGGCGGGGTTCATGACAAGCTGCTGGCCGCGCTGGCGGCCCGATCCTCATAGGTAAGTGGAATTCACTACCCGCTCCTTGCGCCCTGCAAGAAGACATCCGTTACCGAGAAAAAGCCGGCAGGCGTGAGGCATGCCACCCGATTGTGCAATGCACATCGTTTATACCAATAATTTCACATCTAAATTGATTCAGATCAAAAGGACTGTGTTAACCTTCGGGCCTGTTGAGAAACAGGAACGGGGTTCGCGCGGGTTCTTTTTGGCAGATATTCGAACACGCCAGCAACTCGCGCCAACGCTTTGCCGCGTGGCGCGCAACTGGCGCGGAGGGGGAGAGATGGTACGACACACAAATCACAATGGTGACGCCGGCCGCTTGCCGTTCGGCCCTGCGGGACTGATGCTGGCGGGATTGCTCGGCCTGTTCAGCAGCGCAGTGAACGCCGCCTGGGAACTCAATCTGCAGATGCCAGTTACCGCCCTGGCGCGCCGTGTCTACGACCTGCACACCCTCCTGACGTGGGTTATTTTCATCATTTTCGTCGGTGTCTTTGCCGTCGTTACCTGGTCCCTCATTTTTCATCGCAAGTCCATCGGGCACAAGGCGGCCGATTTTCACGACAACACCGCGGTCGAGATTGCTTGGACCATCGTGCCGACGCTGGTCCTGATCGCCATCGCCTTCCCGGCGACCTCGACCCTGGTGGAAATGCGCGACAGCTCACAGCCCGACCTGACGATCAAGGCTACCGGATACCAGTGGAAGTGGGGTTACGAGTACGTCACCGGCGATGCCGCCGGGGTCAAGTTCATGAGCGTGCTGTCCACGCCCCGCGAGCAGATCGAAAACAAGACACCCAAGGGCGAGCATTATCTGCTGGAGGTCGATCACCCGCTGGTGGTGCCGGTCGGCAAGAAGGTGCGCATGCTGCTCACGGCCACCGATGTGATTCACAACTGGTCGGTGCCGGCATTTGCGGTCAAGACCGATGCGGTGCCGGGGTTCCTGCGCGACACCTGGTTCCGTGCCGAGAAGGAAGGCACCTACCGCGGTCAGTGCTCGGAACTCTGCGGCAAGGACCACGGTTTCATGCCGGTGGTGGTCGAGGTGGTATCCGCTGAGAAGTACGCGGCCTGGGTTGCGGAACAAAAGAAGACAATGGCTGCAAGCGCCGACGATCCCGCCAAGGTCTGGAAGATGGATGAGCTGATGGCTCGTGGTGAAAAGGTCTATACCGCCAACTGTGCGGCCTGCCACCAGCCGACCGGCGCCGGTCTGCCGCCCGTATTCCCCGCGCTCGACGGTTCGAAGATCGCGAGGGGGCCGAAGGCGGCTCACCTCGATATCGTCATGAAGGGCAAGCCGGGCACTGCGATGGCAGCCTTTGGCACCCAGTTGAGCGACACCGACATTGCGGCCGTTGTAGCCTACGAACGCAACGCTTGGACCAACAAGCTCGGCGAGCTGATTCAACCCGCCGAAGTCAAGGCACTTCGCGGCAAGTAATCGCGCCACCGGCCTTCAGGAGAATCTGATTATGCAAGCAGCCCAGCACGCCGGCCACGCCGGCAACCACGACCACGACAGCCATGCCAGCGGTCCGACCGGAATCATGCGCTGGATCACCACCACCAATCACAAGGACATCGGGACCATGTATCTGTGGTTCAGCTTTGCGATGTTCCTGGTTGGCGGCGCGATGTCGCTGGTCATCCGCGCCGAACTGATGTCACCCGGATTGCAGTATGTGGCCCCCGAGTTCTACAATCAGATGCTGACGCTGCACGCGCTGATCATGGTATTCGGCGCCATCATGCCGGCCTTCGTCGGCTTTGCCAACTGGATGATCCCGCTGATGATCGGCGCACCAGACATGGCTTTCGCGCGGATGAACAACTGGAGCTTCTGGCTGCTGCCCCCCGCCGCCATCCTGCTCACTGCATCACTCTTTGTGCCCGGCGGCGCAGCAGGCACCGGCTGGACACTGTATCCGCCACTGTCGGTGCAGATGGGCATGGGCATGGACATGGCCATCTTCGCCGTGCACATCCTCGGCATGTCCTCGATCATGGGGTCGATCAACATCATCACCACCATTCTCAACATGCGCACACCGGGCATGACGCTGATGAAAATGCCGCTGTTCTGCTGGACCTGGCTGGTGACGGCTTTCCTGCTGATCGCTTCGATGCCGATCTTGGCAGGCGCTGTGACAATGTTGCTGACCGACCGCCATTTCGGCACCAGTTTCTTCAACGCGGCCGGCGGCGGCGATCCGGTGCTGTTCCAGCACATCTTCTGGTTCTTCGGGCATCCCGAGGTGTACATCATCGCCTTGCCGGCGTTCGGCGTGGTTTCCCACGTGATCCCGGCGTTTTCCCGCAAGCGCCTGTTCGGCTACACCTCGATGGTGTATGCAATTGCGGCGATCGGCCTGATCTCCTTTTTCGTCTGGGCCCACCACATGTACGTGACGGGCATCCCGCTCACCGGCCAGCTCTACTTCATGTATGCCACCATGCTGATCGCGATCCCGACCGGGGTGAAGGTCTTCAACTGGGTCACCACCATGTGGCGCGGCTCCCTGAGCTTCGAGACACCGATGCTGTTTGCGCTGGGCTTCCTCGTGCTGTTTACCATCGGCGGACTCACCGGTCTGGTGCTGGCCATGACCGCGGTGGACATCCAGTTGCAGGATACCTATTACGTGGTCGCGCACTTCCACTACGTGATGGTCGCCGGGGCGCTTTTCTCCGCCTATGCCGGCCTCTACTTCTGGTTGCCGAAGTGGACCGGGCACATGTATCACGAGGGTCTCGGCAAGCTGCACTTCTGGCTGTCGATGATCTTTTTCAACATCGCTTTCTTCCCGCAGCACTTTCTCGGACTTGCCGGCATGCCGCGCCGGATTCCGGACTATGCGCAGCAGTTCGCCGACTTCAACATGATTTCCTCGCTAGGATCTTTCGGCTTCGGTTTCAGCCAGTTGCTGGTCTTGGTGGTGGTGTTCAAGGCGATGAAAGGCGGCGTCAAGGCCGACGCCAAGCCGTGGGACGGCGCGCACGGACTGGAATGGACCGTGCCGTCGCCGGCGCCGCACCACACCTTCGAGGATCCGCCTCCTTTCGATCCGGCCGAGGCACACGGATGAGTGAGGACGCATCCCGCGCGCAGGCTAACCGACGCATCGCGATTGGCCTGGCACTGTTCGCTGCCGCCGTGTTCCTGAGCGTCATCTTTCGGCAGTGGACGGCTGGCGCGTGAGTCCTCAACTCGCACCGACTGGAGCGACCGCTGCGCACCTGCTGCCGCGAGGCGGTGGCAACCGGCGCATCGTTGCCGGCCTGTTGGCCGTGATAGTCGGCAGCCTGCTGTTTGTCTCGATTCAGCCGAGCCTGTACAAGGCGTTTTGCGAATGGACCGGTCTCTACGATATAGATCGCGCGCAGCGGGTTGCGGCGTCGGCGCTGCCCGCCCGCCCGGTGACGCTCGAGTTCGATGCCAACAGCCATGACAACGGCCTGCTTTTCCGGCCCGAGACTACCAGCCTTGCGGTCAAGACCGGGGACATCGTGCACGTGACCTATCGGGTCGAAAACACCCGCGACACCACCGTGATCGGCCAGGCGGTGCCCAGCTACGGACCGCAGCATGCGGGTGGCTACGTGAAGAAGCTGGATTGCTTCTGCTTCAAGCAGCAGACCTTCGCTCCGCACGAGGTGCGCGAGATGCCCGTGGTCTTCGTCCTCGACAAGGCGCTTCCTGAAGACGTGAACACCCTGACGCTGTCCTACACGTTTTTTGAGGTGCCGGCCGGAAACGTAACATCACCGGCAATTTCTCCAGAGAGCCGGAAGTGATCGATGTCGCCGCCGAATCCACCGCCGCCCAGGGGCCGACTGCTGCGCACCATTCGCACTGTGGCCTGGGGCCTGTTGGGCGTGCGCGGGCACAAGCTCCACGAGCAGGACGCACCGTCCCTGTCGCCGCTGCAGATCCTGATCACGGCACTGGTCTTCATGCTGGTATTCGTGCTGACACTGGTAACCGTGGCGATCAATATCAGCAAGTAGTGACGGGACGCATGAACAAGGCAATCGGGCAATAACGACAAGATGATTTCAAGGAGGTCAAGATGAGTCACCCCGCATCCACAAACCGCTATTTCGTTCCCGACCCGTCGCATTGGCCGCTGGTAGGTTCGCTCGCCTTGCTCCTGCTGGCAAGCGGCGCCGTGATGACGATGAACTCGATTGCCAGCGGCGGGTTGGTGCTGCTGGGCGGGTTTGCCGTGCTTGCCGTCATGTTGTTCGGCTGGTTTGGGCGCGTCATCGGCGAATCCGAGAGCGGTAGCTACAACCCGCAGGTCGATCGCTCATTCCGCTGGGCGATGGCTTGGTTCATTTTTTCCGAAGTCATGTTTTTCGCGGCATTTTTCGGCGCCCTGTTTTATATCCGCGTGCTGTCGGTGCCGGAACTCGCCAGCCCTGATCAGGCCGGACTTTGGGACGGTTTCAAGAATCATTGGCCAACCGCCGGACCTGCGGCCAAGGATCCCTTCACGCCGATGCATGCCTGGGGCATTCCGGCGATCAACACCCTGTTGCTGCTGAGTTCGGGGGTCACGTTGACGTGGGCGCACTGGGGATTGATCGCCAACAAGCGGCAGCAACTGATCATCGGCCTGGCCCTGACCGTTGCGCTCGGCCTCCTGTTCATCAGTCTGCAGGCCTACGAATACGCCGAAGCCTACAGCCACATGAATCTGAAGATGACAAGCGGTGTCTACGGGTCCACCTTCTACATGCTGACCGGTTTTCATGGCTTTCACGTGACGCTCGGCGCCACGATGCTGATCGTGATTCTGGTACGCGCGATGAAGGGCCACTTTACCGCGGAGCGTCATTTCGCCTTCGAGGCGGTGGCCTGGTACTGGCACTTTGTGGACGTCGTCTGGCTCGGCCTGTTCGTCGTCGTCTATTGGCTCTAAGCCCCGGTTTCGCGGTGTGCGTGGCGTGCGCCGCGAGTTCTTGAATCAGAGGCGTTCGCCTATCCAGCCAAACCGGTAGGCGGCCATCAACAGCAGGAAAAGAACAAGGGAAAGACCCACGCGCAAGGTCAGCGCCTTGACTGCCCGGGTCTTGTCCTGGCCACGGTCGCGATAGACAAATACCAGTGCACTGCCCAGGCTAGCTATGATGGCGATCAGCATCAGTATGACGAAGATGCGCACGGCTTTTCCTTTCGACGAATACGCCAAGTCTAACCGACCCGGCGTTTGCAGACGACCCCGACCGAGCCCCACCCTTCCGCCTATGCCGCTTTTGTCCAGCCAGCGCAGCTACCTGCGTCCGCTCCTGATCCTCCTGCTGATTATGACCTGCCTCGCAATGGCCGCGCTGCAATACTGGCGCGCCGCAACCCGCGGCGAGCGGTTCGAGCGCGAGCAGGCGGCGCTGCTCTCGACACCGGTCAGCCTGTCTGTGCAGCAGCGTGATCGCGAGAAACTGCTCGACAGGGCGGCGATTGCCCGTGGGCACTGGCGCGCCGAGAAGACCCTGTTTGTCGACAACAAGATCCATCGCAGCCGCCCCGGCTATCATGTGCTCACCCCCTTGCAGTTGTCCGGCAGTGAAGTGGTCGTGCTGGTCAATCGCGGCTGGGTGCCCGCGCCGCGACTGCGTTCCGAGCTTCCGTCGGTTCCGACGGCGACCGGCGAAATCGAGGTTTCCGGGGTGACCCGCAGCTTCGAGACGCGGATCTTCGAGTTGCAGGAAACCCCGCCGCAGGGCGCCGTGTGGCAGCATGTGCGGGAAATGGACTACCGCAGGCACAGCGGCCTCGACGCGTTGCCGGTGCTTCTGCTGCAGACCGGTGCGGACAATGACGGGTTGATTCGCGACTGGGGTTCCGCGGAGAACCCGGCGACCAAACACCATGGATATATGGCGATGTGGCTGGTTTTCGCCGTCATGGCGGCGGCCTATGGCTTCTTTGCATGGCGGAAGAAATGACAGAAGACAGGCACACCGGAATCGAAACCGCGAACAACTCTCCGGCGGCGGCGCGGCGCGGTGGGTTACAGGGCAGATTGATACTGCTGGCCATCGTTGCGATCGGCGTGTTGCCGCTTCTGGCCGCCTTGTACTTCCGCTATGTCTCGCCGCCCGAGGTCGCGGCGACGGTCGGCCAGCCGCTCGACCCGGTGCGCCTGCCGTTCGAACTCCTGCAGCGTGCCGACGGGGCGAAGCTGGAGCATCCTGAAGTCGGCGGCAAGTGGTTGGTCATCCTGGCGGCGCCGGGTAGTTGCGACGAGCGCTGCCGGCATGCGCTTTACCTGACGCGCCAGGCACGCACGGCGCAGGGGCGCAACATGGCGCGCATCGATCGCCTCTGGCTTGTCACTGATAACACGGAGCCAGCGGCAGAACTGATGACTGCACACCCGGACCTGGTCCTGATCAGGGCGACGGATGGCAAGGTGCTTCAACTCCTGGGGGGAGGTGAGCGCCGTTATATCAATCTGGTCGACCGCAGAGGCCTGCTGGTTTTCCGCTACGCCGACGATCCCGAGCCGAAGGCTTTTATTCGGGAACTCGGCAAGCTGATCAAGTTCTGATCGCGGAAATGGTCGACGAAATTCAGCGTTCCGCCCCGTGGCTGCGATCGGGGCGTGCGCCGGGGAAGCTTGCAAACGAACTGGTTTCGCGGACGCCGTATCGCCAGCGCCGACTTTTGCGAGGTGTTCCTTGCAGTGGGTCCGCAGCGACTGCCGACGGCGGTATCTGCGCGCTCTCAAGCGGCTCCGGCAGCGACCGCCAGCCAATGCGCATCGCGCTTCGGCTGCGGTCACTCGCGACATTCAAAGCCGGGGTGCGTGCTAAACTCGCACCCTCATTCCGGCTTCAACCGTTCATTCCTCAAGCGTGAAATCCACTACCTTTAAACTGCAATCCGGCTCCGATCGACTGCGCCACTATTTCCAGTTGACCAAGCCGCGCGTGGTATCGCTGATCGTGTTCTGCGCGGTGATCGGCATGTTCCTCGCCGTGCCGGGCATGGTGCCCTGGCGCATCTTGATTGCCGGCACGCTGGGCATCGCGCTGGTGGCAGGCGCGGCGGCGGCGGCGAATTGCCTGATTGAACAGAAGATCGATGCGCTGATGGCCCGTACGCGCGGCCGGCCCCTGCCGCAAGGCGAAGTCAATTCGCTGGAGACCCTGCTGTTCTCTGGCCTGATCGGCGGCAGCGGACTGTTCCTGCTCTACACTTGGGTGAACCCCTATACCATGTGGCTGACCTTCGCCACCTTCGTCGGTTATGCGGTGATCTACACGATCTTCCTCAAGCCCAATACGTCGCAGAACATTGTCATCGGCGGCGCTTCCGGCGCGATGCCTCCGGTGCTCGGTTGGGCCGCGGTGACCGGCGATGCGCCGGGCGAGGCCTGGCTTCTGTTCCTGATCATTTTCGTGTGGACGCCGCCGCATTTCTGGTCGCTGGCGCTGTACCGGACCAAGGAATACGCTGCGGCCGGCCTGCCGATGTTGCCGGTGACCCATGGCGCCGAATACACCCGGCGCCACGTGTTCTTGTATACCGTCGGCCTGACGCTGATTACCCTCGTACCCTACGCAATCGGGATGTCAGGCTGGTTCTATCTGACGTCCGCCGTGTTGCTCGACACCATTTTCCTCGGCTACGCCTGGCTGATCTGGAAAGACTATTCGGACGCCGTGGCGCGCATCACCTTCCGCTGGTCGATCCTTTATCTCGCGCTGTTGTTTGCTGCGCTGCTCGTCGATCACTACCTGCCGGCCTGGTAATTCCGGTTCGCACTAGAACCGATACTTTGTCGACTGCGCCTTGCCGTGCTACAGCACTGTCTGCGGCTTGTCTTCGCGTCTCGCTTCTATTGCGAACCGGAATAAGCGAGGAGGGGGCATAAAAACGAAGGGCAGCCGGTGACACGCGGCTGCCCTTTTCGTTTTGGCAGAACGCTTACGCCGCGAGCTTGCCCTTCATTTTCTGCATGGCCTTGACTTCGATCTGGCGGATCCGCTCCGCCGAGACGCCATACTCGGCCGCCAGTTCATGCAGCGTCGCGGCTTCTTCGCCGTCCGCCACCAACCAGCGCCTTTGCACGATGGTGCGGCTGCGCTCGTCGAGGCTTGCCAGTGCGGAACTCAGACCCTCGTCCTGCAGGCGATCGTATTCCTTGCGCTCCAGTATGGCCGAAGGCTCGATGCTGCGATCCGCGGCCAGGTAGGCGATCGGTGCGTAGCTGTCCTCATCGTCATCCGTCAGCGGTTCCAGCGACACGTCGGCGCCGGTCAGGCGCGTTTCCATTTCGACGACTTCTTCCGGCTTGACGCCGAGTTTCTTCGCCACCGCCTGCACTTCTTCCGCGCCCAGCGTGTTGAACCCCTGTCGCGAATCCGCGTCCTGGGCGAGAGCCGCCTTGATGCTGCGCAGGTTGAAGAAAAGCTTGCGCTGCGCCTTGGTAGTGGCAATCTTGACCAGGCGCCAGTTCTTCAGGATGTACTCATGAATCTCGGCCTTGATCCAGTGCATGGCGAAAGACACCAAGCGCACTCCGCGATCTGGATCGAAGCGCTTGACCGCCTTCATCAGGCCGATGTTGCCTTCCTGAATCAGGTCGGCGTGCGGCAAGCCATAGCCCAGATAGCCGCGCGCAATCGCGATCACCAGGCGCAGATGGGATGTAACCAACTGGCGCGCTGCATCCAGATCATCTTCCTCGCGAAAGCGGCGGGCGAGGGATTGCTCTTCAGCTTCGCTCAGCATCGGTACGCGATTCGCGGCCGAAATGAACGCTTCAATGCTGCCGCTGGCGGCGAGCATGGGCAAATGGTCAAGAGACATGGTATGACTCACGGTACAACCTCCTTGAACATAATATTAGCACTCCTTGACTGAGAGTGCTAAACGTCGCGGAAGTTCCCGATGAATTTTGTCGGGGATTGCCGATCCTTCAAGTGGGCCATGGCAGGATCGACACCCGGCCACGCCATGACGGGATGCGCATTCTTGCTTTCTGGATCAGGTCGCCCGCAACGAAAGGCGGGGCGGGTCAGCCTCCGGTTTTCGGCGGGGCCCCGGGCGGGCGCTTGGATTTTTTGAAAAAGCGCTTCGAAGGCTTGGCTCCCGGTACCGGGTCCTGCCGCCTCGCCTGCTCCGGGCGTCGCCCCTGACCTTGGCCGGCACCCTGACGTCGTCCCGGTTCCGGCGGCATGCCGGGGGAACCCTGAACGCGGTTGCCCGGTGCCAGACAAATCTCAAGCTCGATAATCTCATCCCAGATGGCATCGGTGCGCTGATGGTCGGGGATGGCCAGCAATTCGCGCAGGCGACGTCGCGGATCCGGTGCCTGCGGTTCATTGCGTACCGGTTCAGCCGGCGGCTGCTCGCCGGGCGCAGGGTCTGCCACGGGTTGCTCGATGGGTTGTTCTTCGTTCATCTGCATATTATCGCCCGAATAATCGGTTCCGTTCCAGTGTTGTTGGTTGAGCCCGACGTAATGTGGGGTTTTTGCCTACGGACTCCGCGCTAATTGACCTTGAAGCCGGCATAAGCCGCCGCCGAGACTCCGCTTTGCTGCGCATTTTTCAGATATCAGTTTTGCCTGAGGTGCTGGCGCAGCGAGATCATCGCTCCCAGCCAGCCCAAGCCGGCGGCAAAGGCCAGCAGCAGGGCCGAATCCCGGGCGTCAAGTGACTGGAGAACCAGCGTAAGGTCATACAGCCGCACCAGTTCGCCGAGGGGCGCGCGCAACCAGAGTGCGGCGGAGCCAACCAACAGCCAGGCGACGATACCGCCGCCCAATCCCAGCAGGAGTCCGTAGTAAAGAAACGGTCGCCGGATGAAGCCGTCGGTGGCGCCGAGCAGCCGGCTCACCTCGATTTCCGTGCGATGGGTCAGTACTTGCATGCGGATAATACTGAAGCTGATTGCAATCAGTCCGGCACTCAGCAGCGCGCCGAGCACCAGCACCGCCGTGCGCCCCAGCTTGAGCAGGGCATCGAGCCGGCGTACCCAGGCCGAATCGAGCTGTACATGTTCGACCTTGGGCCACTGGCGGAACTCCACGGCGAGCTGTTCCATCGCCTGCGGACGCTCATCCGCGGCGGTAAGCACGAAGGCATCGGGAAACGGGTTGGCGGGAAGGGCCTCGATCACTTCGCGCAGCCCCGGGTTGGTTTTCATGCGTGCCAGGGTTTCTTCCCGCGGCAGAAACTGAATCCGCTTTACGTCGCCGCGCTTCTTCAGGCGGGATTCGATTTCCGTTGCCATCCCGCGGTCGGCCCCGGATGTCATGAAAATTGAAATCTGGGGTGCTGTCGAGGTCGTACCGGCCAGGCGCACGGCGTTGGCGAGCAGCATCTGGCCGCCTGCCGGCAAGGCGAGGGCGACACCAATGGCGAGCAGGTAGAGCAGGCTGTTCACGGGCGCTGCGCTCAGCCGGCGCATTGCCAGCAGGGCGGCGTCGCGGTGATGGGTCAGCCAGATCATCATGGCAGCAGCCTGCCGTGATCGAGCTGCAGGCGCCGCGCGCCGGGAAACAGGTCACCGGCATACGTGGCGATCAGCACCGTAACGCCGACGTGATTGAACTCCGTGAAGATTCGTGCAACATCGGCCGCGGTGTCCGCATCGAGATGGGCGGTGGGCTCATCTGCGAGGAGCAGGTTCGGCCGGCTCACCACGGCACGGGCAATTGCCAGGCGCTGCTGCTCGCCACCCGAGAGCATCACCGGCAGGGCTTTCTCGCGGCTGGCCAGGCCCACCTTGTCCAGCGCGGCGCGCACCCGCTGTGCGGCTTCCCTGGGCGGGAAACCGGTGATCGACAGCGGCAGCATGACGTTCTCGAACACACTCCGATCGAAGAGCAGTTTCTGATCCTGGAACACCATGCCGATGCGCCGCCGCAAATAGGGCAAGGCCGAGCGGGCGAGCCCGCTTACATTCTGGCCGCCAACCAGAACCGCGCCGCCGGTGGACTTTTCGACTGCGGCAATGAGTTTCAGCAGGGTCGACTTGCCGGCCCCCGAATGGCCGCTGACCAGCACCATCTCGCGCTCGGCCACCTCGAAACTGATGTCGGAAAGCGCATCGAGGCCCGGCGGATAACGCTTGGAGACGCGGTCGAAACGAATCACCCGGAGGTTCCCAGCAGCGCCTCGACAAACTCGCCGGCGCGGAAGGCCTGCAGGTCGTCGATTCCCTCGCCGACACCGATAAAGCGCACCGGTTTCGGACACTGGCGCGCGATGGCAGCCAGCACGCCGCCCTTGGCGGTGCCGTCAAGCTTGGTGATCACCAGTCCGGTGACGCCGATCGCCTTGTCGAAGGCCTTGACCTGCTGCACGGCGTTCTGGCCAATGTTGGCGTCAAGCACCAGCAACACTTCATGCGGCGCCGAGGCGTCGACCTTCTGGATCACGCGGCGCACCTTGGCGATTTCTTCCATCAGGTGCAACTGCGTCGGCAGACGGCCCGCGGTATCGGCCAGTACGACATCGATCTTGCGCGCGCGGGCGGCATTGATGGCGTCGAATACCACCGCTGCCGGATCGCCGGATTCCTGGGCGATGACCATGACGCCGTTGCGCTCGCCCCAGGCTGTCAGTTGTTCGCGTGCCGCGGCGCGGAAGGTGTCGCCGGCGGCCAGCAGCACAGTCTTGCCCTGGCTCTGGAAATGCTTGGCCAGCTTGCCGATCGAGGTGGTTTTGCCGGCGCCGTTGACGCCGGCGATCATGATCACGAAAGGGTGCTGGCCGTGGGCTTCGAGAGCCTGCTCAAGCGGCGCGAGCAGGGTTTCCAGGTTCTTCGCCAGTGCAGAGCGCAATTGGGACGGGGTTTCCAGCTTGTCGCGCTTGACCGTGGCCTTCAGTTCCGCCAGCAGCCAGTGCGTCGCCTCGACGCCGCAGTCCGCCATCAGGAGTGTGGATTCAAGATCCTCGAGCAGTTCGTCGTCGATCTTCCCCCGGCTGAAAAGCTCCGTCAGCGGCGTGTTGAGGGTGTCGCGGGTGCGCGACAGGCCGGCCTTGAGGCGCTCGCCCCAGGAGGTGCGCGGTGGTGCCGGGGTCACGGCAACCTGTGCGGCGGTGTCGTCCTTTGTTTTCAGGAAACCAAACATGCGGAATGCGGTCGGAGGCTGGAGCCGCGCTAAGATGCGCGACCGAGGAATTCTAACAGACGCACTTTCTCCCTAACCGAGCAAAAATCAAGACCCGCCATGAAATCATTGCTTGCCCCTCTTGTTCTGCTGGCTTTCGCCGTATCGTCAGCGCCGACTTTTGCCAACCCGTTCGAGACGAAACTGGCCAACGGCCTGCGCGTCATCGTCAAGGAAGACCATCGTGCGCCGACCGTGGTGCATATGGTCTGGTACCGCGCCGGCAGCATGGATGAAAAGGACGGCACCTCGGGCGTGGCCCATGCCCTCGAGCACCTGATGTTCAAGGGCACGAAAAACCTCAAGTCGGGCGAATTCAACCAGCGCGTGGCCGAGGCCGGCGGACGCGACAATGCCTTCACCAGCCACGACTACACCGCCTACTTCCAGATCGTGCCCAAGGCTGCGCTGCCGGAAATGATGAAGCTCGAAGCCGACCGCATGGCCAACCTCACCCTGGACGCAAAGGAATTCGCCGCAGAAATCAAGGTGGTCATGGAAGAAAGGCGTCTGCGCACCGACGACAATCCGACTTCGCTGGTGCATGAAGCGCTGAACTCGGCAATGTTCCAGGCGCATCCATACCGGCGCCCGGTCATCGGCTGGATGGATGATCTCGAGCACATGACCTGGCAGGATGCCCGCGACTGGTATCGTCAATGGTATGCACCCAACAATGCCTATGTCGTGGTGGTGGGCGACGTCGATCACCGCGAGGTGTTCCGCCTGGCGCAGAAATATTACGGTGCGAACAAGGTGCAGGCCTTGCCCGAACGCAAGCCGCAGAACGAACCGGAGCAGGCCGGCATTCGCCGCGTCAGCGTCAAGGCGCCGGCCAAGCTGCCCTACCTCGCCATGGCCTGGAAGGCGCCCAAGCTGCGCGACGTGAACAAGGACCGCGACCCGTATGCGCTGGATGTGCTGGCAGCAGTGCTCGATGGTCACGACGCATCGCGCTTAGCCAGGAACCTGGTGCGTGGCAGCCGCGTCGCCCAGTCGGCAGGTGCCGGCTATGACGGCACGCTGCGCGGCGAAGCCAGCTTCACCCTCGACGGCCAGCCGGCGGAAGGCAAGTCCATCGCCGACCTGGAAGCGGCTTTGCGCGCCGAGATCAAGCGCATCCAGGACGAAGGCGTCTCGGCCGAGGAACTGGCGCGGGTCAAGACCCAGTCCATCGCGGCACAGATTTACAAACGCGATTCGTTGATGGCGCAGGCCATGGAAATCGGCGGCGCCGAAGCGGCCGGAGTGTCTTGGCGCGATATCGACCTCCTGCTGGAAAAGCTGAAAAGCGTCACTGCGGAAGAAGTCCAGGCGGTGGCGAAGAAATATTTTTCGGACGATACCCTGAGCATTGCGGTGCTTGATCCGCAGCCCATTGAAAACAGCAAACCGAAGAAACCCTCCGGGGCAGCGAGGCACTGATGAAGCAAAGCAAATTGAAGGCCCCCCACCCCCACCCCCATCCCCGCCCCCGGGCGGGGCTACTGGCCAGTTCGCTTCGCTCGATTATCGTGGGGCGCTCACGAGCTCGTTTCACGTTGATCTGTCTGCTGACGTCACTGGCATCGAGCCTGGCCCTGGCCGGCGTAAAGATCGAGCACTGGACGGCGCCCACCGGGGCCCAGGTGTATTTCATCGAGACCCGGATGCTGCCCATCCTCGACGTGCAGATCGATTTTGCCGGCGGCGGCGCCTTCGTTCCG
This sequence comes from Sulfuritalea sp., assembly GCA_044344175.1. Taxonomy (GTDB): domain Bacteria; phylum Pseudomonadota; class Gammaproteobacteria; order Burkholderiales; family Rhodocyclaceae; genus Sulfuritalea. The sequence goes on from JBIJDJ010000001.1 coordinate 32,299, forward strand.
GCCGGAAAGTCGGGTCTTGCCGGCCTGACCCGCAGCCTGCTGGAAGCGGGCGCCGGCGACATGGATGAGGAAAAGATTGCCGGACGCGTAGTCGACCTTGGCGCACGCCTGGGCGGCGGTGCCGACAGCGACCGCGCCAGCATCAGCCTGCGCACGCTTTCCTCAAAAACTGAACGCGAAGGCGCGCTGGACCTGATGCGCACCGTGTTGTCAGCGCCGACTTTTCCGCAAGCGGTGCTGGAGCGCGAAAAGGACCGCACCATTGCCAGCATCCGCGAGGCCGAAACGCGGCCCGATGCGATCGCCGGCAAGCGCTTCGCGGCCGCCATCTATCCCGGCCATCCGTATGGCGTCAGCCCGACCGTGAACAGCGTCGGCGCCATCACGCGCGACGATCTCGTCGCTTTTCACAGCAGGCACTATGGCGCGAAAGGTGCCGTGGTCTCGATCATCGGCGATGTTTCCCGCGCCGAGGCGGAGGCGATCGCCCGGCGCCTGACCGAAGCACTGCCGCCCGGCGGCGCAGAAATGGTGCCGCCACCGGTCAGGAAGCCGCAGCGCGAGACGATCAAGATTGCCCATCCGGCCGCGCAAAGCCACGTGCATGTCGGCCTGCCGGCGATCAGCCGTAGCGACCCCGACTATTTCCCGCTGCTGGTGGGCAACTACACGCTTGGCGGCGGCGGCTTCGTTTCGCGCCTGATGAAGGAGGTCCGCGAAAAGCGCGGCTATGCCTACAGCGTGTATTCCTACTTCGCTCCGCGCAAGCTCGAAGGCCCCTTCGAAATCGGGCTGCAGACCAAACGCGAGCAGGTTGATGATGCGCTCAAGGTGGTCGACCAGGTGTTGACCGAATACATCGCAAAAGGCCCGACGCCGCAGGAACTTGCGGCAGCGAAGAAGAACATGGTCGATGGCCTGGCGCTGCGCATGGACAGCAATGCCAAGTTGCTCGGCTATCTTTCGGCGATCGGCTTCTACGGCCTGCCGCTGACCTACCTCGACGATTTTCCGGGCAAGGTCAAAGCCGTCACCGCCGCGCAGGTCAAGGCCGCCTTTGCCCGTCACGTGAAGGCGGAAAATTTGGTCACTGTGGTGGTTGCGGCGGACTGACGCCGGGTCGGGGCCGTGAGCGCTGCCCGCAGGGCCGCCCCAAGGGCGGCGCCGCCAGGTTACGGAGCTGCGCAGCAGCGAATCGCCGTCACCCCCTGCCTTGGGGCGAAGGCAGGGTTTCGCGGAGCACTGCTCGGCGCTGCCCTAGCCGGCCGGCTATGCAGAGCCGGCAGTGGGGTCGGGGTTGGGGGGAGGGTAGTCCGGTGAGCCGCATCCGCATCACCGGCGGCGAATGGTGCAGCCGCCTGGTCCATGTACCCGATGCGCCCGGATTGCGACCGACCCCGGACCGGGTGCGCGAGACCCTGTTCAACTGGCTGGGGCAGGAACTCGACGGGCTTGCCTGCCTTGATCTCTTCGCCGGCAGTGGAATTCTCGGTTTCGAAGCGGCCTCGCGTGGCGCGGACTACGTTGCTTTGGTGGAGCGTTCGCAGCCGGCATTCGCGGCGCTGAAAACGCATGCCGATGGCTTCGCCTGTCCGCGACTGGAACTGTTTTGCTGCGATGCGCTAAAATTCGACCCCCCATCCGGTCGGCGCTTCGATGTGCTGTTTCTTGATCCACCCTATGGGCAAGGCTGGCTGGGCCGGGTAGAGTCCCGCCTGGAGCAACTGGCCGCGCCGGGCGCGAGGCTGTACGCGGAGGCCGAGATGCCGCTGGAAAAATTGGGTCGCTGGACGGTGACGAAGCAGGGACGGGCTGGCCAGGTTTTCTTTCACCTGCTGGAGCAGGCATGAGCCCCGCACGGCCGCCCGAAGGGGCTCCAGCCAATGCACGGAGCTGCGCAGCGGCGAACCGTTGTCACCCCCTCCCGTGGGGAGGGGGCTGGGAGGAGGGTAGTTAGTGAGCAAGAGCATTGCGGTTTATCCGGGGACCTTCGATCCCCTGACCAGCGGTCACGAGGATCTCGTGCGGCGCGCTTCGACCCTGTTCGAGCGGGTCATCATCGGCATCGCCGAGAGTCGCACCAAACAACCCCTGTTTTCGCTGGCAGAGCGGGTCGTCATCGCCCGCGAGGTGCTGACAGGTTATGCCAATGTCGAAATTCATGGCTTCGATTGCCTGCTCATGGATTTCATGCGCCAGCACGGCGCCAGCGTCATCATGCGCGGCCTGCGCGCCGCATCGGATTTCGAATATGAATTCCAGATGGCGGGCATGAACCGCAATCTTTACCCCGATGTCGAAACCGTATTCCTCACGCCGTCGGATCAGTACATGTTCGTCTCGGCAACGATAGTGCGGGAAATCGCATCGCTCGGCGGCGATGTCTCCAAGTTTGTTCCGCCGCTGGTCCAGAAACGACTGGCCGATAAGATTCAGCACCGCAACTGACCGTTTAGAAAATCCCCAAAGGAAAAACCATGTCCCTGATGATCACCGATGAATGCATCAACTGCGACGTATGCGAGCCCGAGTGCCCGAACAATGCCATTTCGCAGGGTGATGAGATCTACATCATCGATCCCGCCAAGTGCACCGAATGTGTCGGCCACTTCGACACGCCGCAGTGCCGCGAGGTCTGCCCGGTGGATTGCATTCCGGACGATCCGAATCATGTGGAATCGAAAGATCAACTGATGACGAAGTTTCTTGCGCTGACCGCCAAGTAACGGCCTAGCGCTGGCAGCCGGCGCAGAAGAAAGTGGCGCGCTGGCCCTGGCGCAGCTCCCTGATCGGGCGGCCGCAGGTGTGGCAGGGTTCGCCGCTGCGCCCATAGACAAAATACTGCTGCTGAAAATAGCCCGAGCTGCCGTCGGAATGAATGAAATCGCGCAGACTGCTGCCGCCGGCGTCGATGGCGGCTGCCAGCGTGGCCTTGATCACCGGCACCAGGCGTTCCAGGCGTTTGAGGGAAATCCTGCCGGCGGGGGTGCGCGGATCGATGCCGGCACGGAACAGACTTTCGGACGCATAGATATTGCCGATGCCGACGACGCGGTGGCTGTCCATCAGGGTCGGCTTGATTGCCGCCGAGAGCCCGGCCAACTCCTGCTTGAGCCACCCGGCGCTGAATTCATCCGTCAGCGGCTCGATACCGAGCACTGCCAGCAGCGGATGAATCGGCGCATCGCGCCCGAGCCAGAGAATCGCGCCGAAACGCCGCGGGTCGCGCAGGCGCAAGGCCACTTTTCTGCGCCCGATGCCGAATACCAGGTCGAAATGATCATGTTTTTCGGCGGGCAGGCTGGCCGGCACCAGCCGCAAGCTGCCGGACATGCCGAGGTGCATCAGCAACTGACCGCAACCGAAGTCCAGCAACAGGTATTTGCCACGACGGCTCACAGCCACCAAGCGTTGTCCGCCGAGTTTTTGCGCCAGGTCTTGCGGCAAGGGGTAGCGCAGTGCCGGCGTCCGGGCAATCACGGCGCAGACCCTGTTACCGGTCAGGGTGGGTGCAATTCCACGGCGCGTGACCTCGACCTCGGGCAGTTCAGGCATGCATGGGCTCGCACGAAACAGCTGACGAAACTGCTAACATCGCTGCATTGTATTTGGTTTCGCTCGGGTGCCGCGCCAATGAATCTCCGTTCCTCAGTCCTTGCGCTCTTGCTCACGCTGGCGGGTGCATGCGCGTGGGCGCAGACGCCTGCGCCGGGCGCTGCTGCGGCTGAACCGGCCACTGCACCTGCCGCCCCGTTGCCGACGCCGGCGAAAGAAGACGACAAGCTGCCCAGGCAGGACCTGACGGCGCAGATCCTCTACCAGTTCCTGCTCGCGGAGATCGCCGCTCAGCGCGGCCAGTTCGGCCTTTCGGCCAGCGCGTATCTCGACCTGGCAATCAGCACGCGCGATTTGCGAATTGCGCGCCGCGCGGCGGAGGTTGCCTTTCACGCGCGACAGTACGATGTCGCTCTGGAGGCAGTCCGGCTCTGGCTGAGCCTGGAGCCTGAATCCCAGCCGGCGAAGCAGATGCAATCGACGCTGCTCCTCGCCAGCGGTCGCATCGATGAACTGGCCGCCAGCCTGGCCCGTGATCTGGCGCTGGAAGCGCCAAACGTCGGCGAAGCGCTGATGCGGATATCGCGTGCTTTCACCCGCTATCCGGACAAACAGGCGATACATCGCCTGTTCGACCAACTGACCCAGCCGTATCTCGGACTTGCCGAGGCGCGCTTGGTACGGGCCCAGGCGGAACTTGGCAAAGGAGACGCCGCCCGCGCCCGCAGCGAGATAGACCAGGCGCTGGTTTTGCGTCCGAATTGGGACGTGGCGGCCTTGTTCAAGGCGGAACTGTTGCCCAAGGGATCTGCTCAACTTGATTTTCTGAAACCCTGGCTGGAGGCCACTCCCGAAGCACAGGAGGTGCGCCTGGCTTATGCCCGGGGACTGGTGAGCGAAAAGCGCTACGAGGAATCGCGCGTCGAGTTTCGTCGTCTGCTGGCGGCCAATCCCAACAATCCGGACATGCTCTACGCCGTCGGGATACTTTCGCTGCAAGTCAACGATGCCGGCGAAGCCGAGCAGCAACTCAAGCGCTTTGTCGTGCTCGGACGCGGTGACGTGAATCCGGCGCGTTTCTACCTGGGGCAGATCGCCGAGCAGGCCGGGCGCCTGGATGAAGCCGTGGGCTGGTATGACCAGGTTGCCGCCGGCGAACATGCAATCCAGGCGAGAGTGCGGGCCGCTCTGGTCCTGGTGCGCCAGAACAAGCTTGACGAGGCGCGCGAGAGGCTGGCGACTGCGCGTGCCGGTGACCCTGACGACCTGCGTCTGGTGGTGGCCGAGGCCCAGTTGCTGCGCGATGCCGGGCGGCATGCCGATGCCTATGCTTTCCTCACCAGGATGCTGGAAGTGCGGCCGGATGACCCCGAGCTGCTTTACGAGACGGCGCTGGCGGCGGAGAAGCTCGGCTATCTGGATGTCATGGAGCGCCATCTGCAGCGCGTGATTGCCCTCAAGCCGGATTCGGCACAGGGCTACAACGCGCTCGGTTACTCCTTTGCCGATCGCAACATGCGCCTTGACGAGGCGGCACGACTCATCGACAAGGCCGTGTCCCTGGCGCCGGATGACGCCGCAATTCTTGACAGCAAGGGCTGGCTGCTGTTCCGCCAGGGCAAACTGGCGGCGGCGGTGGAGTCGCTGCGGACGGCGTTTGCAAAGATGCCGGATGGCGAAATCGCCGCCCATCTCGGCGAGGCCCTGTGGGCTCTCGACCGGCGCGACGAGGCATTGGCGGTTTGGCGCGAAGCTGCCAAGGCGCATCCGACCAATGATGTGCTGAAGGCGACGATCAAGCGATTTGTCCCTTGAGAGTCGGGTTGGTTTTCCTTGTCGTGTTATTGCTGGCAGCCTGCGCCGAACTCCCGCAGCAATCCGCAGCCTCGCTGGTTCTCGGTCCGCCCTTGCAGCGCTTTACTGCCGAGGGGCGCATTTCGCTGCGCCAGGGCGATCGCCGTGATCATTTGCGTTTTAGCTGGGAACACGCTCCGGGCAGCGATGTCGTGTTGCTCATGTCGCCGCTGGGGCAGGGTCTGGCCGAGCTGACGCGCGATGCGTCCGGCGTGCGACTGGTGCAACCGAATCAGGCAACCATCCGCGCCGATACCCTGCCGCAACTGGCGCAGCGCGCATTCGGCGCGCCGGTGCCGCTGGACACCATGGCCGAATGGCTGCGCGGCGCACAGCCCGCCCTGAGCGGCGAGATCGACGGCTGGCGCGTGGTGATCAGCGATACCTCGGCGTTCCGCCAGCGCCGACTTTTGCGGGTCATGGAAGCCCGCCGCGATGATGTCGAATTCAAGCTCATCGTTGATGACTGGAATGCGCCGGAATGAACCTAAAAAACCCGGTTGAACCACAGAGGCACAGAGATCACAGAGGAAACAAGTGGTCGCCGCGTTTCTGGCACCCAGCTGTTGGGCGATCGTTACTGGATCGACAACCCATGATTCCCCGCCTTTCTCTGTGCCTCTGTGCCTCTGTGGTGAGGAATTCAGGTTGAACGATTGGGACCGCAACTGGCCGGCGCCGGCCAAGATCAACCTGTTTCTGCATGTCGTCGGACGCCGGGCCGACGGCTATCATCTGCTGCAAACCCTGTTCCGTTTCCTCGATTTCGCCGACACGATCCGCTGCGAGCCACGCAGCGACGGCCGCATCCTGCTGGCAAACCCGCTGCCCGGCGTGCCGCCCGCGGCGGATCTCACCGTCCGCGCGGCCGAGGCGCTGCGTGCGGTGACTGGCGCCACAGCGGGAGTGACCCTGCGTGTCGAAAAGCGCCTGCCCATGGGCGGCGGTCTGGGTGGCGGCAGTTCGGATGCGGCGACAACGCTGATGGCGCTGAATCGCCTGTGGCACACCGGTCTCGATTCACTTCAGTTGCAGCGGACAGGGCTTGCCCTGGGCGCTGACGTACCTGTCTTCATCCATGGCCGTACAGCCTTCGCAGAAGGAGTGGGTGAGCACTTCACTGACGTCACCTTGCCTGCGGCCTGGTATCTGGTGCTGGTGCCCGATGTTGCCGTGCCGACAGTTGAAATCTTTCGTTCCACGGAGTTGCGCCGCGACACGCCGGCCATCGCAGCGGCCGATTGGCGTCCGGGTTCCGGGCACAATGACCTCGAGCCCGTGGCCTGTGCACTCTATCCCGAGGTGGCCCGCCATCTGGAATGGTTGCGGCAACATGGTGACGCGCGCCTGAGCGGTTCCGGCGCCTGCTGTTTTGTCGGGTTTGCCCGCGAGGCAGCGGCGAGAACGGCATTGGCCGCATTACCAGCCGACATGCGGGGCTTTGTTGCCGCCGGATTGGACCGGCATCCGCTCGTCCTGATTTGACAGCAGGCCCGAAAACCCCGAAAATGCGCGTCCTTTCGACCTCCGCTCTCAAGGCGGAGACACGATGTTGGGGAGTCGCCAAGTTGGTTAAGGCACTGGATTTTGATTCCAGCATGCGAAGGTTCGAATCCTTCCTCCCCAGCCAACCCATTCACAGAAACGCTGCGGGCGCTTGCAGTTTTGACGGACGCACCAGCCCGCTTTACTTGAGCTGACCGACATGGCCTACGACAGCCTGATGGTGTTTACCGGGAATGCCAACCGCAAGTTGGCAGCCGATGTCGTCAAACGCCTGCACATTTCGCTCGGTCGCGCCGATGTCGGGCGCTTTTCCGACGGCGAGATCAGTTGCGAGATCCTCGAGCATGTGCGCGGCCACGATGTTTTTGTATTGCAGTCGACCTGCTATCCCACCAACGACAACCTGATGGAACTGATGGTGATGGTGGACGCCCTGAAGCGGGCCTCTGCCGGCCGCATCACCGCCGCCATCCCGTACTTCGGTTATGCCCGCCAGGACCGGCGGACGCGCTCGGCGCGTGTCGCGATCACCGCCAAGGTGGTCGCCAACATGCTGCAGACCGTCGGCGTGCAACGCGTGCTGACGGTCGATCTGCATGCCGACCAGATCCAGGGCTTTTTCGACATTCCGGTCGACAACGTGTACGCGGCGCCGATCCTGCTCGGCGACATCTGGAAGCAGCGCCACGAGGACCTGCTGGTGGTCTCGCCCGACGTCGGCGGCGTGGTGCGCGCGCGCGCGCTGGCCAAGCGCCTGGAGTCGGATCTGGCGATCATCGACAAGCGGCGGCCGAAGGCCAATGTGTCGGAAGTCATGAACATCATCGGCGAAGTCGATGGCCGCACCTGCGTCATCATGGACGACATGGTGGATACCGCCGGCACGCTGTGCAAGGCCGCTCAGGCGCTCAAGGAAAACGGTGCCAAGCGGGTGCTGGCCTACTGTACCCATCCGGTGCTGTCGGGCAGCGCCGTGCCGCGGATCCTCGAGTCCGAACTCGACGAACTGGTCGTCACCGACACCATTCCGCTGTCCGACGAAGCCCGTGCCTGCCCGCGCATCCGGCAGATATCGATTGCCGAGTTGATGGCCGAGACCATGTTGCGCATCAGCAACGAGTCGTCCGTCTCCTCCTTATTCATGGACTGATTTCTTTTTTACCCCCTTGCCTGGTCGCGGGCAAGGGATTTCACCCAAGCAGCATTTAACGGAGTAAATCATGCAACTAGAATTCAATGCAAACAAGCGCGATGGACAGGGCACCGGAGCGAGCCGCCGCCTGCGTCGTACCGGCCGGGTTCCCGGCATCCTCTACGGCGGCCCGACGGCGCCGCAGCAGATCGACATCGACCACAACGAGCTGTTTCAGCTGCTGCGCAAGGAGGCCTTTTATTCCTCCGTGCTCAACGTCAAGATCGACGGCGCCACCGAAATGTGCCTGCTGCGCGATGTACAGCGCCATCCCTACCGGCCGGTGATCCTGCATGCGGATTTTCAGCGCGTCGATGCGACGCGCAAGCTGCACCAGAAGATCCCCCTGCACTTCGTCAATGCCGATGTCTCGCCGGGCGTGAAGCTCTCCGGCGGCATGGTGCAGCACGTCATGTCTGATCTCGACGTGCGCTGCCTGGCGAAGGATCTGCCGGCCTTCATCGAAGTGGATCTGATGGACATGACTGCCGGCCATTCGCTGCACGTCTCGCACCTCAAACTGCCGGCCGGCGTCGAAGCCATGCTGCACAAGGGCGAAGACCCGGTGGTGGCAACCATCCTGATTCGCGGTGGCAAGGCTGAAGAGGAAGTCGTTGAAGTCGAGGCGGCGCCTGTCGCTGCTCCGGCCCCGGTCGAGAAGAAGTCCGAGAAGACCGACAAGAGATAAGCGCTTGCAGGCACCATTGCGCTTGATAGTCGGCCTCGGCAACCCCGGGGCCGAATACGCTGAAACCCGGCACAACGCCGGGTTTTGGCTTTGTGAGCGCCTGGCACGCGAACTCGGCGTCAATCCCGGCCGCGAGTCGCGCTTTCACGGCCTGGCCGGATTTGCGCGCGCTGAAAGTTTGTGGTTTCTCCTGCCGCAGACCTTCATGAACCGTTGCGGACAGTCGGTGCGCGCGTTGACCCAGTTCTACCGCATCGAACCGGCCGAAATGCTGGTCATGCACGACGAACTGGATCTGCCGCCGGGGCAGATGCGGCTCAAGTTCGGCGGCGGCCTGGGCGGGCATAACGGCCTCAAGGACATTACGGCGCACCTGGGCACCCAGGACTATTGGCGCTTGCGCATTGGCATCGGCCATCCCGGCGACAAAAACGAAGTCGTGGATTACGTGCTGAAGCCGCCGCGCAAGGAAGAGCGCGGCGAGATCGACGGCGCGCTGGATCGGGCGCTATTGGCCTGGCCAACGCTTGCCCGCGGTGATTTCGGCGCCGCCACGCAGCGCATCAATTCAAAACCGGCGCCACCGACAACAGAAGCACCCAGGAAAGAAAATTCATGAGTCTCAAATGCGGCATCGTCGGCCTGCCCAATGTCGGCAAGTCCACCCTTTTCAATGCGCTGACCAGGTCAGGCATTGCGGCGGAGAACTATCCCTTCTGCACCATCGAGCCCAACGTCGGCATTGTCGAAGTACCCGATCCCCGGCTGGCCGCCCTGTCCGCCATCGTCAAGCCGCAGAAAATCCAGCCGGCCATCGTCGAATTCGTCGATATCGCCGGCCTTGTTGCCGGGGCGAGCAAGGGCGAGGGCCTGGGCAACCAGTTCCTTGCCAACATCCGCGAAACGGATGCCATTGTGCATGTGGTGCGCTGCTTTTCGGATGAGAACGTGATCCACGTGGCGGGCAAGGTCGACCCTCTGTCCGATATCGAAGTCATCGATACGGAGTTGGCACTGGCCGACATGACGGCAGTGGAACGTGCGCTCAACCGTTATTCGAAGCAGGCCAAGGCGGGCGGCGACAAGGAAGCGAAATTGCTGGTGCCGGTCCTCGAGAGATGCCTGGTCCAGTTGAATCAGGCAAAAGCCATCCGTGCGCTGGACTTTTCCAAAGAAGAATGGGCGCTACTCAAACCTTTCTACCTGATCACGGCGAAACCGGTGCTGTATGTCGCCAACGTCAAGGAAGGCGGCTTCGAGAACAATCCTCATGTCGAGGCGGTACGCAGTCACGCCGCAACGGAAAAAGCCGAGGTGGTCGCCGTCTGCGCCGCCATCGAGGCAGAAATTGCTGATCTGGAAGACGATGAAAAACAGATGTTCCTGGCCGATCTCGGTCTCGCCGAACCGGGCCTGGACCGACTGATTCATGCCGGCTACAAACTGCTCGGCCTGCAAACCTACTTTACTGCGGGCGTCAAGGAAGTGCGGGCCTGGACGATTCACGCCGGCGATACCGCGCCGCAGGCAGCCGGGGTAATTCACACCGATTTCGAAAGAGGCTTCATCCGCGCCCAGACCATCGCCTTCGACGATTTCATTGCCTACAAGGGCGAAGCCGGCGCCAAGGAAGCCGGCCGGATGCGGGCGGAAGGCAAGGAGTACATCGTCAAGGACGGCGACGTCCTTAATTTCCTCTTCAACGTTTAGCCGGTCAAAAGTCATGTCTCCGGCTGAGCCGGAGACTCAGGGCCGCTGCGGGCCCTGCCTCAGGCCGGGTCGCGTTGCCGTGCTCGTTCCTCGTTGGCAATGCGCAGGGTAACGTCGGCGATCATCCAGATGCTGTGTGTCATCCCGACCGGCATCTTGCGTCCGAAGAGTTCGGCCCAGAACTGCGTGCCGTCGGCACGCTTCAGGCGACGCATGCCTTGCACCAGATGGCCGTGGTCGAAGGTGTTTCGCGGTCGGCGAAGAACTGACCGGCTTACGCGACGTTGAACATGTAGCGGATGGCGATGCGTACCGCGAGGACCGAGAGCATGTAGGTCGCCCATATTTTCAACAGCGACATCCCGGCGGTCTCGAAAAGAACCAGAAAACACAGAAAAATTCCGATCAGCGCCGAGATGACGCCCGATGGCAGGCGATCGAAAAGCATCTCGATGCGGCGTACTTCCGCTTCGGCGCTGAGTTCTTGGGAGAACAAGGATTTCATCGCGGGGCTATGACAGCAAGCTTAATCGTAGCCCGATTTCTTGCCCCGTCAACCGGCAGCTTGTTGTCCTGCGATTTCGGCGCGCACCGCGTCCATGTCGAGGGCCATGGCCTGCGCGATCAGCTGCTCGAGAGCAGAAGCCGGCAAGGCGCCCGCCTCCGAATAAATGATGATCTGGTCACGAAACATCATCAGGGTCGGGATCGAGCGGATGTTGAAGGCGGCGGCGATTTCCTGCTGCTCTTCGGTATTGACCTTGGCGAAGACGATGTCGCTGCGCTTCTCCGCGGCGGCTTCGAAGGTCGGTGCAAAGCCACGGCACGGGGCGCACCAGGGCGCCCAGAAATCTATGATCAGGTTGGCGTTGTCGTTGATCGCCTGCTGGAAATTTCCAGCGGTGAGTTCCAGCGTGGCCATGGGCGGCTCCCTTGTTGATTTGATACGAATCCTACCGTTTTGCCGCGCCTCGTGCTATCACTCTGCCCGATGAATACTTCCACTTCTGTTTATCGCGGTCGCTTCGCGCCTTCGCCCACTGGGCCCTTGCATTTCGGTTCGCTGGTGGCGGCTGCCGGCTCGTTCCTGGAGGCCAGGACCAAGGGCGGCGAATGGCTGCTGCGCATGGAGGATGTCGACGCGCCGCGCTGTTCCAAAACGGCTGCCGATGAAATCCTGCACACACTGGAGGCTTGCGGCTTTGCCTGGGATGGCGCGGTGGTCTGGCAGAGTAGCCGTACCGGGGCTTATGCGGCGGCGCTGGAGCGGTTGAAGGCGGCGGGCCGCGTATTTGCCTGTGCCTGTACCCGCCGCGAACTGGCTGACTCAGCCATCGCGCCTGATGGCGCCGCGATCTATCCCGGCACCTGCCGGCAGGGCCTTGCTGCGGGCCGGCCGGCGCGCGCCTGGCGGCTACGGGTGGGGGATGTCCGTGTCAGTTTCGACGACGCGATCCAGGGCCGCATCGACAGCGATCTCGCCTTTGATGCGGGCGACTTCATCCTGTTGCGTGCCGACGGCTTGTTCGCCTATCAGCTGGCGGTGGTGGTCGACGACGCCGCGGCCGGCATTACCCATGTCGTGCGCGGCGCCGACCTGTTGGCCTCGACTGCGCGCCAGATCTTCCTGCAGGAATGCCTCGGCCTGCCGACGCCGTGCTACGCCCACCTGCCGGTGGCGGTCAATGCCGCCGGAGAAAAGCTGTCGAAGCAGACGCGCGCAGCACCGGTGGATGCTTCGCAGCCCGGCTCCGCGCTGTTCGCGGCGCTGGAATTTCTCGGTCAGCAGCCGCCGGCGGAATTTTCCGGTGCTGGCCCGGACGAACTCTGGGCCTGGGCCATGCGACACTGGCGACTCGATCGGGTGCCGCGCGGTCCGGCGCCTTGCGGGTGGGATAATCGGACTGCCTCGATAAAGGAAGCACGCCATGATGATTGATGATGTCGCCGGCCTGCGCCGGGTTCTGCAGGGCAACCGTGTGGTTGCGGTGGTCGGGCTGTCGCCGAACTGGAACCGGCCGAGTTATTTCGCCGCCAAATACATGCTGGAACACGGTTATACGGTGATCCCGGTGAATCCCGGAGCAACCGAGATTCTCGGCCGGAAGTGCTATCCGGATCTTGCCGCGATTCCGGAAAAAGTCGATCTGGTCGACGTGTTCCGCAAGCCCGAAGACGTGATGCCGATTGCCGAAGAGGCGATACGCATCGGCGCAAAATGCCTCTGGCTTCAGTTGGGTGTGATTCATCGCGAGGCCGCTGGCAAGGCGGCGGCGGCCGGGCTTGATGTGGTGATGGACCGCTGCGTGAAAATTGAGTACGCACGTCTGTTCGGCGGGCTCAACTACGCGGGAGTAAACACCCGGATCATTTCGGCCAAGCGGCCGCCCTGTCCGCCCCTGATGGGCTGAGGGTTCAGCGTCCCTGGGCGTTATCCCACAGCAGCTTGTGCAGTTGCAGCTGAAATCGCAGCGGCAGGCGGTCATCCAGAATCCATTGCGCCAGTTGCGTCGGATCGAGTTGCCCCTGCACGGGTGAAAACAGCACCGGGCAGCGCTCGAAAAGTCGGCGCTGGCGACACGCTGACCCGGCCCATTCGTAGTCCTCGCGCGAGGCGAGAACGAACTTCAGCTCGTCGTGGCTCGTCAGCAGCTCGATATTTTCCCAACGGTTTTTTTCATGTTCGCCCGAACCGGGTGCCTTGAGGTCCACGATGCGTGCGACGCGCGGGTCGACGCCGCCGATGTCCAGGGCACCGCTGGTTTCCAGCGATACCGAATACCCGGCATCGCACAGCGTGTCGAGCAGCGGCAGGCAGCCCTTCTGCGCCAGCGGCTCGCCACCGGTGACGCAGACCGTGCCGCAATCAAATTGCGCGACGCGCTGCAGGACTTCGTCAATCGTCAGAGCGTCACCACCGCTGAAGGCGTAGGCGGTATCGCACCAGACGCAGCGCAAGGGGCAACCGGTAAGCCGCACGAATACCGTGGGCAGCCCGACGCGGCTGGATTCGCCCTGGATGGAGTGAAAGATTTCGGTGACGCGCAGCGTCGTTGCCAACCCGGTGCGCAGCGCGGTGCCGGCGGCAGACACTACTTCTTCTTCAGCCGCAGCTTCGCCTTCTTGCCGGCCTCGCTGCTGGGGTACTTCTCTGCCAGCTGTTCCAGCGTGGTCCGGACACCCTTCCAGTCCTTGGTCGCTTCGAGGCTGGCGACGCGGCTTTCCAGCGCTGCCGGTGCGCGTTCGTCATTGGGCCAGCCTGCGGCGAACTTGCCGAACAGGTCGGCAGCGCCGGCGTGGTCCTTGGCCTGAGCGTGGGCGTAAGCACCCCAGTAGTGGGCCGAGGCGGTGAGGCTGCTTTTCGGGTACGCCTTGATGAAGGCGAGGAAGGATGAGGCCGCCTCCTTGAATTTGGAGGCCTTGAGCTCGGCCAGCGCCGCTTCGTAGTCGCGGGTTTCCTGCGCAGGGTCGATTTTCGGGGTTTCGGGCTTGGCTTCGACCTTGGCTTCGACCGGGGGCGCCTCCAACTTGCGCAGGCGACCATCCAGATCGACATAAAAATCTTTCTGGCGCTTCTGTGCCGCTTCGAGTTCGTAGCTAAGGACTTCGATCTGGCCGCGCAGTTTGGCGATGTCGGCCTTGATCGCCTCGGTCTGGTTGGCAAAGTCGATCTGGTTGCGATTGATGGTGTCGGCGCGTTTGGCAAGTTCGGCAAACTCGACTTTGAGCACCTCGATGCGCTGGCGGGCCTCGTCGTCGTCGAATATGGCTGCCTGGGTGGGCGACGTCAGTGCCGCGATCAGCAGCAGCGCCGTCAGCAGCGCCCGCAGCCATTCACGCAGCTTCAAAACTCACCCGAGTAGAGCATGTCGCCGCGGCGGTTCTTGCCCCAGCACTCTTCGCTGGATGCAGTGCAGGCTGGCTTTTCTTCGCCAAGGCTCACGGCTTCAAGCTGGTCTTCCCTGGCACCGAGCAAGACCAGCGCCTTTCGAACCGCTTCGGCGCGCTTCTGACCCAAGGCCAGGTTGTACTCGCGGCTGCCGCGCTCGTCGGCATTGCCCTGGATCAGCATTTTCATCTTCGGATTGGCCGAGAGGAACTTGCCGTGGGCGGTCAGCAGCGACTGGAACTCGTCCTTGACCACATAGCTGTCGTAATCGAAGTAGATGCTGCGCTTCGACAGCGGGCTCTTCGGATCCTTCAGCGCGGCAATGCTGTTCGGGTCGAACTGCTCTGGCTTGACCTGGACGACCGGCGGGGTGTCGACCCTGACGGCGCCGGGTGTACGCGATTCAACGCCTGCGGGATTCTGTTCGGGTGCCGGCGGCTGCGAACCGCAGGCGGCAAGCAGCAGGGTGGTGATGGAAAGGCTGATGAGTGCGCGCATGGTGGATTCCTAGAGAAATTCGGTGGCGATACCTTATCGGACCAGCGGACCCCAGGCAGGTTCCCGCACGTCGGCGGCCTGCACGGAGAGTTTTTGCTTGACCCGGCCATCGCTGGAAACGGCAGCGAGGACGCCGCGCCCGCCGATCTCGGTGGCATAGAGGATCATGCGCCCGTTGGGGGCGAAGCTGGGCGATTCATCCTTGGTCGAGTCGGTAAGAATCTGCGTCTGCTTGCTCGCCAGGTCCATCAGCGCCAACTGGAAGCGGCCGCCGTTCCTGGTGATGTAGGCCATGCTCTTGCCATCAGGCGAGAGGCGCGGCGTGACGTTGTAGCTGCCCTCGAAGGTGACCCGTTCCGTATTGCCGCCGCTCTTGGCGGTGCGATAGATCTGCGGGCTGCCGCCGCGATCCGACGTGAAGTAGATGAACTGGCCGTCCGGCGCCCAGCGCGGTTCGGTGTCGATGCCGGAGGATGTCGCTATGCGTGTTACGCCGCTGCCGTCGGCGTTCACGACGTACAGTTGCGACGAGCCGTCCTTGGTCAGGACCACGGCCAGTTGCTTGCCGTCGGGCGACCAGGCCGGCGCCGAATTCGAGCCCTTGAAGTTGGCGGCGACATGGCGCCGCCCGCTGGCCAGATCATGCACATACACCACCGGCTTTTTCGCTTCGAAGGAGACATAGGCCAGCTTGCTGCCATCGGGCGACCACGTCGGCGAGATGATCGGCTCGCGCGAGGCCAGCGCCGCCTGGTCATTGCTGCCGTCGGCATCGGCGATTTTCAGTTCGAAGCGGCCGGTGCTCTTCACCACATAGGCGATGCGCGTGGAGAACACGCCGGGCTCGCCGGTGAGCTTCTCGTAGATGAAATCGGCGATGCGGTGGGCTGTCGCGCGCAACTGGGCGCCGGTATGCAGGTAGGCCGGGGTGCCCAGCACGGCCTGCTTCTGCACGTCGGACAGGCGCACCCGGGTTTCGTGGCGGCCGTCGGCGGCCGTCGCCACGCTGCCGCCGGCGACGACATCCGCGCCGCGCGCCTTGAGGTCTTCGAACGGCGGCGTGGCGCTGTCGGACAGCGGGCTGCCGGGATCGACCAGACGGAACAGGCCGCTGCGTTCGAGATCGGCGCGCACCACCGAGGTCAGGGCCTGGGCGACGATACGCTCGCCGGTGAATTCGGCGATGGCGACAGGCAGGCGGTTGGCGCCGGCGCCGGTAATTTCCACCGTGAGTTGCGCGCGGGCGGCAGAACAAAGAGCCAGAGCGGCGGCGCAGGCAAGAAAAAGACGTTGGAATCTCATCGCGGCGATTATACCGCCTCGATCCCTGCATTCCTGACCCGGAACAGGCCCGGAAATCCTTTGCGCGGCTGGATTACTTGCGGGCTATTGCTCATCCAGCGGTCGAAAGCGCAGTTCGAGCGAGCGCGAGAACAAGTCGGCCGGCTCCGGTTTGGGCAGGGGGTTGGACTTGAGGATGGCGCGTTCGATGGCGGCATCGAGCGCCGCATGCCCGGACGAGCGCTTGAGGCGCACGGTGACGATTTCGCCGCTGGGCAATTGCGTGACGTCGAACACCGCCTCCGGATTGCCCTTGATTTCGGGCGGCACGACGATGTTGCCGCGGATCTTGCCGCGGATGCGGCCGAGGTAGTCGGCGACCGCCTTGCTGCGCGCGGTGGCGGCTTGCGCCGCCTTGATCTGGGTGAGTTCCTGCGCGGCGCTGTCGGCCTGCTTGCGCTGCGTCAGCTGTTCGGTCTCGCGCCTGAGCTGTTCCTGGAAGGGATCGACCCGCGGCTTCGGTTCGACCTTGGGCGGCGGTAAAGGCTTGGGCTCAGCCTTGGGCGGCGGCTTGGTTTTTTCCTTGTCCTTGATGGCGATGTCGGGTTTTGGCGGAGGCGGCGCCGGCTTGGGGACCGGCGGCGGCTCGGAAGTCGGCGCCGGCGGCACGGCAATGGGCGGGGCCGGGGTGGCAACGGCGGGGGCGGGCTCGGCGACGGCGCGAACCAGTTCGACCTCGACCACGTCGGTGGCCTTGGTCTGCCAGCGCACACCGTAAAACAGGAAGCCGGCCAGCAGCAGGTGTACCGCGACCGCCAGAGCGACGGAAGCACGCTTGCCGGCCTTGTTCGCAGGCGGCAGGATGGGCGAATCCGCGCTCACTTGGCCGCTGCCACCGGCTGCACCAGCAGCCCTATTCTCGTCACCTGTTGGCGCTGCAGTTCATCCATCACGCCCAGCACCGCTTCGTACCTGACGCTCTTGTCGCCGGCGATCAGCACCGCCTGCTGCGGATTCGCTGCTTGCGCCTGCTTGATCCGTCCGGCGAGGTCGGCGCGCGTCACTACCTGTTCTGCGCTGCCCTTGGCGCGATCGCGCAGCGCCAGCGAACTGTCAGCCTTGATGATGACCTCCAGCGGCGCCACCGGCGGCAGGCTGCTCTTGCCGACACTGGGCAGGTCGACGCTGCCGGGCTGGATCATCGGCGCGGTGACCATGAAGATCACGAGTAAAACCAGCATCACGTCGATATAGGGAACGACGTTGATCTCGTTCATGAGCCGGCGCTTACGCACGGGAAGCTTCCTTGCGTCCGAGGTAGTGGGCTTTCAGTCGCTCGACAAGCGACAACGGATCGTAGCTGGCGTTCTTGTCGAAGAAATTCCGTCGCCAGCTCTGGTTCCACAGATGAACCCCGTAACTCTCCGGCGGCAGCACGGTCATGCCGCTGATCAGCGCGGCCATGTTCCAGAACGGTACCGGGCAAAACAGGTTCGGATTCAGCAGCGCGGTGGTCATGTTGTACTTCTCGATCGCGCCGTGCAGCAGCAGGGGGCCGGTCGTTGCGGCACTGCCTGCACCGGCGGAACTGCGGGCAAGGTCGAGGCATTCCTGCGCCAGCGGGCTGCCGGGCGGCGCTTTCATCACGCAGCCGGAGGCGCGGATGCGCAGCTTGCCCTCGTCGCCGGCCTGCGCCGGAAGCATTTCCGAGGCGAAGAAATAGTCCATCCCGGCGGCGAAATCAAGCGGCCGCAGGCACACCACGTCGATGTCGGCCCAGATGCCGCCGCGCTTGTGCAGCAGCGCATAGCTGAACATGTCGGAGAAGCGTACCGGCGCCGGGCCGCCTGCCGAACTCTGGGTGTCCGCCTGCGCCGGAAGAATTTCCCTGGCATCGCAAATGCGCAGTCCCTTGGGTGCATTCGCCGGCTTGCCATAGCTGTACAGGTGAACCTCATGACCGTTCTCCAGCCAGGACGTCAGCGCCAGGCGCTCCAGCGCCGAAAGCGGCCCGCCGACCCAGAGCATCTGCACCACAGCATGTGCTGCTGCCGCCATGCTAGCGGGTCTGCCGTTGCAGGATGTTGGAGAACTCTTCCATGAAGCTCTCGAAGCGCACCGCCACGCGATCCACGTCGTGGGCGAAGCGGTTGTAGGCGATCACCGCCGGGATCGCCGCGAAGAGGCCGATGGCGGTGGCTACCAGCGCTTCCGCAATACCGGGTGCCACGGCCGACAGCGTCGCCGTGCTCATGTTGGCCAGGCCGCGGAAGGCGTGCATGATGCCCCACACCGTGCCGAACAGGCCGACGTAAGGCGAGACGGAACCGACCGAGGCGAGGAAGGCCAGGTGCGCTTCGAGATCGTCGATCTCGCGCTGGTAGGTCGCGCGCATCGCGCGCCGCGCGCCGTCGATCACCGCCGTCGGATCGATGATTTTCTGCCCGCGCAACTTGGTGAATTCGCGGTAGCCGGCTTCGAAAATCCGCTCCAGCGCGCCGGTCTGGTGACGGTTGTTGACGGCGCTCTGGTACAGCGCATTGAGGTCGCCGCCGCTCCAGAAGTCGCGTTCGAACTTGTCGGTCTTGCTGCGCGCATCGCGAATGGCGAAGGCCTTGCGGAAAATCCAGTACCAGGAGGTCAGCGACACCAGCGTCAGCAGCATCATCACCAGCTTGACCACCAGGCTGGCGTTGATGACGAGTTCGATGATGGAAAGGTCTTGGGTGATGTTCATTGCACGGCTTTCGTCAGGGCGGCCAACTGGTCATGGATCGGGCGTGGCATCGGGATGGGCTTTCCGCGTAGCGGATCGATGCAGACGACGCGTATTTTCGCATCAAGCAGCAACTCGGTGTCACGCAGGACGCGCTGGACAAAGGTCATTTGCGCGCGTCCGAGCGACGCCACTTCGGTTTCGACCCGGAGCAAGTCGTCCAGCTTCGCCGGCTTGAGGAACTCCGCACTGACCGAGCGTACCGCAAAGGCGATGCCTTCCTGCATCAGGATATTCTGGTCATGGCCAAGCGAGCGCAAGAACTCGGAGCGCCCGCGCTCGATGAAGCGCAGGTAGTTGGCGTAATAGACGATGCCGGCCGCATCGGTGTCTTCGTAATAGACACGGATTGATATTTGATTGATTCCAAGCGGTGCGTCCATGCAGAAGCTTCCTCGCTATGACAAGGCGTCCGCCGGCAGATTATCCGGAAGTGCGCTGCGCAGAACGTATGTGAGCAAACCGCGGTGAGGAGAACTGATTGCTGCCCGCCAAAGAATGTGCGAGCCAAACAGCAAGTCGTCTATGTCGCGACGATCCGTCTCGCTGTGAAATTCGATATAGGCAATGCGTGTCTTTTCCAGAAAAGAGCGGGTGCGGGTCAGAATCGGGAGTTCGCAGCCTTCGGTATCCAGCTTGAGAATGTCGATGTCGCGCCCCTGTAGTATCTCCTGGAATGCGGAATACGCATCACGCAGCGGAATGGCAATCCGTTCGTCCGATGAATAGTTGTGGTGGAACAGGGATGCCGTGGCCATTCCCTCGCACCCGAGGAACATCGTTGCCGTTTCGTCGCATGAGTGGAGCCCGAAGGGATGAACCATGCAATTTCCTATGCGCTGAGCATTGACCTGCAGGTAACTCAGCGCTGCCGGCGCCGGCTCGAAACAGTGAATTTCCGCATCGGGGCAGGAAAGGCGGAGGTAGGCGGCGGTCAGGCCCACGTTGGCGCCTACATCCACGATGACCCTGGCGTCGTGGACGGGTAGCACGGGCAGGTAACAGCGTTCAGTGAATATTTCCAGGACGAGGAAATCCGTCTGCTTGTCGTCCGGCACGGCAAGCGACAGGGTCGAAGCGCCGTTGTTCTGGATGTTCAAGGTGGCCATCGCGCCGGCCTATCGCCTCACGATCGTATCGTTGTTGTCCGGGCCGCGCTTTGGCATTCCGATGTCGTGAACCAGCGCGTAACCCGGCCATTCGACCCGGTCGGTAGTCCGGCACAGCGTTACCGGAATCCCGCGCGCGGCCATTTCCGAATTGATGCCGTCAAAGATCAAGTCGCCGTAAGTATCCATCATCTGCGTATGGCAGAGGCAGGCCTTGTTGAACCCGAGCAGGACGCATGCGAGATCCCTGCCCTCGTTGTCGAGAAAGGCAAACATCGCACGTGCCAACTGGGGATACAACCCGTTGAATATGTCATCGATCACGATCAATCCGGTGTGTTCCATGAGGCGCCGCGCCAGGACCAGATCTGCGCGCAGACCGGCGGCAGTGTGCTCGCCATCGACATGGATGTACCGGTAGCGCCGGGCCGGTGGAATCGCCAGCGCCGCTTCCCGCGCCGTGCCTGAAAAAAGGGTGATGCCGTGCTGTTGAACGCGTTCGCCCAGGACGGCCGCCAAACTTTTTTTCACGTCCTCCTGTCGCGGCCATGAATCGAGGAGCCACATGTCTTCAGCGGTTCGCAGATGCCGGGCCATGAGAGCAGCGGAGCGACCTTTCCAGACACCGATTTCAAGCAGACCCGTGCCAGGCAGATTGGCCTTGTCCTGACCGGCCAGAAAGTAGTCCATGAGCGCAGCGGATTCGCGGGACAACCAGCCTTCGATTGCGTCGATCCGCGGCCAGTCGATACAAAAGTCGTGGGAAGTAAGCATGCAAGGCTCCGGGTTGGGAAACTCAGGAAACGAGGCGACGACCAGGACCGGAAGCGACGGTTCGGCAGGCGATATGTATGCGCGCCATGGCTTCAAATTCTTTCTATGTAGCGGGCCGCGATGTCTATTGAGTAGACCATTTTTCGATTCAGGTGCCAGTGCTCTATAAGGCCGTTGATGGGCGGCGGTTTGATCAACTGTCCAGGCAGGTTGATCTCGACAACGGCGGTCGGTTGCCCGGTCTCCGCAGCCTGCCGGACGATGCGCCTGACTTCGCCATACAAGCTTTGCCGAGTCTCGAGCGGGAGCGGGCCGCCCACCAGGCGGACCAGATCCAGCTTGGCCTGCATATAGAGCATGTTGATGCGGTGCTGCAAAGCGCGGTCCTTGATCTCGTGGAAGCGCACCCGCGCCGCATCGTCGTGCGGGATTTCCTCGATCAATGAGGCGGAATACGCGGCAGAAATCCGCCCCAGTAGCGCAAGTCGCGTCATGAGGTCGTCGTCCTCGCCTCCCCAGCCAACGAAGGCCTCATCGTAGCCGCCGACGGTCTCGAAATCCTCTCGACGGCAGATGAACGAGCCCCAGTTCTGCGGCGTTACGGGCTGGGCGCGGTAGAAGTGACCCGCTTGCAGGCCCGGTATCACCTTGTTTGCAAGGTCCGGCGCCCAAAGGATATCTGCATCGAAAAATGCCAGCCAGGGGGAATCTGCGACGCGGGCGCCGAGATTGCGAGCCCGCGCCGCATTGAAACCCGCCTCGCCGGTCACCCGGACCACGGTGACTTGGGGGAAATTGGCGACGACCCAATCGGCGGTGTTCTCCGGGCAGCCATAGTCGACCACGACGCAGGCGACGCCGGGCTGATCGACTACGCGTGGCAATGTCTGCTTCAGGTGGGCGAGCCGTCCCTTGCACGTGGTGATGTAACAAAGCGCCGCCATCTATCCGCTCACTCCCGCCACAATTCGGCGCTGCCGCCGGTGCCTGGCACCGACAGCCCGAAGTGTCGCCAGATGCTCGCCGTCGCCACGCGTCCTCGAGGCGTGCGCTGCAGGTAGCCCTGCTGGATCAGGTAGGGTTCCAGCACGTCCTCAATGGTGTCGCGCGCCTCGCCGATGGCAGCGGCGAGGTTGTCCACCCCGACCGGGCCGCCGCCGAATTTTTCCAGCATCGCGCCGAGCAGTTTCCTGTCCATCACGTCGAGGCCGAGATGATCGACGTCGAGCATGGTCAGCGCCGCATCGGCTACCGCGCGCGTGATTTTTCCGTCGGCCTTGACCTCGGCGAAATCCCGCACGCGGCGCAGCAGGCGGTTGGAAATGCGCGGCGTACCGCGCGAACGTTTGGCGATCTCCACCGCACCTTCTTCAACAATGTCGCAATTCAGCAGATGGGCCGAGCGGCGCACGATGAGGCTGAGTTCTTCCGGGGTGTAGAACTCCAGCCTGGCGACGATGCCGAAGCGGTCGCGCAGCGGGTTGGTCAGCATGCCGGCGCGCGTCGTGGCGCCGATCAGGGTGAAGGGCGGCAGGTCGAGCTTGACCGAGCGCGCCGAGGGACCTTCGCCGATCATGATGTCGATCTGGAAATCCTCCAGCGCGGGGTAGAGGATTTCTTCGACCACGGGAGAGAGACGATGGATCTCGTCGATGAACAGCACGTCGTGCGGTTCGAGGTTGGTCAGCATGGCGGCCAGATCGCCGGCGCGCTCCAGCACCGGGCCCGAGGTATGGCGCAGATTGACGCCCATCTCGTGGGCAATGATGTGCGCCAGGGTGGTCTTGCCCAGACCCGGCGGGCCGAACAGCAGCACATGGTCCATCGATTCGGCGCGCCGCTTGGCCGCCTCGATGAAGATTTCGAGCTGGCCGCGGATTTTCTGCTGGCCGACGTAATCCGCCAGCCGCTTGGGCCGCAGCGCGCGCTCGAGCACGTCTTCCTGCGTCGACTCCCTGCCGGCTGAAATCAGGCGCTCGGGTGCGGGCTCGGCGAACTTGTCGGTCTGGATGCTCATGTGTCGAGTTTAGCCGAGGCGCGTCAGGAGGATTTGGAAAGCAGCTTCAAGGCCGCGCGTATGCCGTCGGAAACGGAAATTTCGGCAGGCAGGCCCTTCATGGCGGTCAGCGCCTCGCGTTCGTTGTAACCGAGCGCCAGCAGGGCGTTCATGATGTCGGACAGGGCGTCGCTCGCCGTGTCGCCGGCGCCGACTTTTGTGGCTCCGGTCGCCAGCGTCTTCGGCAGCCGGTCGCGCAGTTCCAGCAACAGGCGTTCGGCGGTTTTCTTGCCGATGCCCGGCACCTTGGTCAGGCGTCCGGCTTCCTGCAGCGTCACCGCCTGCGCCAGTTCCGTCACCGACATGCCCGAGAGCACGGCCAGTGCGGTTCGCGCGCCGATGCCGGAGATCTTCAGCAACTGGCGGAAGGCAGTGCGCTCGTCCGGCGAGGCAAAGCCGTACAGGTAGTGGCCGTCCTCGCGCACGATCAGGTGCGTGTGCAGCGACACTTTCTCGCCGGTGGCCGGCAGGTTATAGAAGGTGCTCATCGGCACATCGACTTCGTAGCCGAGTCCGTGGACATCGACGGTGATCGACGGCGGGTTCTTTTCGAGGAGCATTCCGGTGATGCGGCCGATCATGACAGTTCTCCGATACCTGCAGCCGGATGGTTGGGATCCAGAAGTTCTTCAATACGCCGGACAAGATTGCGAATGATCTGTGACTGATCGAAGGCGGCGTACTTGGCGGCAAAGGCTCGTGCGTTGTCGCGATATCCTGCTTTGTTAAACAGGCTCGCCAATGAGCCGGCAAGATCGCCGGGCGGTAGTTCGGGGTTAACCAGGATACCGGCACCCATATCTACAACGCGCCGCGCCACCATGAATTGTTCCAGATGTCCGGGCAGCATTAGCAAGGGCTTTCCTCCGAGCAGGAAGGCTGTGGTGGTTGCGAGGCTGGCATAGGTAATTGCGACATCAGCTTCCCGGACCATCTGTTCCATATCAGCCGGTTCATCCAGAAATCTGAGATGAGGGGCAGCAAACCGTTCGACCGTGGCCGGTGGCAGACCGGGAGCGAAAACAAGTGCCGAAATCTCGAGAGAGCGCAAAGCGGCCAGTGCTGCTTCGTGGTGTGGCGATTCCGGGCGCAGATAGGCAAAACAGCGCCCTTGGCCAACGCTTGGCCATTTCGCCGGTTTCCCCGTGCCAGCACTCGGCAGGCTGCCCCAATAGCTGGCGGGCCCCCGATCAGGGTAGTGATCCAATTCGGGAAAAGTCACCATGGTTTCCTCGGCAACATCGAAAAGATTGGCGAGACTCGGCAGCGTTTGACAGTCGAACCGAGTCAGTACGGCATTGATGCTGGTCAGCGCCGCCCGGTCAATTTCCTGAATTTGCTGCTCTGGAATCGGTGCCCACGGCCTCATGTTGGGAAGCGGGTTGCGTTTGGGTGGAACAGTAAATCCAAATGAGTACTGCATGACCGGTATTGACAGCGTTCGGGCTGCAAGCAGGGCCGTGGGCGAGTGATCCGCAAGGATCAGGCTTGCTCCGGTTAGTCGCATCATTTCCCGCCAAGCGCCAACCAGACCAAACAAGGTTTTTGGGTCCGCGTAGCCGAAGCGCAGAAGTATATCTGCATAGGTTAGTGGCGGTCCCGGACGGCTGGCCTCCGTGGTTGAGGGCGCGGCCAGCCAGGTGAAGCCATTCTTGGCCAGAAAATCCCCCACGGCCGCGGGTTGGGTGACTGCCCAGTGCACCTCATGACCTGCTTGCCTCAACTCTCGCGCCAAGGGCATGAACGGGCCTACATGACCCAGGTTCGCGCCGAATTCCCATGCATAAAGAATGGAGTGCCTTCCCCCCTTCCCCCTTCCCTCGGAAGGGGGTGACGTCGGTTCGGCCGCTGTGTGGCCTCCGGGCGATTGGCTATGCCGCGCTTGGGGCGGCCCGACGCTTGGCACGGCCATCAGATCAGTCTCCCGCCCTTGACCCGGCGTCCGGCAGTGGCCAGCGTACCCATGCCCTGCCCGCCGTGGGCATGCGCAATCGCGCAGGCCAGCGCATCGGCGGCATCGGGACTCGGATTGCCGGGAAGGGCGAGCAGGCGGGCGACCATGGCCTGCACCTGCTCCTTCGCCGCCTTGCCGTGACCGACCACGGCCTGCTTGACTTGCAGCGCGCTGTATTCGGCCACCGGCAGGTTCGCCGTGACCAGCGCGGCAATCGCCGCGCCGCGCGCCTGGCCCAGCAGCAGCGTGGATTGCGGGTTGACGTTGACGAAGACGATTTCGACCGCGGCCTGCTGCGGAGAGTAGGTAGCGATGATCTCCACCAGTCCGTCGAGGATGGTCTTGATCCGTTCCGGCAGGCTGCCCGCCGCATCGGTCTTGATGCAGCCGCTGGCAACATAGGCCAGCTTGTTGCCGGCCTTGTCGACGACCCCAAACCCGGTCGAGCGCAAGCCCGGATCAATGCCGAGGATGCGGATGGGTGTCGAGGTCGGGGGTTTCATGCGAAAAACTCGGTTGAACCACAGAGGCACAGAGATCACAGAGAAAAGCGTAGGTGCAAATTGGGTAAAGGCCGGCCAATCTACAAGACGCAGATTTCTTGCCTTTCTCTGTGCCTCTGTGTCTCTGTGGTGAGGAATTTGAATTCATTTCCGCGCAAGATACACGCCCCACACGGCGAGCGCCATGCCCGCCAGTGCCATGCCGGCGAGCCGTTCGTCGAACAGGAACCAGGCGATCAGCGCGGTGCTGGGCGGCACCAAGTAGAACAGGCTGGCGAGATTCACCGCCGTGCCGCGCCGGATCAGCATGTTGAGCAGCGAAATGGCCCCCAGGGAGAGCACCAGCACCAGCCAGCCCAGAGCGAATATGAAGTCGGGCACCCACTCGACGCGGTAGTTGCCGCTGAGGCCGACAACGATGCCCGTGGCCACGGCGCTGGGCAGGAACTGGGCGATGGCGCCGGTGCGCCAGTCGAAGCTGGGGCAGAAGCGTTTCTGGTAAAGGGTGCCGGCGGTGATGCCGGCCAGTGCCGCCAGCGCCGGCCACAGCGCATCGAGGCCATAGCCGCTGCCCAGCTTGCCCGAAACCACCATGGCGACGCCGACAAAGCCGAGCACCAGGCCGAGCCATTGCCGCTTCAGCACCGCTTCGTTCAACAGCCAGCCGGCGCCGACGGCGGTCAACAGCGGCTGGATGCCGACCACCAGACTGGCCACCCCGGCCGGGAGGCCCTTCGAGATCGACATGAAGACGCCACCGAGATAAATGCCGTGCACCAGCAGGCCGGCGACACCGATGTGGAACCACTGCCGTGCGTCCCGCGGCCACGGTGCGCGCGTCGCCAGTGCGATCAGCGTCATCAGCGAAAGCACCAGCAGGTAGCGCACCAGCAGGAAGGAGAGCGGCTCGGCATGCGGCAGGCCATACTTGGCGCCGATAAAGCCGGTGCTCCAGAGCAGGACGAAGAGCAGCGGGGCGAAGCGGGTCGCGGCGGACGAGGTCACGCTATTCGTCGATCGCGGCCGTGGTGTAGACCTCTTGCACGTCGTCGAGGGATTCCAGGGCGTCGAGCAGCTTCTGCATTTTCAGCGCGTCCTCGCCCTCGAATTCGGTTTCGTTTTGCGGCTTCATCGTCACTTCGCCGAATTCCGGCTTGAAGCCGGCCTTTTCCAGTGCGTCCTTGACGTTGGCAAAATCGTTGGGCGGGGTGATGACTTCGATCGAGCCATCCTCGTTGGTCACCACATCGTCGGCGCCGGCCTCGATCGCCGCATCCATCAGCGCGGCCTCGCTGGTGCCCGGCGCGAACAGCATCTGCCCGCAGTGGGTGAACAGAAAGGCGACGCTGCCGTCGGTGCCCATGTTGCCGCCGTGCTTGGCGAAGGCGTGGCGCACTTCGGCGACGGTGCGTACCTTGTTGTCGGTGAGGCAATCCACCATCACCGCCGCACCGTTGATGCCGTACCCCTCGTAGCGGATTTCTTCGTAGTTCACGCCTTCGAGTTGCCCGGTGCCGCGCTTGACGGCGCTGTCGATGTTGTCCTTGGGCAGGCTCTGCCCCTTGGCCTTTTCGATGGCCAGCCGCAGTCGCGGATTGGCGCTGATATCGCCGCCGCCCATCTTCGCCGCGACGGTGATTTCCTTGATCAGCTTGGTGAAGACCTTGCCCCGCTTGGCGTCCTGGCGCCCCTTGCGATGCTGGATATTGGCCCATTTGGAGTGTCCGGCCATAGTGGTTTCCCTGGTTGCGCGGGTTTGCCGCGATGTTGTAATTTAGAATTGCAAATTTTAGCATCCCGGGAATCCCCGCCATGAACCAGTCCCTGCCCATCGCCAGGAGCGGCGAGATCGAGCTCGTCCTGCTGTCGCAGCTTGCCAACCGTCACGGCCTGATCACCGGCGCCACCGGTACCGGCAAGACGGTGACCCTGCAGCGCATGGCCGAGCAGTTGTCACTGGCCGGCGTGCCGGTATTCCTTGCCGACGCCAAGGGTGACCTGTCCGGCCTCGGCGCTGCCGGCGCGGCCTCCGAAAAATTGCAGAAGCGGCTGGATAATCTTGGCATCAAGGATTGGCAGCCACAGGCCAGCCCCGTGATGTTCTGGGATGTGTTCGGCGCGTCGGGTCATCCGGTGCGCGCCACGATTTCCGACATGGGGCCGCTCTTGCTCGGGCGCTTGCTTAACCTCAACGATACGCAGGGCGGCGTGCTGCAGATCGTATTCAGCGTCGCCGACGACCAGGGCCTGCTGCTGCTCGATCTGAAGGACTTGCGCGCCATGGTCCAGCATGTCGGAGAGAACGCGGCCAAATACAAGACCCAGTACGGCAATGTCTCGGCGGCCTCGATCGGCGCCATCCAGCGTGGCCTGCTGACGCTGGAAGAGCAGGGCGGTACCAGCTTCTTCGGCGAGCCGATGCTCGACATCGAAGACCTGATGCAAACCCAGGATGGCCGCGGCGTGATCAACGTGCTGGCGGCCGACAAGCTGATTAATTCGCCGCGACTCTACGGCTGCTTCCTGCTCTGGCTGCTGTCTGAACTGTTCGAGCAACTGCCCGAGGCCGGCGACCTGCCCAAGCCGAAGCTGGCCTTCTTTTTCGATGAAGCCCACCTGCTGTTCAGCGACGCGCCGCCGGCCTTGCTGGAGAAAGTCGAGCAGGTCGTGCGCCTGATCCGCTCGAAAGGCGTCGGCGTGTATTTCGTCACGCAAAACCCGCTGGATATTCCCGACGCGGTGCTCGGCCAGCTCGGCAACCGCGTGCAGCATGCGCTGCGCGCATTCACGCCGCGCGACCAGAAGGCGGTCAAGGCGGCCGCCGATACCCTGCGCGCCAATCCGGCCTTCGATGCGGCCACGGTAATCACCGAACTCGGCGTCGGCGAGGCGCTGGTCTCCTTCCTCGACGAGCAGGGCCGACCGACCGTGGTCGAACGCGGCATGGTGCTGCCGCCCGCTTCGCGCATCGGACCGATGACGACCGAAGAGCGTAGCGCCGCGATCGCGGCATCGCCGATCGCGGGGCATTACGAGAAGCTGCTCGACCGCGAATCCGCCTATGAAAAACTGCAGGGCGCAGCGAATCAGAATGGCGTCGGCGCTGCCCCGGAAGTCGGTGCTGGCGACACGGCGACTCCGGCAGGCGGTGGCTTCTTCGGCGGCCTTGGCGACACGCTGGGCGGCATGCTCGGCGGTGGTGGAGCACGCAGCACCGGCTCGCGCAGCCGGCAGACGGTGGTCGAAGCGGCGGTCAGCAGCACCGTGCGCGCCATCGGCTCCTCGCTGGGTCGCGAGATCGTGCGCGGCGTACTCGGCTCGATCATGGGCGGTCGTCGCCGGTGATCCTCGCCACCGGCCAGGGTAGCGCGCATCGCGTCGGAGTTGCCCTGACCGTTGTGGCGGCCTTCGGGTTTTCCTTCAAGGCGATCCTGGTCAAGCTGGCGTATCCGTACGGTGTGGACGCCGTGACGCTGCTGGCGCTGCGCATGGCCTTCGCCCTGCCGGTATTTCTCTGGGTCGGTTTTACAGCGTCGCGCAACGCGCCGGCGCTGAGTCTGCGCGACTGGCTGGTAGTCGCGCTGCTGGGCGTGCTCGGCTACTACGGCGCCAGCATTCTCGACTTTCTCGGCCTCAAGTACATTTCGGCGGGCCTTGAGCGGTTGATCCTGTTCACCTATCCGACGCTCACGCTGCTGTTCGGCGTGGCGTTGCACGGCCGCGCCATCAGCCGGCGCGAAGGCCTTGCGCTTGTACTGTGCTACGCCGGCATTGCAGCCGCATTCGCCCACGATCTGCAATTTGCCGGCGACACGGCGGTGGTGTGGATTGGCGGCGGTTTTGTGTTCGCTTCATCGGTCAGCTATGCGCTCTACCTTTCCGGCAGCGCCGGCATGATCGCCAGACTCGGTGCGGCGCGCTTCACTGCCTTGGCCATGCTGGTGTCCACCGCCGCCATCGGCGGCCACTTCCTGGCGACGCAGCCGCTGGCGGCGCTGGTACAGCCGTGGCAGGTGTACGCGCTGGGCGCCGCGATGGGCGTGTTCAGCACGGTGCTGCCGGTATTCGCCCAGTCGGCGGCGATTCGCCGGATAGGCAGCGGGCAGGCCGCGCTGGTGGGGATGGTGGGACCGCTGCTGACCATCGTCTTCGCCTGGCTGCTGCTCGATGAAGGGTTTTCAGTTGCGCAGATGATCGGTGCCGCCCTGGTCATCGCTGGCATCGCCACGGTCAGTCGCAGATAGCCCCGTTGCGCGTGAACGTTCTGGTCTAGCGGCCCAGACGGCGGCAGATTTCCAGGGTGAGGCCGGCCTGATTCATTGAATAAAAATGCAGACCCGGCGCGCCGCGTGCGATCAGGTGCTGACAGAGTTCCGTCACCACGTCGAGACCAAACGCCCGGATCGAATCCGCGTCGTCGCCGAAGCCCTCGAACTTGCGCCGCATCCAGCGCGGAATCTCGGCGCCGCAGGCGTCGGAAAAGCGCGCCAGCTTGGAGAAACTGCCGATCGGCATGATGCCCGGAACGATCGGCACGGCCACGCCGAGCGCCCTCGCCTGATCAACGAAATGCTCGTAGGCATCGGCATTGTAGAAGTACTGGGTGATGGCCGAACTGGCGCCGGCATCGACCTTGCGCTTGAAATTCAGCAGGTCTTCGCGCGGGTTCTTCGCCTGCGGATGCCATTCGGGATAGGCCGCCACCTCGATGTGAAAACGGTCACCGGTTTCGGCGCGGATGAATTCCACCAGTTCGTTGGCATAGCGGAACTCGCCGGCGTCGGCCATGCCCGAGGGCAGGTCGCCGCGCAGGGCGACGATGCGGCGGATGCCGCGTTCGCTAAAGGTTGCAAGCATCTCGCGGACACCGTCGTGGGTCGAGCCGACGCATGACAGGTGTGGAGCGGCGCTATGGCCTGCGGCGGCGATTTCCATCACCGTTGCCAGTGTGCGGTCGCGCGTCGAGCCGCCCGCACCGTAAGTGACGGAAAAAAACTCGGGCTTCAGTGTCGCAAGCCGGCTCACCGTGGTGCGCAGTTTTTCCATGCCCTCGGCGGTCTGCGGCGGAAAAAACTCGATGGATAGTTCAAGATTCATTCTGGATTCCTGGATGTTTTTCGGCCACGGCTTTACGACTTGGACGGGCTCAGCAACAGTCGCGTCAGCAGCCATGAAATCACGCTGTACAGCGTTGAGCCGATGACGCCGGCCATGAAGCTGTCCACCACGAAACCGTCGAGCAACTTCGCCGCCAGCAGAAACATCAGGCCGTTGATGACGAAGATGAACAGTCCCAGCGTCAACAGCGTGACCGGCAGGGTCAGCAGCAGCAACACTGGCCGGATCACGGCGTTGATCAGGCCCAGCACCACTGCCACCCACAAAGCCGTCGCGAAACTCGCGACATGAATCGAGGGCAGCAGATAAGGCAGGGCCAGCAGGGCTGCAGCGTTTATCAGCCAGAAAGCGAGCAGCCGCATGCAAATCTCCCTGTGCCGAAAGTCGTGGGTGCCGGGCTCAATACCGGTATTGATTGGCCTTGTAGGGTCCTGCCTTGGGTACGCCGATGTAGGCGGCCTGCTGATCGGTCAGCTCCGACAATTGTGCATTCAGTTTCTTCAGTTGCAGGCGCGCCACCTTCTCATCCAGATGCTTGGGCAGCGTATAGACGCCCACCGGGTAATCGGCGTTGCGCGCGAACAACTCGATCTGCGCAATGGTCTGGTTGGCAAACGACGATGACATCACATAGCTCGGATGGCCCGTGCCGCAGCCCAGGTTCACCAGGCGGCCCTTGGCCAGCAGGATGATGCGCTTGCCGTCCGGGAAGATGATGTGATCGACCTGGGGCTTGATTTCCTCCCACTCGTAGCCTTCGACCGAGGCGACGTCGATCTCGTTGTCGAAGTGGCCGATGTTGCAGACGATGGCCTGATCCTTCATCTTTGCCATGTGGTCGTGGGTGATGACGTGGAAATTGCCGGTACAGGTGACGAAGATGTCGGCCTTGTCGGCGGCGTATTCCATGGTCACCACGCGGTAGCCTTCCATCGCCGCCTGCAGTGCACAGATCGGGTCGATTTCGGTGACCCACACCTGCGCCGACAGCGCGCGCATGGCCTGGGCCGAACCCTTGCCGACGTCGCCGTAACCGGCGATCAGGGCGACCTTGCCGGCGATCATGACGTCGGTGGCGCGCTTGATGCCATCGACCAGCGATTCGCGGCAGCCGTAGAGGTTGTCGAACTTCGACTTGGTGACGGAGTCATTGACGTTGATCGCGGGGATCTTCAGTTCGCCGCGCTCGTGCATCTGGTACAGGCGATGCACGCCGGTGGTGGTCTCTTCCGTCACGCCCTTGATTTGCGCCAGGCGCGTCGAATACCAGGTCTTGTCGGCAGCGAGCTTGGCCTTGATCGCGGCGAACAGAATGCGCTCCTCCTCGGAAGTCGGCGCTGACAGCACGGCGATGTCCTTCTCGGCGCGGGAACCCAGATGCAGCAGCAGCGTTGCATCGCCGCCGTCGTCGAGGATCATGTTGGAGTAACCCTTGTCCGGCCACTCGAAGATGCGGTGGGTATAGTCCCAGTAGTCGACCAGCGTTTCGCCCTTGACCGCGAACACGGCCACGCCGTCGGCGGCAATCGCCGCGGCGGCATGATCCTGGGTCGAGAAGATGTTGCACGAAGCCCAGCGCACTTCGGCGCCCAGTGCGGTCAGCGTCTCGATCAGCACCGCGGTCTGGATCGTCATGTGCAGGCTGCCGGTGATGCGCGCGCCCTTGAGCGGCTGGGCCTTGGCGAATTCCTCGCGGATGGCCATGAGGCCCGGCATTTCCGTTTCGGCGATGCGGATCTCCTTGCGGCCCCAGTCGGCCAGGGCAAGGTCGGCGATTACGTAGTCTTTTGTTTCAGTCACTGCGTTCATGAAAGCTCCTTGAACTGTGACCGGGAGGGAGGCGAACTCACCCTGCCCGGTACGGGTTGGGTGAGCGCAGTTTGAAAATGGTCCGAGCCTGGGGGGCATCTGGAACTACCCTTGCAGCGCTCCTCGGAAGTCGAGCATTATATCTGTTTCCTGCAATTGCGTTGCGCACCGCCGCAATTCCATCTATAATCGCCGTTCTCTGACGCGGGGTGGAGCAGTCTGGCAGCTCGTCGGGCTCATAACCCGAAGGTCGCAGGTTCAAATCCTGC
>JBIJDJ010000144.1:0-7423 GCA_044344175.1 Sulfuritalea sp.
CGGCGATCAGGACGCCTTCGAGCATCACGGCGCGGGTCAGCATGGCGCGGTTGAAACCCAGCGCCGAGAGCGTCGCCAGTTCGCGCGCGCGCAGCCAGACGCTGGCGGCCAGGGTCACCGCCAGGCCAAAGAGCCCGATCAGTATCGCGGCGGCCTCCAGCGCGTAGGTGACGGCAAAGCTCTTGTCGAAAATGTTCAGGCTGAGCTCGCGGATCTCGCCGGCTTCCGCGGTCTCGATGCCGAATTTCGTTGTTTCGCGTGCGAGCCAGTCGCGGGCGGCCGCGTCGCCGCCGCTGCGGGACCACAGCGCAAGTTCTGTTGCTTCGAACTTGCCGCCCAGCGCAAGGTAGTCCGCGCTGCCGATGACCACCGCGCCGAACTGGCGCGCGTAGTCGCGCCAGACGCCGCCGACGAAGACCTCGACCTGACGCCCGAGCAGCGGCAGGCGCAGGGTCTGGCCGGGTTTCAGGCGATACAGTTCCTGCATCGGTTCGCTGATCCAGACCGCAATGCTTCCCGCCGGCGCGGCGAGGACTTCCCCGGTGAAGGGCAGGCGCGCGCCCGGATTGGTGCGATCCAGTTCGCGCACCAGCACCGCCACCGTCGGGCGTTGCGGATCGAGGCTCAGCGCGCCGGCAGCCATGCGCTCGACCCGGACGAAGGGTGCGTCGGGCCGTTCCAGCGCGGCGAGCAGTTGCGCCGGCAGCGGCACGCCTTTGCTGCGTACGTAATACGGCGCCGGCAGCACCACGTCCAGCCACTGGTCGAGCGCGACGCGAAAGCTGGCGACCATGGTGACCATGCTTACCGTCAGCGCGAAGCTGACGATCAGCCCGCTGGCGGCCACCTGCGCCATCAGCGGCGCCTGCATCACGTTCTGCACCGCGATGCGCTGCGCGGGTGGAAGTTCGCGGCGGGCCCAGGCGCCGAATGCCAGTTGTGTGACGACGGGTGCCACGGCGATGCCCAGCACAAGCACCAGCGCGATCGCGGCGTAGCCGGCCAGCGGCAGCTCGAAGAGGGGGGGCAGGCGCGTCAGCGCCAGCGCGGCGCCGGCGACCAGGGCGAGCGCGATCATCTTGCCGGTGCGCGGTAGCAAAGCGTCGTCCCGGCCGGCGGGCGGGCGTTGCGCGAAGCCGGTCTTCAGCGCCTGCGCCAGCGGCTGCACGCGGTTGAGCCAGGCGGGGTAGAGCGCGCCGGCCAGGCTCGCCACGCAGCCCAACGCGAAGAAGCCCAAGGCCGGCGCCAGTTCCGGCACGATCATCGGTGTGCCGCCGGAGAAGAAGCCGCCGCCGAGGTCGCCGCCGAGGAGCCGGGTGAAGGCCACGGCCATGCCCCAGCCCAGTGCCAGGCCGATGATGGCGCCCGGCACGCCGATCGCGAGGCCTTCGAACAGCACTTGCAAGAGGCGCATGCGCGGCGAAAGGCCGAGCACGCCGAGCAGGGCGAACTGGGCCGAGCGCTGCGCCACGGCGGTGAGCTGGGTGGCGAAGACGAGGAAGCCGCCGGTGAGTAGCGCCACCAGCGCCAGGACGTTGAGATTGACGCGGTAGGCGCGCGAGATGTTCGACAGCCGCGCCTGGTTGTCGGCGGCGGCGCGCAGGGTGATGCCGGGCGGCAGTTTGCCCGCCCAGGTGTTGAGCCAGGCGGTCAGTTTGGTGCCGGGCGCGAGGCGGATGCGGCCTTCGCTGACGGCATCCGCCGGGCCAAAGTGCGCCTGCACGCGGGCGATGTCGGCCACCAGCAGCAGGTCGTCGGGGCGCGCGGCGGGCAGGTCGCCGGCGATGCGCGTGGACCAGCGGGCTTCGCCGCGGGTCAGCGTGATGCCGGCGCCAGCGCTGTGCGTCCCTTCGGAAACTTTTGTTTGGAGGCGCGCCAGCAGCGCCGGCGACACATACACGCCGTCCTCGAAGATGCCGCCGCCCGTGATGGCGGTGCCCTGGCGCGGCAGCAGGTCGGGCATCAGCAGGCCGGCGCTGAAGACATCGAGGCCGATCAGGCGCACGGTGAGCTCGCTGGGTGTGTGCTCAATGCGCACGCGGGTTTCGATCACCGGCACGACCAGTGCCACGGCTTCGTCGCGCGCCAGTTTGTTGATCAGCGTCAGCGGTACCCGGCCGGCGCTGTCCTGCGGCGCGACCACCGCGTCGGGCTCGCCCTGCACACTCTTCATGGCTTGGGAAAAATCCGCCAGTGCGGCGTCGTTGATCAGGTGGATGGCATAACCCAGCGCCACGCCGAGCGCGATGGCGAGCATGGACAGCGCCGTCGCCGTGCGCCGCGTCTGGAACTGGGCACGGATCAGCCACCAGCTCAGTTGCCAACCTGGTTGCCAACCCCGGCGCTTCATTGCAGGCCATCCGGGGTCAGCGTCAGGACGCGGTCGCAGTTCTGCGCGACGTGCTGCGAGTGGGTGACGACAAGGGCGCTGGCGCCTTCTTCGCGCACCCGTTCGAGTAGCAGGACGAGGATTTCGTCGGCGGTGCGCGGGTCGAGGTTGCCGGTCGGCTCGTCGGCCAGGATCAGCGCCGGCCGATGCACCAGGGCGCGGGCGATTGCCACGCGCTGCAGTTCGCCACCGGAGAGCGTTGCCGGCCAGCGCGGACCGAAGCCGGAAAGGCCGACACGGGCGAGCAGCGGCTCGATGCGCGCCGCGTGCTCCCGCGCCGCGACACCGCCAAGCAGCAGCGGCACTGCGATGTTTTGCGCCACGGTCAGCGTGGGCAGCACATGGAAGGCCTGGAAGACGAAGCCGATGGTCGTGGCGCGCAGCGCGGCACGTGCCGCTTCGTCGAGGCGGGCAATGTCGTGGTTTTGCGGGCCGATCAGGATGGCACCGGTATCGGCCGGTTCCAGCCCGGCGATGCAGTTGAGCAGGGTACTCTTGCCGACGCCGGATTCGCCGACCAGGGCGACGATCTCGCCGGCCTCGATGGAAAAGCCGAGCGCGCTGAACACCGCCCGCACTGAATTGGGATGGCGCTTCGACAGATTGGCAATGCTCAGCATGGCTTTAACACGCATGGCCGAAATAGCTTTCCATTGTGGGGCAGACTTCAGTCTGCCATGGCCGGCTGAAGCCGGCCCCACAGGGGCTCCTAGCTTGCCGGCGGGTGCGGCTTGGCCTTCGACTTTTTCCGCGGCTGTTCATCGCGCATGCACTTTTTCAGTTCCTTGTCGGTCTTGCCCTTGCAGACTTCCTTGGCCTTCTGCGCGGCTTCGCAGTCCTGCGGGTTCTTTGCCTTGCTGCAGTCCACCGGCGGCATGCCGGCTTCGAGGCAGGCGGTTTTTTCCTTGCCGCGCTTCTCGCTGCAGGTTTTCAGTGCCGCCTGGCGCGCCTCGCATCGTACCGGGTCGCGCGCCCTGGCGCAGTCGTCGACCGCCGGCTCGGCCCAGGCCGGTTGCCAGAGCAGGGCGCCGGCCGTCAGTATCAGCAGTCGTTTCATGTGAATTCACCTCGACAGGCTCGTGAAACAGGTCGCAGAATAATACTCCCGCATTGAGGCCGGACCGCGTTGTCGGCTATAGTTCGCCGTGTCACCAGCGCCGACTTTCCTGACCTGCGTCGTATCGGACTTTGCCATGACTCAAACCACCATCAAGGATCACCGCCTGACGCTGCCGGAAGTGGTCGATGCCCTCGTCGCCGAAGGATTGATCCCCGGTGGCGAAGCGGATAAATTCAAGCAGGAGCGCCGTTACTTCAAGGCCGATACCCATCCCCTGATGGTCATCGCCGAGCAGCGCTGGAAATCGCCGGAGCCGCCGCACCGGGTGCTTGACCTCGAACTCCTGACGCAATGGATGGCGAAGTGGTCGGGGCTCGACTATCTGCATATCGATCCGCTGAAGATCAACTTTGCCGCCGTGACGGACGTCATGAGCAACACCTATGCGACGCGATTCAGCATCTTGCCGGTGGAGGTCAAAGCCAACGAGGTGGTGATCGCCACCGCGGAACCTTTCCAGCGCGGCTGGGAAGCGGAGATGCAGCCGATCCTGCGCAAGGAAATCCGCCGCGTCATCAGCAGTCCGGAAGACATCATCCGCTACCAGGTGGAGTTCTACAACCTGGCCAAATCGATCAAGGGTGCGATGAACAAGGGCGACGTCGCCGGCGGCGCCTCGAACTTCGAACAACTGGTCGATCTGGGCAAGGGCAACAAGCAGTTCGATGCCAACGACCAGCACATCGTGCGCATCGTCGATTGGCTCTGGCAGTACGCCTTCGAGCAGCGCGCCTCGGACATCCACGTCGAGCCGCGGCGCGGCATGGGCATCGTGCGCTTCCGCATTGACGGCATCCTGCATCAGGTGTACCAGATCCCGATGACGGTGCTCAACGCCATGACCAGCCGCATCAAGATTCTCGGTCGCATGGACGTGATCGAGAAGCGCCGCCCGCAGGACGGCCGGATCAAGACGCGCACGCAGGACGGCCAGGAGGTCGAACTGCGGCTGTCAACGCTGCCGACGGCTTTCGGCGAAAAGCTGGTGATGCGGATTTTCGATCCCGAGGTGCTGGTCCGCGATTTTTCCGAACTGGGTTTCGCCCCCGAGGAGGCGGCTACCTGGCGTGCGATGTCGACCCAGCCCAATGGCATCATCCTGGTGACGGGCCCCACCGGCAGCGGCAAGACGGTGACTCTGTATACGACGCTGAAGCACCTCGCCACGCCGGAGGTGAATGTGTGCACCCTGGAGGACCCGATCGAAATGATCGAAGGATCCTTCAACCAGGTGCAGATCCTGCCCGACATCGGCATGGGCTTCGCCGAGGGCATCCGCTCCCTGATGCGGCAGGATCCGGACATCATCATGGTCGGCGAAATCCGCGATCTGGAGACGGCCGACATGGCCATCCAGGCGGCCCTGACCGGCCACCTCGTATTGTCCACCCTGCACACCAACGACGCGCCTTCGGCGATGACCCGCCTGGTCGAACTCGGGGTGCCGCCCTACATGCTGTCGGCCACCGTGCTGGGCGTCATGGCGCAGCGCCTGATCCGCACGCTGTGTCCGCAATGCAAGCAGCCCGGCGGGCTGCGCGCCGAGGATGAGGCGGCATGGACCGCGCTGGTCGCGCCATGGAAGTCCACCATGCCGACCCAGCTCTACCACCCGGTGGGCTGCCTCGACTGCCGCATGACGGGCTACAAGGGGCGGGTCGGCATCTACGAGATCATGCCGATGTCCGCCGAGATCATGAAACTGGTCGCCGAAGGTGCCGAGCTGACCAAGCTGCGCGAGCAGGCGATGCGCGAAGGCATGAAGCCGCTGCGCATCGCCGGCGCGAAAAAGGTCGCGGCGGGGCTGACGACCATTGCGGAGATCATCAAGGTCGCGCCGCCGATGTTCGACAGGAACTGATTGCGGAGAATCTCCCGCGCCCGCGCGTGGCGCGCGCGGCGATGCGCGTCAGTACTTCTTGCCGCCCTGTCCCCAGGATGGCGGCGTGCGACCGACCAGTGCCTCGAGCAGCTTGAGTTCGTCATCGGTGTGGTTGATGACTTCGGCGGGAACCATCATCTTCGCCATCTTCATGTCGTTGTGGATGTACATCGGCTTGTCGTGGTGTACCGTGCTGTAGCTTTCCCGCTCCCGGGGCGCGGCAGTAGGCGTCAGTTCGACGTCGCCATAACAGAGACAGAAGTAGGTGCGTGCCGTGGCGCCGTGGTTTTCCTCTTCGATGTAGCAGCCGGTGCCGCGTATGCCGATGGTGGCGGTCGATACCTGGATCGTTTTGGCGCCCTTGCCGAAGACGGAGAGGATTTTTCCCGATACCACACGCATCAGGTTCTGCAACGCTTCGCCGCCGAAGTTCACCGTGGTGAGCTCGCGTTGCATGAAGGCATCCTGGCCGATGACGTAAATGGCTTCACTGTTGGCCCCGGTGACGATGGTATCGCCCGGCTTGATGAGCTGGCCTTCGGTCGCCAGCCTGCGGTTGACCACGACTTCGCCGCGCACCTTGTGCAGGCCGGGCTGGATCGGTGCGTCGCCCTTGGCCAGCGCGTCGCGGATCAGGCCGGAAATTCCAGCAGGACCCAGCAGGCCGGCAGCAGCAAGGGCTTTCAGTAAACGACGGCGTGGCTGCATGGCGTTTCCTTTCGCTGGGGGGTTACTTGTTGAGTTCGCGCATCGCACGCTCCAAGCCGGCCAGGGTTAGCGGGAACATGCGGCTGTTGAAAATGGTACGGATCAGTTCGATGGAATGGCGATAGTCCCACAAACGCTCGGGCTCGGGGTTGAGCCAGACGGCGCGCGGCCAGGTGTCGAGCATGCGCTGCAGCCAGACCGCGCCGGCCTCCTCGTTGGAGTATTCGACCGAGCCGCCGGGCTGCAGGACCTCATAGGGGCTCATGGTCGCGTCGCCGACCACCACCACCTTGTAGTCCTCGCCGTACTTGTGCATCACGTCCCATAGCGGGAAACGCTCGCCGTGGCGGCGGCGGTTGTCTTTCCAGACATAGTCGTAGATGCAGTTGTGGAAGTAGAAGTATTCCAGATGCTTGAACTCGCTCTTGGCCGCCGAGAAGAGTTCCTCGCAGACCTTGATGTGGTCGTCCATCGAGCCGCCGATGTCGAGGAAGAGCAGCACCTTGACCTTGTTGTGGCGCTCGGGGCGCATCTTGATGTCGAGCCAGCCGGCGTTGCGCGCCGTGCCGGCAATGGTGCCGTCGAGGTCGAGTTCGTCCTCCGCACCCTCGCGGGCGAAGCGGCGCAGGCGCCTGAGCGCGATCTTGATGTTGCGCGTGCCGAGCTCGACAGTGTCGTCGAGGTTGCGGTATTCGCGGTTTTCCCAGACCTTGATCGCGGTGCGATTGCCCGCCGATTCGCCGCCGATGCGGATGCCTTCGGGATGGTAGCCGCCGTGGCCGAAGGGTGAACTGCCGCCGGTGCCGATCCACTTGCTGCCGCCGGCGTGACGCTCCTTCTGCTCCTTCAGGCGTTTCTTGAATTCCTCCATCAGCTTGTCCCAGCCGAGCTTTTCCAGCTTGGCCTTTTCCTCGGGCGTCAGATGCTTTTTCATCATCAGCTTCAGCCATTCTTCGGGGATGTCGGCTTCCAGGCCGGGGATCTGCGTCACGCCCTTGAAGTACTCGCCGAAGGCGCGGTCGAACTTGTCGTAGTGGGTCTCGTCCTTGACCAGGCAGGTGCGCGCGAGGAAGTAGAAGTCGTCAATCGAATTGCCTGCGACGTGCTCCTTCAGCGCTTCCAGCAACGTGAGGAACTCGCGCGTGGAGACGGGCAGCTTCTTGGTCTTGAGGTGGAGGAAGAAGTCGATCAGCATGAAAAGTCGGCGCTGGTGTTACGGTGAAATGCGCGGCGAAATGGGCGGCGAATTTAAGGAAAACTCAGCGGTTATGTCGTGCCATGAACACCAAACGTTCAAAAAGGTGCACGTCCTGCTCGTTTTTCA
>JBIJDJ010000145.1:0-7387 GCA_044344175.1 Sulfuritalea sp.
ATCTTCCGCTCGACCCAGCGCGACTGCGCGGCGTGCCCATTGAAGAACCGGTGTTGTCCGAACACGCCGATTCGCAAGATCGCCCGCAGCATCCACGAGAATGCTCGTGATGTGGCTCGTGCCATCGCCATGACCGATGCCTACGAACAGTCCGGCAAAGATCGGAAGAAGGTCGAAATGCTGTTCGCCCACCTCAAGCGCATCCTTAAACTGGACAAGTTGCGACTACGTGGCTTCAGTGGTGCGAAAGATGAGTTCTTGTTGGCCGCAACCGCACAGAATTTACGAAGAATGGCGAAATGGTTGATGCCAGGAACACCGGAAGCAAACCTGATACTCGCATAACGGCGGGTTGAGGGCGTTTCGCCTTCAGAAAGTCGCGGCCAAATTCATCAGCACTTCAATTTCTTCTCGGCGGGCCTTGCCGCTCAAAAAATAACAGCGCGTTTTTCAACAGAATAGACTGTGAAGGGACAGTCGAGTTTCTCCGAAGCGGTCACCCAAGAATGCAGAACGGGAGCCGCAGCCCCCGTTCTTAATTGCAGCGTTACCGTGTATCAGGCAGGCAACTTCTGCTTCCTGCGTCTTACGAGTCCGAGCAAGCCCAATCCAGCAAGCATCATGGCGTAGGTTTCGGGTTCAGGGATCGGTGCCGCCTGTTGCACAGCAGTCAGGCTGAAGTTATCCACTCCGGCCTGTATAAAATTGCCATGCGGCGCAATAGGCGTCCCGCTGCCGGAAAAACGTAGTTCGACCGTATATACGTTGGACATTGTTTGCGCCCACGACATGGGAGCGCTCCCTCCCAATACCTCATCGTCAGGGCGCCAGCCATGCGTTCGCGCCTCGGCATCGGTCCAAAGCGCGTTGAAGGTTTCGGAAACGCCGAACCAACCGCTTTGCGCGAAGTTACTTGTCAACTGGTTGGTCCAACCATTAAACGACGGATCCTGATAACGGAACCGAAGCCATACATTGTCAAAATTTCCCTGAATCAGTTTCAGATCTGCCGATACAGTCCAGTCATAACCACCATAGTTTCCGGCAAGTGACGGCTGACTACTGAATACTGAGGCATCAAAGGATGCCGGCAAAGCACTGGTTTTGACCACCGACCGCATATAGCCATTGCCATCCGACTCCGTGTCACGATACGTGGCGGCGTTTGGGGAACCCTGAATACCGTCCCATCCAATACTGCTTGCGTTGAAGTTCTCGAAATACCCCGTAGCGGCATTCGGATTAGCCCACGCCGCTCCCGTGAGTGCAAACAGCGCCAGGGCACTTAACGATCCCGCACATGATTTCTTCATTGACTCCTCCTTTATTTGACAACTTGCCTGTGGCTTCCTTGCGGAAAGTTTCCTGACGCTTCAGTGCGTATGCCTTACCGAAGCTACTTTTGAAATCACCCGATTTGTCACCGTAGCCGAGAACCATCCCCCATCTCAATAGTCCGAACGGGCTAAGCGAATCGTTGAACTGGCAAGCATTCTGATGGCGCTGGATGCCCGCCAATAGGGCTACGGACTATGCTGGTGCAGGGCTACGCCTCAGGGTCGCTAGTGCCAAACGCATAGGACGATGGAATCCCGCTTTAGTTGCTCCGTATCAACAGAAGTGCGAATAGCGCGGTTGCAGAACTTTTCATGTCGGCTCACGGCAGCGATTTTGGAGGCGACGCTGACCGTCCGGTTTTGTTAAGGGTTGTGGGATGCCTGCCTTAGCGTGATGGCGTGCGGGAACCGACCAAGGTGGAGGCAGGCGTCGCACAAGCCCCGAGGGAGGAAACCGCGGAGATCTGGCGATGCAGGTGGAACAGAGTGAAGCGCTATGGGGATTTGACAGGTGGCACGGGCGCCGTGAGTGGCGATGATAGGGGGCCACGCGCCGGCGATCTCACTGAAATGGTCAAAGCCGATGCCGATGGCTCGGAATCTGCACTGTGCCTCGGACAATACAGCGCGTTATTCCAGCGCAAGACGAAGCGGTCCGCTATCGGCGCTGGAAGACGAAGAGCCGACGGTTGAGTGGAGATCGAGAGAGTCGGGGTGATCATGCGGCAAGCCGCAATGGAGGTGGTGCGCGAATCGGTTGGCCGCGCAGGAAGGTCTCGATGATGCTCATCGGCGAACCGCAACACGGACAAACGAAGGTGGGCTGAACCGGACTGTCCGACGCACCGATCTCGAGGAGGGATGCATCGACGCCGGACCTCTCGACACCCAGCAATTCGCGCGCCTTGGCCAGATGCTCCCGACGCCCCGCATTGGCGAGCAACCCGTAGTGGCGAATGCGGTGAAATCCGCTGGGCAGCACGTGCAGCAGAAAGCGACGCATGAACTCCTCCGAGTTGAGCGTCATCGTCTTGTGACGCGTTCGTCCGCTGATCCGGTAGTCCTTCCAGCGGAAGGTGACGCCACGCTCGTCCAGGGCAACGAGTCGCCGGTTGGAGATTGCTACCCGGTGGGTATAGCGCGACAGATAGGCCAGTACCGCCGCCGGCCCGGCAAACGGGCGCTTGGCATAGACCACCCATTCGCACTTTCGCTGCGGCGCGAGCCATTTGACGAAGGCCGCGGCGTCGGCCAGGGACGCATGATCACCGAAGAATTTCAACTGCCCGATCTGATGCGCCTGAGCGAGTGCCTCAAGGAAGCGCCGCCGGAACAGCCGAGACAACACCCGCACCGGCAAAAAGAACCCCGGCTTGCAGGCTACCCAGCGATGGCCATCGAGGGAAAGCCCGCCGCCAGGAACGATGCCATGCACGTGGGGATGATGCGTCAGTGCCGAGCCCCAAGTGTGCAGCACCAGTGTCGCGCCAATCTCGGCACCCAGATGCTTGGGATCGGCGGCGATGGTTTGCAGGGTGTCGGCCGCGACCTCGAACAACAGGCGATAGATCACCGCCTTGTTGGTGTACGCGATCTCGCTGATCGGTGCCGGCAGGGTGAACACCACGTGGTAATACTCCACCGGCAACAGATCCGCCTGCCGCGCCTCAAGCCACCGTTGGGCCGCCTTCGCTTGGCATTTCGGGCAATGTCGATTGCGACAGGAGTTGTACGCGATCTCAACATGGTCGCAGCCGTTGCAGCGCAACACGTGTCCTCCCAGCGCCGCGCTGCGGCACTGTTCGATGGCCGACATGACCTTGAGCTGACCGACGCTCAGATGGCCCTGTTGCGCCTGTCGCCACGCGGGCCCGCAGGTCCGGAAGATGTCCGCGACCTCCAGGGCACAACGCCTCATGGCAGGGGCTACTCGATAGGCAGGGGCTCCAGCGTATCCAGGGGACTGACCACCTCGCGCAGAACGTCCGTGGCCACCTGCACATACAACGCCGTGGTATCGAGCTTCTTGTGGCCAAGCAGGACCTGGATCACCCGGATATCCACTTTCTGTTCAAGCAGGTGCGTGGCGAACGAATGCCTCAGCGTATGCAGCGAGACGCGCTTGTCGATCTGCGCCGTCTTTGCGGCGGCATGGATGGCCCGGTTGAGCTGGCGGGTGCTCAGCGATTCGATGGGGTTCAGTCCGGGGAACAACCAGCCGCCGTCGAACATCTTGCCTTGGGCGCGAGCCACTTTCCACCAGACGCGCAGGCGCTCAAGCAGCACCGGGGAGAGCATGGCGTAACGATCCTTGCGGCCCTTGCCTTGTTCGACGCGCAGCGTCATTCTCTCGCTGTCGATGTCGCCGACCTTCAGTGCCGTCACTTCGCTGGCCCGCAGTCCGGCACCGTAAGCGACTGCGAGCGCCGTCTGGTGCTTCAGGTTGCCGGCAGCGGCAATCAAGCGACCGACTTCCTCGCGGCTGAGGACCACCGGTAGCGTCCGCGGCACATGCACCGGCTGCATCTTGGCCATCACTTCACCATGGCCGACCGTCACTTCAAAGAAAAACTTCAGCCCGGTGATGGTCGCGTTGAGCGTGATCGGCGAGACGCCGTGATCCACCAGGTGCAACTGGAAGTTCCTCAGCTCCTCGGCGGTGGCTGTATCGGGGGCTCGGCCCAGATACTTGGCCAACTTCCGTACGGCACGGATATACGCTTCCCGCGTCCGGAGTTCGAGCTTGCGCATCCGCATGTCCTCGATCATGCGCAACCGTAACGCGCTGGGGGCTTGCGTGAATGTGTTCATGGTCCTGCTCCTTTGGGTAACGAGGCGGATTGCCTCAGTTCCCAACATAGACAGAACCCTGTTTCAGACTACTTCCAATGCGACAGCGGAGCTCCCATTACCGCGCGAGCGGTTTAGTCCAACGCTGCGTAGGAGCCTTCCGGGCAAGAATATCACTAACGCATAGCGAATGTCGGCTCCCCCATTTTGGGGGTTCC
This sequence comes from Sulfuritalea sp., assembly GCA_044344175.1. Classification (GTDB taxonomy): domain Bacteria; phylum Pseudomonadota; class Gammaproteobacteria; order Burkholderiales; family Rhodocyclaceae; genus Sulfuritalea. Next base: position 4,346 of record JBIJDJ010000145.1, read on the forward strand.
TTGCGAACGGCCGCTTCCGATTTTCGCCACTGGCTCTTATGGGCACCAATCCGTCATCCCAGAAAAGTCGGCGTTGGCGAGACGGCGTATACTTCGTTCCAGTCATCGAGTCCGGCCAGACCGGGCTTCTTTTTAGGCGAAATCTCGCCTTCGGCGCGTTTTCAGGGGGGGCAGCATGGCAACGCAGGACGAACTCAAGCAGGCGGTAGCGCGCGCGGCGCGCGACTATGTGGCGGATCGCTTGCCGGTGGGCGGGATCCTCGGAGTCGGTACCGGCTCCACGGCGAATTTCTTCATCGACGAGATAGCCGCCATCAAGGACCGCATCGGCGGCACTGTGGCAAGTTCTGAAGCAACCGCAGGGCGGCTGCAAGGCCACGGCATCCGCGTCCTCGATCTGAATGACGTCGATGCCATAGGCATCTATGTCGATGGCGCCGACGAGATCGACCACGGCCTGGCGATGGTCAAGGGCGGCGGCGGGGCGCTGACGCGCGAGAAGATCGTCGCGGCGGTGGCTGCAACCTTCGTCTGCATCTGCGATGCGTCGAAGCGTGTAGCCGTCATGGGCAAGTTTCCTCTGCCGGTGGAAGTGATTCCGATGGCGAGCGCCTATGTCAGCCGGGAACTGGCCAAGCTGGGTGGCCGGCCGAAAGTGCGTGAAGGCATGGTCACCGACAACGGCAACCTGATCCTCGATGTGCATGGCCTTTCGATCACCGACCCCGTCGGTCTCGAGGAGCGCATCAACCAGATCGTCGGTGTCGTCACCAATGGCCTGTTCGCCCGGCGCGGCGCGGATGTGCTGCTGCTGGCTACCGCGGATGGAGTGCAGACCCGTGTCCGCTGATCCGTGCGCTGAAATATTTCCTTCACATGCCGACGCTATAGTGGCGACTTTGCGAACATGGGTGGCGGAATGAACCAGGATCACATCAGCCGGCAATTCGATGCCGATCTCGAAGGCTTGCGCACGCGCGTCCTGGCGATGGGCGGGCTGGTCGAGCAACAATTGATTCGTGCCATGGACGGCCTCGAATCAGGTGACATTGCCCTCCTCGAACAAGTCATCGCCACCGACCGCCTGGTCAACCGGCACGAGGTCGAACTCGACGAGGCCTGCAATAACGTCATCGCGCGACGGCAGCCGGCGGCCGTCGACTTGCGCATGATCATGACCGTGGTGAAGACAATCACCGACCTCGAGCGCATCGGTGACGAAGCAAAAAAGATTGCCAAGATGGCACGCGATATCCACGGCGGGGATCCCCGTGTTGTGCCGCGCGTCGACTTGCGCGCGCCGGCCGAGATTGCCGTCGCCATGTTGCGCAAGGCCCTCGATGCCTTCGCCCGGCTCGACGTGAATGCGTCGGCCGAGGTCGTGCGGCAGGATCGCGAGGTGGATGCCGGTTACAAGGCGGCAATGCGCCAGCTCATCACTTACATGATGGAAGATCCGCGCACCATTTCAAGCTCGCTCGATCTCCTGTTCATCGCCCGATCGATCGAGCGCGTCGGCGATCACGCGAAGAACATTTCCGAGTACGTCGTCTACCTGGTCAAGGGGCGCGACGTGCGCCACATCGGGCTGGAGGCGATGGAAAAGGAAGTCGCCCGCCAGCTCGGGAATATTTGACCGGCGCGTTACGCGCTCGGCGGAACGTAGCCGCCGATCTGATCCGCCCCGTCACCGAAGAAGTGCTTCTGCACCTGTTCTGCAAGATACTTTCGATGCTGGGGGTCGGCAAGGCTCAGGCGGTTCTCGTTGATGATCATGGTCTGCAGCTTGATCCACTGCTGCCAGGCCTCCTTGGAAACGTTCTCCCAGAGTTTCTTGCCCATTTCGCCGGGCATGGGAGGCAGATCAAGGCCTTCGGCCTCGCGTCCGAGTTTGATGCAATTGACCATGCGTGCCACGATGTTTCCTTTCGCAATGAATATGGGGACAGGGCAAGTTTACATTGAGTTTCGTGTAAACCGCTGATCCTTGTTCGGGTAGTGCCGGCGCTATGCTCGGCGAAGGTCGTGGTGCTTGAGCGGTAGCGAACGGATACGCTTGCCGGTGGCGGCAAAGATCGCATTGCACACGGCGGGGGTCAGGGGCAGGATGGCCGGTTCGCCGTGCCCGCCCCAGAAGCCTCCGGTGGGTACCAGCACGGTTTCGACCCTGGGCATTTCGGACATCTGCGGCAGCGGGAAATCGCGGAAGTTGGATTCGACGATTCGTCCGTTCTTCACGGTGTTTTCCTGATAAAGGATGCTGCCCAGGCCATAGATGACGTTGCCTTCGGCCTGGGCGCGGCAGGTATCGGGATTCACCACGTAGCCCGAGTCGATGGCGACGACAATGCGATGCACCTTGACTTCACCCTTCGCGCTTACCGACACCTCCGCCACCATCGCGGAAAAACTGCCAAAGCCGTCTGCCATGGCCAGCCCTCGATGTACGCCGGACGGCAGTGCTCCGCCCCAACCCGCCGCCTTGGCCGCGGCTTCGAGGACGAGGCGATTCTTGTCGCCTGGTTTCAGCATCGCCAGGCGATATTCGAGCGGATCCTTGCCCGCAGCGCCGGCCAGTTCGTCGATGAAGCATTCGCGGTAGAAGGCGTTCTGCTGGCCCGGCGCCCGCCAGAAGCCGACCGGGATATGTCCGTTGCGCATGGCGTAGTCGACCTGCTGGTGCGGCACCGTATAGGGCATGTCGCTCAGCGTGCGTACCGCCGTGAAGTCGATGCCATCGGCGCCGAGAACCTGCGGCATCAGCACCTTGAAGATCGACGGACAGGCGATGCGCGTATGCATCGCGACGAGATTTCCCTTGGCATCGAGCCCCGCCTTCATGCGCACGACGCTTGCCGGCCGGTAGAAGCCGTGCTGCATGTCTTCTTCGCGCGACCACATCATCTTGACCGGCGTGCCCGCCATCGCCATGGCAATCTTCACGCCCTGCACGACGAAATCCTGCGGCCCGCCGCGGCGGCCGAAGCCGCCGCCGAGCATCATCTTGTGCACCTCCACCTTTTCCAGGGGCAGACCGGCGGT
>JBIJDJ010000021.1:0-23818 GCA_044344175.1 Sulfuritalea sp.
CTACATGCCGGCCATGGTCACGCTTTACCGAACCGTCTGGGGCAAGCTGTTCCGCCGCCGCCTCGCTACCGCCGGCAAGCCGCCCATGCTGATCATCGGCGCCATGATGCGCAAACATGGTTCATGTCGCCTTTGGTGTCCTCAAGTCCGGCAAACCGTTTGATCCGGCTTTGCACGGCGTTTGACGGGGATAACAGTATCTACAGGGGTGCAACATTTTCGACGCTGCCCGCGCTGCCGGCAGCGTCGATGATCTGGTGGCAGGGATGAAAGCCGCGAACGCGAATCGCATGCCTGTGATGGCTATTTGTGCTGCATCGTCCATACCCCGTCCCATTCGGCGGGCGGCGGGGTGCTGCGGTAGATCCGGCAACGCTCGAAATAAATCCTCGACGGCCCGTCCCCGGGATTGGCCGCCAGGGCTTCGCTGAAGCAATGTTCGGCGCCGCCCCAGTCGCGCTGGCGGTAGCGCAGCAACCCTTCGCCGAACGCCGCCAGCGCCTCCTCGCGATGGGGGAAACTGTCCTCCGAGTGATGGCCCAGCGCCTCGTAGATGGCGACCGGCATGTCCCTGCCGCGTACGCGGATCAGGTCGATCTCGCGCGCCGCCGCATGATGCCTGACCGCCGCACAGGTGGCGTCGCAAATCAGGATCGAGGTGCCATAGAACTTGTTGGCGCTTTCCAGGCGCTCGGCCAGATTCACCCGGTCGCCGACGACGGTGTATTCCATGCGCTTCAGCGACCCGATGTTGCCGGCGACGACATTGCCGGTGCTGATGCCGACCCCGATCCGGATCGCTTCGCCGCCGCGTTTGGCGCGGCGGCGGTTAAGCTGGTGCAGGGCGGTCAGCATCTTGTTGCCGACCATGACCGCGTTACTGGCATCGTCGTCGCTTTGCAGCACCGAACCGAACACGGCCATGAGCATGTCACCGATGTACTTGTCGAGTACGCCGTTGTGGGCGAACACAATGTCCACCATGTCGGTGAAGTATTCGTTGAGCAAGGCCACCGTTTCCTTGGCGCCGAGCCGTTCCGAGATCGAGGTGAAGCCGCGGATATCCGAAAACAGCACGCTTACGTCGCGACCGGTGCCGCCGAGCTCCGCCTCCCCGCTTGCCAGAAGCTGGTCGATCACCGGCTTGCTCATGTAGCGCGACATGGTGTTGCGCAGACGTTTCTCGCGGGTGATGTCTTCCATCATCAGCATGTAGCCGATTGGCTCATTGCGCAGGCTGGTCAGCTGCACCGTGGCCAGATTCACCGAGATTGCCTCGTTGCCTTCGATGAACAGGTCGGTATCGACGGTGATGTCCGTATTGCCTGATGCCTTTACCTTGTCCAGGCTTTTCGCCACCCAGTTGTTGCGGCCGACGAAGATCTCTTCCAGGCTGTGACCGAGCAGTTCCCCGTCGCCGAGGCGCAAGATGCGACGCGCCGACTCGTTGACCTTCCTCAATATGCCGGTGGCGTCGAGCGTCAGCACGGCATTGTTCATGCTGTGCAGGATGGCCTCGTTGTAGTTGCGCGCGGCGTTGACCTCCTCGAACAGCTGGGCATTCTCGATGGCGACGGCCGCCTGGGCGGAGAACGCGCGCAGCCGGCGCTCGTCGGCGCTACCGAAGGCGCCGCCTTTGCGGTTGAGGATCTGCATGACGCCGATCTTGCGCTCGCCGCGCGCGACGATCGGCATGCACAGCATGCTGTGGGTGCGGTAACCGGTGTGGCGGTCGAATTCGGCATTGAAGCGGGGGTCCGAGTAGGCGTCGGCGATGTTGATTACCCGGCCGCTGCTGAAGCACTCACCGGCGATTCCGGCATCCGCCGGGAAACGGATTTCCTCGCCGGCGATGCCGCCGGCGACGCGGGAGAACAGTTCATGACTCGCCGTGTCGTAAAGAAACAGGGTGCCGCGGTCGGCGCCAAGTAACTGGGTTGCCGCCGTCATGATTTTCAGCAGAAGCGGATTGAGGTGGATCTCGGCGACGATCGAGATGCTGATTTCCAGCAGCATGGCTTCCTCGCGCTGCTGGCGTTCGACCTTCTCGAACAGGCGCGCATTCTCGAGCGCGGCGGAAGCCTGCAGCGACAGTCCCTCGAGCAGGCGCTGGTCCTCGCCGTCGAAGTCTCCGGCATTCTTGTTCAGCACCTGGGTGATGCCGATCACCTCGCGGTTCTTGTTGCGGATCGGGACGCAGAGGATGTTGCGCGTGCGGTAGCCGGTGCGGCGGTCTACCTCCTGGTTGAAGCGTGGATCGGCGTAGGCGTCGGCGATGATTTCCGCCTCTCCGCGGGTGAACACCGAGCCGGCGACGCCGAGCTGGCAGGGGAAGCGGATCTCGCCGATGACGTCGCCCTGCATGACGCGCGAGAACAGTTCATTGGTTTCGGGATCGTGCAGGAACAGCGAACTGCGGTCGGCGTTCAGCGCCTCGGTCACCACTTCCATCAGACGCGGAAACAATACGTCGAGGGAAAGGCTGTCGGAAACGCGGTTGGCAATGTCGGCCAGCGCCGAGGTGCGGCGCAGCATCTCGGTAATGCGGTAGAACAACTCGGCCTTGCCCGCCTCGTCGAGCCCGTGCAGCAGTTTCTCGATGTCCTCCTGATGCAGGCGGTGTTCGAGAATTTCGCGAATGGTTTCGAAGCCTATTTGCATACGCAATGCAAGCAGAAGACCAGTGGACTGAACGTGTTCTATTGTAACCAGAATAAGAGAAAGCCTATTACCCGTCAGGGCGCCGCATGGCGCGGCAGTGGTCAATCGGCGAGTTCGGCGTGGCGCGGACAGGAGACGATGTGATCGTTGACCATCCCGGTCGCCTGCATGTGGGCATAGATGACGGTGGGGCCGATGAAGCGGAATCCCCGGCGCTTGAGTTCCCCGGACAGGGCTTCGGCCTCGGGAGTGAAGGTGGGAACTTCGCCCGGCGTGCGCCAGTGGTTGATGCGCGGGTGACCATCGACAAATTGCCACAGCAACCGGTCCAGGCTGCCGCCCTGTTCATGGAGTTCCAGCGTGGCGCGGGCGTTACCGATGCTGGCGGCGATCTTGAGCCGGTTTCTGACGATGCCCGCATCGCCCAGCAGGCGCGCCACATCCGCATCGCCGTAGCGGGCGATGCGCGCTGCATCAAAGTTGTCGAAGGCGCGGCGATAGTTTTCGCGCTTCCTGAGGATGGTGATCCATGACAGTCCGGCCTGCGCGCCTTCCAGGATGAGGAATTCGAACAGCGTGCGCTCGTCGTGGCAGGGCACGCCCCATTCGGTGTCGTGATAAGCGACGTAGAGGGGGTCGGTGCCGCACCACGGGCAGCGCGCCATTTCGAAATCCTAGTTCAACACCAGGACGCCGCGCTTGAGCCCGGGGTCTTCGGGATGCGTCGACAGGACGAAGCCGAGGCTGGCGACAAAGGCCAGCATGCGCGAGTTTTCGGCGAGAAAATCACCATGCATGTATCTGAGACCGGCGCTGCGCGCGGTGTCGATCAGCGTACCCATCAGACGCCGGGCCAGTCCCTTGCCCTGCCAGTCGTCGGCGACGACGATGGCGAACTCGCAGGATTCGGCGTCCGGGCTGGTGGCGTAGCGGACGACGCCGAGTTCCTTCTCCGCGCCATTGACGTCGATGGTGGCGACGAAGGCCATCTCGCGGTCGTAGTCGATCTGCGTGAGTCTTATCATCTGTGCCGGCGAGACTTCGCGGATGGTATTCATGAAGCGCATGTAGCGCGATTCGGGCGACAGGGCCTTGACGAATTCCTGCTCCATGCGGACATCCTCGGGCCGGATCGGACGGATCGTGACCTGGGAACCATCCTTGGCCTGGTAGCTGGTCTCCAGATGCGACGGATAGGGATGGATCGCCATGTGGTCATAGCGACCCGCAGTGATCGGCGTGTTCTCGATGGTGATGCGTGCGTCTACCGCGACTGCGCCGTGCTCATCGACGATCAGCGGATTGATGTCCATTGCGCTGATCCAGGGCAATTCGCAGACCATCGCGGAAACGCTCAGCAGTATGGCTTCGATGGCTGCCATGTTGACCGGTGGCATGTTGCGGAATTTGCCGAGCCGCGCGGTGGTCCGGGTCGAGGCCAGCATGTCGGCGACGAGAAACGAATTGAGCGGTGGCAGGGCCACGGCACGGTCGCTGTTGTAGGCCTCGACGCTGGTGCCGCCGGGGCCAAAAACGATGGTCGGGCCGAAAATCTTGTCGCGCATCATGCCCACCACCAGTTCGCGACCGTTGGGCTTCTGGATCATCGGCTCGATGGCAATGCCATTTATCAGCGCGTCGGGACGGTGCTTCTTCACTTCGTCCATTATTTCCAGCCAGCCATCGCGCACCGCAGCGAGGCTGTTCAGGTTCAGCCGTACGCCGCCGCAATCGCTCTTGTGCGCGATCTGGGGCGAATCGATCTTCATCACCACCGGCAGGCCGAGTTCTTCGGCAAGCACCATGGCTTCCGAAGCGGAACGGGCAACCATGGTTTGCGCGATGGGAATCCTGAAGGCCGACAGAATTGCCTTCGATTCCATCTCGCTGAGCACCTTGCGCCCTTCCATCAGAGCGGTTTCGATCACCAGACGCGCCGATTCCAGGCGTGGCGGAGCCTGTTCGGAAATCGAGGCCGGCGTTTGCATCAGCAACTGACGGTTGCGGTAATAGTTGGAGACGTGCGAGAACAGGTCAACCGCCGGTTCCGGCGTGCGGAAGGTGGGAATGGCCGCGCCCTGAAACAGCTTGCGCGCCTCGCTCACCTGTTCTTCGCCCATCCAGCAGGTGACCAGGGGCTTGTCGTTTTGGCGCGCGATCTCGATCACCGTGCGCGCCGCCTGGGTCGGATCGGTCATGGCCTGCGGCGTCAGGATGGCCAGCACGCCATCGACATTGTCGTCGTCGATGCAGGCTTGCAGCGCCAAGCCATAGCGCGTCGGATCGGCATCGCCGAGAATGTCGATGGGGTTGGACTTCGACCAGGTGGCCGGCAGCAACTCGTTCAGCCGCGTGACAGTGGCCGGGTCAAGCTGGGCCAGCGGGATGCCGATGTCTTCGGCGTGGTCGGCGGCCATGACGCCCGGGCCGCCGCCGTTGGTGACGATGGCGAGGCGCTTGCCGCGTGGACGGAAGTGCGAGAACAGGGCGGAAGCGGCAGCGTACATCTGGCCGACGTTGGCCAGGCGCACCACGCCGGCGCGGCGCAGTGCGGCGTCGAACACGTCGTCGGCGCCGACCAGGGCGCCGGTGTGCGTGCGGGCGGCTTTTTCGCCGGCCGGATGTTTGCCGACCTTTATCAGCAGCACCGGCTTGCAGCGCGCCGCCGCGCGCAGCGCGCTCATGAAGCGGCGGGCGTTCTTGATGCCCTCGATGTAGAGAAAAATGTTCTCGGTACGCGGGTCGGAGACCATGTAGTCGAGCACCTCGCCGAAGTCGACATCGCTTTCCGCACCGAGCGAAACCACGTTCGAGAAACCGACCTTGTTCGGTAGTGCCCAGTCGAGAATCGCCGTGCACAAGGCGCCCGATTGCGAAATGAGGCCGATGGTGCCGGCATGGGCGAAGCCATGGCCGAAGGTCAGATTGAGCTGACTGCCCGGACGCATGATGCCCAGGCAGTTGGGTCCGAGCAGGCGCATGTCGTGGCGCCGGGCATTTTCCAGAGCGGCGCGCTGCAGGGCGGCGCCGCGCGGTCCGGCTTCGGCGAAACCGCCGGAAATGATGATTGCGTTTCTGCACCCGGCGCGGCCACAGGCGTCGACGATGTCCGGCACGGTGGCGGCCGCAGTGCAGATTACCGCAATGTCGAGGCGCTGCGGAATGTTGTCGACCGAGGGATAGCTCTGCTGGCCGAACACGGTTTCGTGTTTTGGATTGACAAAAAAGAGATTGCCCTTGTAGCCCGAGTCGAGCATGTTGCGCACCAGCGTGACGCCGATCGAGTTCGGCGTTTCCGAGGCGCCGACGATGGCAATCGATTGCGGCTCAAAAAGAGTGTGCAGGTAGTGTCGTTCGTTATTCATGGCGGCGTTCCGCAGGGGGGCGGGCGGTTGGCTAGCAGGATGGTGCGATGCAGCATAACACCTCCTCCAGCCTTGAAACCGAGGAAATAGCCTAAATCAGACCTTTTTTCCGTGCCGGGTATTCCGGTAGTGCCCGAAGTGACGATCGGCGCTGAGGATGTGGTTGATCAGCCAGCCGGTCAGCAGGCGTTTGACGCGAAAGGACAGATAGACCCGGTCCTTCTCTCCGAGTTCGATTTCGCTCTGCAACTCGGCAAGAAATTCGAAAAAGCGCTCGTGCTGGCGTATGTGCAGGTCGACGAAGGGGTAGTTGTCTTCCTCCATCAATTGTCGCTCGTTCATGAAATCGCGGGACGCGGAAGACTGAATGTGCGCCAGTAGCGGGGGCGTCTGGCTCAGGACGCCTTTGCTGATCGCGTTGGCGAGAGCATTCATGTCTGCCAACAGGCGCTTATGCGCGGCATCGACGTTTGCCGGACCGATGGCGTATTCGTCGCGCCAGACGTAGGGCAATTCGGCCCGTAAATTGTCGAGGGCGTCGTTGGCGGTCTCGCAGCGTTCGAGATAGACATGGGCCGCCGTGTCGTCGGGCACCATGGCGATGTAGGTCAGGAGTTGCTCGCGGGCGCCGAGAGTGTCGTCGAAATGGTAGTAGGCGAGGGCCCGGTTGAAGTGCTTCTGGTGCAGTTTCTTGGCATCCCGCAACGGCGGGGGCTCGCAATTGAATACTTCAAACACCGACTGCGTGCCCTGCTTGCCGCGAACGCGGGTGCGATCGAGAAAGCGGATCGACCAGAGTTCCGGCCGGTCGAGGCAGTACAGGGTGTATTCGCTGATCAGCACGGACGCCCGGTATTCCTTTGTCATTCTCTCCATGCGTGCCGCGAGGTTGACCGCATCGCCGATTACGGTGCCGTCCATGCGCTCGGTACCGCCCACGGTGCCGAGGATGACGATGCCGGTATTGATGCCGATGCCGATCCTGATCGGACGGTAGCCGGCGCGCTGGCGTCCGTCGTTGTATTCTTCGAGGCGTTGCAGCATGGCCAGGCTGCAATGCAATGCTTGATCCGGCGAGTCGGGAAACAGGGCCATGATGGCATCGCCGATGTACTTGTCGATGAAGCCGCCATGGGCGGCGATCACCGGCTCCATCTGGACCAGGTAGGAGTTCAGGAAGTTGAAGTTCTCCTGCGGGCTCATGGTCTCCGACAGCGCGGTGAAGTTGCGGATGTCGGCGAACAGCACCGTCATCTTGCGCTCGACCTGCTGGCCGAGTTCGACCTTGCGGATATCCTCTATCCCCAGCAAGTTGAGGAACTGGCGCGGCACAAAGCGGCTGTAGGCTTTGGTAATCGTATCCAGCCGTTCGCGCAGGACATTGTTATTGTCCTGTGAGGTATCGGGCGGGGTACTTGGTCTTGCAGCCATTCGCTCAGAACCCCGAGAGTGTCTCTCGGATTGATTTGGATTCAAAATGATACCTGACAACGCGAAAAATTTTAGCGAAAAATCATCGCTTTGGGTGAAACGCTTCCTTCCATACATGAAGTTCGGTGGAGATGTTCTTGATCTTGCCTGTGGTCGGGGCCGGCATTCCCTGCTCCTGCAGGCAGCCGGATTCAGAGTCGAGGCGGTCGACCGCGACGCCGCTGCATTGGCCGAAATTTCAGCCAGAGCACCGGGAATAACGACCCGTGTGGCCGATCTCGAGGGGGCCTCCTGGCCGTATCGCGGGCGCCGGTTCGACGCTATTGTCGTCACCAATTACCTGTTCCGGCCGCTGTTTCCGCATCTTCTGGACGCGCTGGAAGCGGATGGCGTCTTGATCTACGAAACCTTCATGGCCGGCAACGAGCGTTTCGGCAAGCCCTCCAATCCGGCGTTCCTGCTGCGTCCGGGCGAATTGCTGGATGTGGTGCGGGGACGGCTGACGGTGGTCGCGTTCGAGCAGGGAGAAGTGGCGACTCCGTGGCCGGCGGTGGTGCAGCGCTTGTGTGCGACGAAGCGTACGGAGTTCTTGCTGCCTGTGTAGCACGGCCTGTTCCCGGTGGGCTGCATACATTGTTCAGGTCCCGGGAAGCGGCGGCCACGCGCACCACTTCAGGAAGATGTAGCGAGAATTTCGGCTGCCAGCCGGTCCAGCGCATCAGGGTCGAGCCGCTCCGCCGTGAGGCGGGCGGCATCACCGAACGAGTCGTAGTTGTGCGCCTGCGAACGCTGATAGAGCGGGTCGTAGTGCCGCGTCAGCAGTTCTTCCACCAGGGTCGGGAAATCGCCGGCGGCGACCAGCGCCTGCCAGTGCTCCAGGGTTTCCCGGCTCTGCAGGCCATTGAGATGCTGCAGGCGCTCGGCCAGCCAGGCTGGATCGGCCACGGCGTAGTCGTAGTCGTGCAGGAGGAATTCGACCCGGGCGACGAGCGGGGCTTCGATGCGCAGGCCCGGCGCGGCGCGGATGGCCTCCAGCAGCGCATCAGGTACTTGCAGGCGGCCGATCTTGCGGCTCTCGGCTTCGACAAACACCGGCTGCGTCAGGTCCAGCGCGGACAACGCCGCCAGCAGTTGCGACTCGAAACCCTTCTGCGCAGGTTGCGGCTGGCCCGGCAGGTTGCCCAGCACCGAGCCCTTGTGCGCGGCCAGTTCTTCGAGATGCAGAACCTGAGCGCCGCGCGTGTTCAAGGCTTCCAGCAGGCGGCTCTTGCCGCTGCCGGTGGCGCCGCTGACGACGCGGAACTTCACTTGCGGCGGCAGCAAGGCCAGTTGCTCGATGACATGCTGGCGCCAACTCTTGTAGCCGCCCTGAAGCCGATGGGCATCCCAGCCGATTTCGCGCAGGATGTGGGTGAAGGCGCCGCTGCGCTGGCCGCCGCGCCAGCAATACACCAGCGGACGCCAGCTTTTCGGCTTGTCGAGCAGATGCTCTTCGATGTGCCGCGCAATGTTTCTTGAGACCAGCGCCGCGCCGAGTTTTTTCGCCTCGAACACCGAGACCTGCTTGTAAAGCGTGCCGACCCGGGCGCGTTCGTCGTCGTTCAGCACCGGCATGCTGACAGATCCCGGCAGATGGTCCTCGGCGAACTCGCCCGGAGCGCGGGCGTCGATGATGGCGTCGAATTCGGCGAGATGTGCTACCGTCGTCACTCCCTTGGGCAATTTCTCAGACATGGGATTCAAGGGGATAGTCGCGCAGCGACTCGCGACGGTCTCCTCCCCACTTGCGGGCGAGAGGGAAATTCGGGAAGCACTGCTTCCCGCCCTCGCAGCCTGATCGGAATGCAATCCGATCCGTGGGGCGCGGAGCGTGGGTTGGGGGAGAGAGCATGATTTTCAGGCACAGTGCATCAGCCGAGCAGCGCTTGCAGCGCGCTCCAGACGTGCTCGAGCAGCTTAGTCTGCGCCGCGGCGGTGGGATGCAGGCCGTCGGCCTGGTAGGCGTTGCGGTCCAGCGCAATGGGTTCCAGCAGGAAGGGAAGCAGGGCAATTGTTTCGCGTTTGGCGATGTTACGGAAGGCGGCATCGAATTCTGCGGTGTACTTCGGCCCGTAATTCGGCGGCAGGTGCATGCCGACCAGCAGCATCCGGGCTTTGTGTTTCTTCGCCAGTTTCACCATGAAGGTCAGGTTGTCCTCCATGGCGGCCACCGGCAGGCCGCGCAGGCCGTCATTGGCACCCAGCGCCAGGATAACGATGACCGGTTTGAACTGGTCCAGTGCGGCAGCAAAGCGCGCACGCCCGCCGGCCGTAGTTTCACCGCTGATGCTGACGTTGCTTACCGTGTAGCGGGAACCCCTGGCCTGCAGCCGCTGTCCGAGCAGGGCCGGCCAGCTCTGGTTGACGGAAATGCCGAAACCGGCGGACAGGCTGTCGCCGTAGACCAGAATGCGATCTTCAGCCGCAGTGGCAGGCAGGCTGCAACACAACAGCAGCAGAAAACAGGAGGCAAGTTTCTTGAACATGGTTGAGAAGGGGCTGATGACAGACGCGGTGATCGATGTGGCGGTTTTGGGCAAGATCGTGCCCAGCGGTGACGGCACGCTCACGATTCTGCACGAGATTTCCTTCGCCGTGACGGCGGGCGAGGCGGTGGCCATCGTTGGCGCGTCCGGTTCGGGCAAGTCGACCTTGCTGGGACTGATGGCGGGCCTCGACCTGCCTTCGTCGGGCACGGTGCATCTGGGTGGGCAGGATCTCGCCGCTCTCGATGAAGATGCTCGCGCCGAATTGCGCGGCCGCCTGCTCGGCTTCGTCTTCCAGTCCTTCCAGTTATTGCCGGCGCTGACCGCGCTGGAAAACACCATGCTGCCGCTGGAACTCGCCGGCCGCACCGACGCGCGGGGGACGGCGGAGGCGATGCTGGCCCGGGTCGGGCTGGCCGAGCGACTCGGGCATTACCCCAAGCACCTGTCCGGCGGCGAACAGCAGCGCGTGGCGCTGGCGCGCGCCTTTGCCATGCGGCCGCAACTGCTGCTGGCCGACGAGCCGACCGGCAATCTCGATGCCGCGACCGGCGCGCAGATCATCGACCTCATGTTCGCCATGAATTTCGAAGCGGGCACCACGCTGATCCTGGTGACGCACGACGAGGCGCTGGCGCATCGCTGCGGGCGCACGCTGCGCCTGTCGGGCGGGCATCTGGAAAGCTGAATCAGACGGCCAGCACTGCCCGCGCAGCGGCGACGCCGCTCCTGACCGCGGCTTCCAGGGTCGCCGGATAGTCGCCCGCGACGTAGTCGCCGGCCAGCCACAGGCCCGACAAGCCGGTTTCCGCGCCCGGTCGCTGCAAATCGGGAACGCAGGCGAAGGTGGCGCGCTTTTCGGTGATGGTCTGTACTGCCAGCGGCGTCGGCAGTCCGGGCACGATGCGGGCGATTTCCTCATGGATGCCGCGTTCCAGTTCGGCCACGGGCAGGTCAAGATGCCGGCCGCGGGCGCTGATCACGGCGGCGAGCAGGCCGTGCTGCCCGCACAGGGCGCCGCGGTCGAACAGCCACTGCGCGAGCCCGGTGTCGACTCCCAGCATCGGCTGCGGCAGGCACACCGTGGCGGGATAGCGCAAGTAGCTGGTGACGATGGGTTCCCAGTCGAAATGCGCCACCCGCTGCGCCAGTTCCGGCACCAGGGCGGCGAGGTGATAGGGCGCGACGGCGAGCACCACCTGCGCGAACGGGCCGGCGGCGTCGATATGCCAAGCATCGCTTTCGCGGCGCAGCGAAGTGACGCGATGGCCGCGATGTATCGCGCCGCCGTGTTGCGTGACGAACTTCGCCGCGGGATCGGGAAACAGCGCCGAGAGATTAGTTTGCGGCAGCAGCATGTCGCTGGCGGCGCGTTTGCCGCCCAGGCTGTCGCGCAGCACATTGGCCAGCACTTGCGCCGAGGCGCGATCGGCCGGCGTATTCAAGGCGGCGATGCACAGCGGCTCCCACAGCAGTCGGCGCTGGCGGGACGGCGTTTTGTTGCTGTCCAGCCACTTCGTCACGGTGATGTCGGGTTCGATGCGGAAACGGCGGGCTTGCAGGCTCCGCACGAGGCGGATGGCCGCCCACTTTTCGCCCCAGTCGAGGCCTCGGGCGAGCAGCAAGGCGAAGGCGGAATGCAGCGGCGCCGGCAAGCGCGGCGCGCTCATCAGAAACTCGCCGGGGAATTCGAAGCGCAGCGGCGTGCGCTTGAGCAAGGCGTCGGGGTCGGCGCCGACGGCGCGCATCAGGCGCAGGGTTTCGGTATAGGCGCCGATCAGGATGTGTTGCCCGTTATCGACCTCGAAGCCTTCGATCTGCGCCGCGCGGGCGCGACCGCCGAGGGTGCGCGAGGCTTCGAAGACTTCGACCGGATGGCCGGCGGCGGAAAGTTCCACGGCAGCGGCCATGCCGGCATAGCCGGCACCTATGATGGCAAGTTTCAAGCGGTCATCCAGGTTTTTCCGGCCAGCCACAGCTTGCGCAGCGGCGGCAGCGAAATGCGCTGGTCCAAGACGCGATAGTTGTCGCGCATGATCTCGTCGAGCGTGGCCTGGTAGATCGCGGCCATGACCAGGCCGGCGCGCTGCGCCTTGCGGTCGGCCGCCGGCAACTGGGCAAAGGCTTGGTCGTAGGTGGCGCGCGCGCGTTCGACCTGGAACTCCATCAGGCGGCTGAAGTTGTCTGAATAATTTGCATGTAGCAGATCGGTCTCGGCCACACCAAAGCGCGCGAGTTCGTCCTGTGGCAGGTAGATGCGGCCGCGGCGGGCGTCTTCGCCGACGTCGCGGATGATGTTGGTGAGCTGGAAGGCCAGCCCCAGATCGTGGGCATACTTGAGGGTCTGGCGGTCCTTGTAGCCGAAAATTTCTGCGGCGAGCAGGCCGACCACGCTGGCGACGCGGTAGCAGTAGAGGTGCAGCGCCTTGAAGTCGGCATAGCGGACGTGATCGAGGTCCATCTCCATGCCGTCGATGATCTCCAGCAACTGCTCCTGCGGCAGGTGGAATTCCTTCAGCGAGCCGGCGAGGGCCTGCGTCACCGGGTGGCCGGGGCGTCCCGTGTACAGGGCGGCGACTTCACCGCGCCACCAGTCGAGCTTGGTGCGCGCGAGTCCGGCGTCCGGGCATTCATCGACCACGTCGTCGACCTCGCGGCAGAAGGCGTAGAGCGCCGTGATCGCCTGGCGCCGGCGTGGCTCGAGGAAGAGGAAGCTGTAATAGAAGCTGGAGCCGCTGGCGGCCGCGCGCTGCTGGCAGTATTCGTCAGGTGTCACGGCGAATTTACCGGTTGTTGTCCAGGGGTCGGACCAGAGATCGCCACAGGATCAGCGGCCAGTCGAAGGCTTCGAGCTTTGGCCGGCGCTCGAACACATCGTAGTCAATCGCTTCGATTTTATCCAGGATGGTCAGGCCCCCGCCGGCAATGGCGCGGATTTCGAGGCCCATGCGTCCGGGCAGATCCCAGCCCAGCGAGGCGCCGGAAAGCATCAGGGAGCGGGCGCGGTCAACCTGAAAGCGCAGCAGATGCCGAAAGTCGGCGCTGGCGGGTTTGCCAACTGCGCGGCGAAGAATTGCCGCGTCATCGACGCCGAAGCGCGCCATGTCGTCCTGCGGCAGATAGATCCTGCCCTTGGCGCCCTTGGCGGCGTCGATGCCGACATCCTGCCAGTGATTGATGAGTTGCAGCGCGGAACAGATGGCATCCGAGCGTGACAGATTCTCGGGCGTAGCCGCGCCGAACAGGTGCAGCAGCAGGCGGCCGACCGGATCGGCCGAGCGGCGGCAGTAGTCCATCAGTTCAGCGAAGTCGCAGTAACGGTCCTTGCCGACGTCCTGCGTAAAAGCATCCAGCAGGTCGCGAAACAGTTGCAGCGGGAGCCGATAGTGCGCGATCACCGGTCGCAGGCGGAGGAATACCGGATGTCGGGTGGGTTCGTCACGTTCGATGGCGTCGAGTTCCGCCTGGTATTCCGCCAGAAGCGCGTGGCGCTGGTCGGGCGACAGGTCGCCTTCGTCGGCAAAGTCGTCGGCGCTGCGGGCGAACCGGTAGATCGCCGCCACCGGTTCGCGCAACGGCGCCGGCAGCAGAACGGAGGCAACGGGAAAGTTTTCGTAGTGATCGACGGCCATGATGCGGCAGGAGTATAGCTACAGAGCCTTCGGCGCATGCGGCTTTCCATGCCGATGCGCGCATCTTGCGGGGCTCGCGGCCGGCATCCTGCAGGCCCTGCGCCGGACCGGCGACCGGCCTGCCGCAAACACGGCGCAAGCCGGAAAGAAATGTTGAAAGCAGGTAAAATTGGCGGTCTGCGTCGTGCCGCGCGGCTTTGCATTGCCGGCCGGTTGCGGCATGCGCCCAGGTGGCGGAATTGGTAGACGCACCAGATTTAGGTTCTGGCGCCGCGAGGCGTGGGGGTTCGAGTCCCTTCCTGGGCACCAGCGTTCGGGGCGCAGACCCGGAGGTTCGCCGGGCCTGGTCGCGTTTTGCACGCGTTTTGCTTCTGGCGCGGTTTTTTTAATGGTTTCTTCAATGACGGATACAAAGATGACGGATACGGTAACGACGGACGCTGCAATCGAGACCGGCAGCGCACTGGAACGGCGCGTCGACATGACGGTGGTTCTGGCCGAGATCGAAAAGGATGTCGACCAGCGCCTGAAGCAGATGTCGCGCACGGTGAAGATGCCGGGTTTCCGTCCCGGCAAGGTGCCGATGAAAATGGTTGCGCAGCAATATGGCTCCCAGGCGCGCTCGGACGCGATCGGTGCGGCGGTGGAAAAAGCCTATGGCGAGAAAGTGCGCGAACAGAAACTGCGCGTTGCCGGCTATCCGCGCATTGAGCCGAAGTCTGACTCCGGCCCTGGGCAATTGGGCTTTACCGCCGTGTTCGAGGTCTATCCCGATATCACGCCAGCCGATATCTCCGGCGAGGCGATCGAAAAGCCGACTCTGACGGTGACCGAAGCCGAGGTCGACAAGACCCTCGAGGTTTTGCGCAAGCAGCGCACCACTTACGCAGAGACCGACCGCGCCTCGGCAAAGGATGACCGTCTGCTGATCGACTTCGTCGGGCGCAAGGATGGCGAGGAGTTTCCCGGCGGCAAGGCCAGCGACTACTCCGTGATGGTCGGCGGCGGCATGATGCTGCCGGATTTCGAAGCCCAGATGATTGGCGTCAAGGCCGGCGACACCAAGGCCTTCGACGTCAGCTTTCCGGCCGACTACCAGGCCGCGGAACTGGCCGGCGCGACGGTTCAGTTCGAGATGAGCGTAAAGAAAGTGGAGGCCGCCCGCTTGCCGGAGATCGATGCCGATTTCGCCAGGCAACTTGGCGTTGCCGATGGCGACGTCGGCAAGATGCGCGTCGAAGTACGCTCGAATCTTGAGCGCGAAGTGAAGAAGCGCCTGCTGGCCAAGGTCAAGGAGCAGGTCATGGACGCGCTGCTCAAGGTGAATCCGGTCGAAGTGCCCAAGGCGCTGGTCGCGATGGAGTCGGAGCAGATGGCGGAAGCGGCGCGCCGCGACATGGAGCAGCGCGGCATGGGGATGAAGAACATCCCGGTCGAGCCTTCCTGGTTCACCGAGCAGGCGACGCGCCGGGTCAAGCTCGGCCTGCTGCTGGCCGAACTGGTCAAGTCCAAGGACCTGCATGTCAAGCCGGAACAAGTGCGCGCCATCGTGGACGAATTCGCAGAAACATTCGAGGACCCCAAGGAAGTGGTCCGCTGGTACTATTCCCAGCCACAGCGGTTGGCCGAGGCGGAGGCCCTGGCGCTGGAGAACAATGTGGTGGATTGGGTCCTCGCCAATGCCAAGGTCAGCGAAGCCCCCATTGCCTTCGATGTATTGATGGGAAATGCAGCATGATTTTTCCGGAGATGTCCATGTACGGTTCGCGACAAAACGGCGGCGCCTGGGATGCCCCGGTGCCCGATACGCAGGGCCTGGGCCTGGTGCCGATGGTCATCGAGACCAGCGGCCGCGGCGAGCGGGCCTATGACATCTATTCGCGTCTGTTGCGCGAGCGCGTGATTTTCCTGGTGGGACCGGTCAACGACGGGACGGCAAATCTGATCGTGGCGCAGTTGTTGTTTCTTGAATCCGAAAACCCGGACAAGGACATTTTCTTTTACATCAACTCGCCGGGCGGTTCCGTCACGGCGGGCATGGCCATCTACGACACCATGCAGTTCATCAAGCCTCATGTGTCGACGCTGTGCATCGGTCAGGCAGCCAGCATGGGTTCGTTTCTTCTCGCTGCCGGCGAAAAGGGCAAGCGTTACTGCCTGCCGAATTCGCGTGTGATGATTCATCAGCCGATGGGCGGCTTCCAGGGCCAGGCCTCGGATATCGAGATCCATGCCAAGGAAATCCTGTTCCTCAAGCAAAAACTCAACAGCATGCTGGCGCACCACACCGGCCAGTCGATCGAGCGCGTCGAGCGTGATACCGATCGCGACAACTTCCTTTCGGCAGAAGCAGCGGTAGAGTACGGCCTGGTCGACAAGGTGCTGACCAGTCGCGACGAAGCGCCCGACGCCGCCAAGGCTTGAGCGTTCGCACGGACGGAGACGAAAATGGCGGAGAAAAAATCAGGTAGCGGCGAAAAGCTGTTGTATTGCTCCTTCTGCGGCAAGAGCCAGCACGAAGTCAAGAAGCTGATTGCCGGGCCCTCCGTTTTCATCTGCGACGAATGCATCGAGCTTTGCAACGATATCATTCGCGACGAGATTGCCGCCGAGCCGGCGGGAAGTTCGAAGCGCGAACTGCCGGCGCCGAAGGAGATTCGCGAACTACTTGATCAGTACGTGATCGGGCAGGATTCGGCGAAGAAGATCCTTGCCGTCGCGGTGTACAACCACTACAAGCGCATCCGGTACCAGGAAAAGGGCAGCGACGGCATCGAACTGTCGAAGAGCAATATCCTGCTGATCGGCCCCACCGGTTCCGGCAAGACCCTGCTGGCGCAGACCCTGGCGCGCACGCTTAACGTGCCTTTCGTCATGGCTGATGCGACGACCCTGACCGAGGCGGGTTATGTCGGCGAGGATGTCGAAAACATCATCCAGAAGTTGCTGCAGAAATGCGACCACGAGGTCGAGAAGGCTCAGCAGGGCATCGTCTACATCGACGAGATCGACAAGATTTCACGCAAGTCGGACAATCCCTCGATCACCCGCGACGTTTCCGGCGAGGGCGTGCAGCAGGCCCTGCTGAAGCTGATCGAAGGCACGGTGGCCAGCATTCCGCCGCAGGGCGGGCGCAAGCATCCGAACCAGGATTTCATCCAGATCGACACGACCAATATCCTGTTCATCTGCGGCGGGGCATTCGATGGCCTCGACAAGGTGATCCGCAATCGCTCGGAAAAGGGCGGCATCGGCTTTGGTGCGGAAGTGAAGAGCCGCGATGCGGGCAATGTCGACGAAATGCTGAAGCAGGTCGAGCCGGAAGACCTGATCAAATTCGGTCTGATCCCGGAACTGATCGGCCGCCTGCCGGTGATTGCAACTTTGCGGGAACTCGACGAGGCTGCGCTGATCGAAATCCTGATTGAACCGAAGAATGCGCTGATCAAGCAGTACCACAAGCTGTTTGCCATGGAAGGCGTGGAACTCGAAGTGCGCCCCTCGGCGCTGCAGGCCATTGCCAAAAAAGCCCTGAAGCGCAAGACGGGCGCTCGCGGCTTGCGCTCGATACTGGAAAACGTGCTGCTCGATACCATGTACGAGATTCCTACCCTGGAGAACGTGAGCAAGGTCGTGATCGACGAGAGCACGATCGAAAGCGGTGCCCAGCCGCTGATGATTTACGCCGACCAGCCGAAGGTCTCCGGCTCGAACTAATCCGGCGGCAACGCCGCCTTGAATACCGGTCCGCCGCCCCCATGTGGTTGGCGTGACTCATAACCGAAGGACACGATGATGTCTGGCCTGCCCGCCTCCCCAGTAGAAACCCAATCCCTGCCGCTGTTGCCCTTGCGTGACGTGGTGGTCTTTCCGCACATGGTGATTCCGCTGTTTGTCGGGCGTCCCAAGTCGATCAAGGCACTCGAAACCGCGATGGAGGCGGGCAAGAACATCCTCCTCGTGGCGCAGAAATCTGCCGCCAAGGACGAGCCGGTGCCCGAGGACATGTACGAGATCGGCTGCCTCGCCAACATCCTGCAGATGCTCAAGCTGCCCGACGGCACGGTGAAGGTGCTGGTGGAAGGGGTGCAGCGTGCCCGCGTGCTGCGCATCGAGGACCAGCGCACGCTGTTTGTCGCCGATATCAGCCTGATTCCGATCGAGGAGCGCGCCGACAATGAGATCGAGGCCATGCGCCGCACCGTGCTGGCGCAATTCGATCAATACGTGAAGCTCAACAAGAAGATTCCGCCGGAGGTGTTGACCTCCCTGGCCGGTATCGAGGAGGCCGGGCGCCTGGCCGATACGATTGCCGCCCACCTGCCGCTGAAACTCGAACAAAAGCAGGAAGTGCTGGAGGTCTTTGGTGTTTCCGAGCGGCTGGAAAAGCTGCTTGGCCAGCTTGAAGCCGAACTCGACATCCTGCAGGTCGAAAAGCGCATCCGCGGCCGCGTCAAGCGCCAGATGGAAAAGAGTCAGCGCGAGTATTACCTCAACGAGCAGGTCAAGGCCATCCAGAAGGAACTCGGTGAAGGTGAAGAAGGCGCCGACATCGACGAGATGGAAAAGAAGATCAAGGCTGCCGGCATGAGCAAGGAAGCCCTGGCCAAGATCAATGCCGAGGTCAAGAAACTCAAGCTGATGTCGCCCATGTCGGCCGAGGCCACCGTGGTGCGCAACTACATCGAAACCCTGCTGGCCTTGCCGTGGAAAAAGAAGTCGCGCATCAGCAAGGACCTGTCGGCGGCCGAGAAAGTCCTCGACCGGGATCATTACGGCCTCGACAAGGTCAAGGAGCGCATCGTCGAGTACCTTGCCGTGCAGCAGCGTGTGGACAAGGTCAAGGCGCCGATCCTGTGCCTGGTCGGGCCACCCGGAGTAGGCAAGACCTCACTCGGACAGTCGATTGCCAAGGCCACCAATCGCAAGTTCATTCGCATGGCGCTTGGCGGCGTGCGCGATGAAGCTGAAATTCGCGGCCACCGCCGCACCTACATCGGTTCGATGCCGGGCAAGATCCTGCAGAACATGACCAAGGTCGGGGTCAAGAATCCGTTGTTCCTGCTCGACGAAGTCGACAAGATGGGCCAGGACTTCCGCGGTGATCCGTCTTCCGCCTTGCTCGAAGTGCTCGATCCGGAACAGAACCATACCTTCCAGGACCATTACATCGAAGTCGATTTCGACTTGTCCGATGTCATGTTCGTCGCCACCGCCAATACGCTGAACATTCCGGCGGCATTGCTCGACCGTCTCGAGGTGATCC
Source organism: Sulfuritalea sp. (assembly GCA_044344175.1). Lineage (GTDB taxonomy): Bacteria > Pseudomonadota > Gammaproteobacteria > Burkholderiales > Rhodocyclaceae > Sulfuritalea. Next base: position 18,881 of record JBIJDJ010000021.1, read on the forward strand.
GCCTCTCCGGCTATACCGAGGACGAAAAAGTCAACATCGGCCTGCGTTACCTGGTGCCGAAGCAGCAGAAAAACAATGGCATCAAGCGTGACGAGCTGACCATCACCGAGGATGCCTTGCGCGATATCGTGCGCTACTACTCGCGCGAGGCCGGTGTGCGCGCGCTGGAGCGCGAGATTTCGAAGATCTGTCGCAAGGTGGTCAAGTCGCTGGTAATGAAGGCGCGCAAGAACAAGATCGTGGTCAATGCGAAGAATCTCGACAAGTTCCTCGGCGTGCGTCGCTACAGCTTCGGCATGGCGGAAAAGGAAAACCAGATCGGCCAGGTGACCGGTCTGGCGTGGACCGAAGTCGGCGGCGAACTGCTCACCATCGAAGCCGTTGCCCTGCCCGGCAAGGGCAAGACCATGACCACCGGCAAGCTGGGCGAGGTCATGCAGGAGTCCATCCAGGCCGCGTTGTCGGTGGTGCGCAAGCGCAGCCAGGCACTGGGCATTGCCGATGATTTCTACCAGAAGAACGATATCCACATCCACCTGCCGGAAGGGGCGACGCCGAAGGACGGCCCCAGCGCCGGCGTTGCCATCTGTACCGCTCTGGTGTCGGTGCTGAGCGGCATCCCGGTACGTGCCGACGTGGCGATGACGGGCGAGATCACCTTGCGCGGCGAAGTGCTGCCCATCGGCGGGCTCAAGGAGAAACTCGTGGCGGCGGTGCGCGGCGGCATCCGTACCGCGCTGATTCCGGAGGAGAACGTCAAGGATCTGGCGGAGATTCCCGACACCATCAAGAACCGGATCGAGATTCTGCCGGTGCGCTGGATCGACAAGGTGCTGCAACTTGCTCTCGAGCGAATGCCCGAACCGCTTCCCGAACAGGTCCCGGCAGCGGCTGTCGCGGTAGTTGCCGGTGACGCGGCGGCGACCGGCCTGGTGACCCACTGAGCGCTTGTGAATAAATCTACTGCGCGTGCCGGATCGGGGCTTGGGCGGTGCTCGCTATCCTCACATATAACGACATATGTTCCGGTAGCTGTGCTCCGGCCGCACCCCGCTGCGGCCCGCTCGCTACGATTTCTTCACAAGCACTGAGCCCCCATGAACTGATAGAATTGCGGCCGGCCGCGCGATAGGGGTAGCTGCCGTTCAGCCGGTGCTTAGCTCAGTTGGTAGAGCGTCGCCATTACAAGGCACTGTATTTAGGTGATGGGTCGTTAGCTCAGTTGGTAGAGCGTCTGCCTTACACGCAGAATGTCGGCGGTTCGAGCCCGTCACGACCCACCAAGGATTTGTGTCAGCACGAACAAAGGCGAACACCCGTTCGCCTTTTTCGCATCTAGGGCATACCAAGCATGAGCATGTTCGATATCGTTCGCAACAACAAGAAGATAACCCAGATTTTTCTGGCACTTATCACGCTGCCGTTTGCGTTTTGGGGTGTTGAATCCTACGTGCGCAACGCCGCTGTCGATGCGGAGCTTGCCAGCGTGGGCCGCAGCAAGATAACGCGGCAGGAATTGCAGGTGGCCTTGCGCGAACAGCAGGACCGGATGCGCGCGCAACTCGGCGGGAAAGTCGATCCCGCAATGTTCGAGACGCCGCAAATGCGCCGTGCCGTGCTTGACTCGCTGGTGACGCAACGCTTGCTGGCCGAGCAGGCGCAGAAAGCCAAACTGATTATCAGCAACGAGCAACTGGTGCAGTTCATTGCCGCTGTCCCCTCGCTGCAGGAGAACGGCAAGTTTTCGAAGGAGCGCTACGAGGCGCTGGTTGCGGCACAGAGCATGAGCAAGGAAATGTTCGAGGCACGTTTGCGGCAGGACATGGCGATGCAGCAACTGATTTTGCCGGTGACCGAGGCCGGCATCGCCGGTCAGGTGGCCGCCGGTCGCTGGCTGGCGACACAGATGGAACAGCGTGAAATCAGCGAGGCGCCGCTGCTGCCGGAGAACTACCTCGGCCAGGTAAAGCTTGCCGCCGATGCCGTGCAGAAATACTACGAGGCCAATCGCAAACAGTTTGAATTGCCCGAGCAGGTGCGTGCCGAGTTTGTAGTGTTGAGCCGCGACGCGCTGGCGGCCGCGGCCGTAATCGGCGATGAGGAACTCAAGGGCTACTACACGTCGCATGCCGACCGTTACAAGGAGGGCGATACGCGTCGTGCCAGTCATGTCCTGATTCGCGTCGACAAGGGTGCGCCAGAGGCGGAAGTCGCCGCCGCAAAGGCGAAGGCGGATCAGCTTCTGGCACAAGTGCGCAAGACTCCCGGTGATTTTGCCAAAATCGCCAAGGACAATTCGCAGGATCCCGGTTCGGCTCCGAAGGGCGGAGATCTCGACTGGTTCAGTCGCGGCGCGATGGTCAAGGCCTTCGAGGATGTCGCCTTTACGCTCAAGGAGGGGCAGGTTTCCGATGTCGTTCGCTCCGATTTCGGCTTTCATATCATCCGCGTGACCGGTGTGCGTCCCGAACGCGTCAAGCCGCTCGACGAAGTGAAAGCGGAGATCCTCGCGGAGCTCAAGCGCGAAGCGGGAGTGAAGAAGTACGCCGATGCGGCGGAAGCATTCGGCAACACCGTGTACGAGCAGGCCGACAGCCTGAAACCCGCCGCCGAGAAATGGAAACTGGACCTGCGCCAGTCCCAGTGGCTGGTAAAAGGCGGCAAGTTGGCAGCCCCCTTCGACAACCAGAAACTGGCGGCTGCCCTGTTCAGCGACGATGGCTTGAAGAACAAGCGCAACACCGAAGCGGTCGAAGTCGCGTCCGGCACCCTGGTGTCCGCGCGTGTGCTTGAACACAAGCCGGCGGCCCTGCAGCCGCTGGAGGCCGTTCGCGGCGAGATCGAGAAGCGCCTGATGCGCGAAGAGGCCGCGGCCCTGGCAATCAAGGATGGCGAAGAAAAACTGGCGCTATTGGGCCAAGGCAAGACCGTCGACCTGAAGTGGTCGCCCGTACGCAAGATCAGCCGCACCGAGGCGCCGGGGCTGCCGCCCGAATCGGTGCGGGCGGTTTTTGCAGCGGATGCGGCAAAACTGCCGGCGCATGCCGGTGTGTCGTATCCGGGCAAGGGCTACGCGCTGTACCGGATCAGTTCGGTCAAGGCAGGCGAGGCGGGCAAGGATGATCCGCGCGCCCGTGCACTGGCCCAGCAATATGCGCGCATCGTGGCCGAGGAAGAGTTCGCGGCGTGGACTGCGAGTCTGAAAGAAAACTACCCGGTCAAGATCAACAAGACGTTGCTGGAGACGAAGGACCGCTGATCTGATCCGCCATCGCACAAACAACAAGGCCCCGCACTGCGGGGCCTTGTTGTTTGTGCATATTGTGTTGCAGCGTCCGGCTTTGTCAGCCTGGCAGCGGATCGGCGTTACCCATGGCCGTGGTGTGCGTGCCGCCATCGACATAGAGGATTTCGCCGGTGATGCCGCTGGCGAGATCGGACAGCAGGAAAGCTGCGGCGTTGCCGACTTCGTCGATGGTTACATTACGACGCAACGGAGCGTGATGCGCGTTGTAGGCCAGCAGTTTGCCGAAGTTGCCGATGCCGGATGCCGCCAGCGTCTTGATCGGTCCGGCGGACAGTGCGTTGGCGCGTATGCCCTGCGGGCCGAGGCAGAAGGCCAGATAGCGCGTCGCCGCTTCGAGGCTCGCCTTGGCCAGGCCCATGGTGTTGTAGTTGGGCATGGTGCGCACGGCGCCGAGATAGGTCAGCGCCAGAACGGAGGCGTTGTTGCCCTTCAGCAGCAGCGGGCGGGCGGCCTTGGCCAGGGCTGGATAGCTGTAGGACGACACATCGTGCGCGATGCGGAAGGATTCGCGCGAGAGACCTTCCAGGAAGTCCCCTTCAATCGCATCGTTGGGGGCAAAGGCGATGGAATGCACCAGACCCTCCATCCCGTCCCAGTGCTTGCCGAGTTCGGTGAAGACGGCTTCGATCTCGGCATCCTGGCCGACATCGCAAGGGTAAATTGCCGTTGAACCGAATTCGTCGGCAAATTTGGCGATGCGATCGCGGACGCGCTCGTTCTGGTAGGTGAAGGCGAGGCTGGCGCCCTCACGGTGGCAGGCCTTGGCGATACCGTAGGCGATCGAGCGGTTCGAGATCAGACCGGTGATCAGAATGCGTTTGCCAGCGAGAAATCCCATCGATTTTCCTTGGTTGAATCCAGCGGTAGATTATAGCGGATCAGCTAAACTCGACGTCATGCGTAGCTTTATCCCCTGCCTTTTTGTGCTGCTGCTGACTGCCTGTGGCAGCGCCTGGAACGATCCTTACCCGGCGACGGATCGGGGCAAGAACATTCTTTACAGCGCTTTCACGGACCGGCCCAAGCACCTCGATCCGGTGCAGTCCTACAGCGAGGACGAGATCATCTTTACGGCGCAGATCTACGAGCCGCCGCTGCAATACCACTATCTCAAGCGGCCCTACGCCTTGGTCGCGGCCACTGCCGAGGCGGTGCCGCAGCCGCGCTACCTGGATGCGCAGGGACGCCCGCTGCCGGATTACGCCGATGCGTCGCAGATCGCCTTCACCGACTATGTGATCGCGATCAAGTCGGGCATTCGCTATCAGCCGCACCCTGCATTCGCCCGCAGCCCCGCCGGTCCGGAATATGCCTATCACGCGCTGACGGCAGCCCAACTGGCCGACATCAATGCCCTGAGCGACTTCGCCTTGAGCGATTCGCGTGAATTGACGGCTGACGATTACGTGTATGGCCTGAAGCGCCTGGCGCACCCGCGCCTGCACTCGCCGATCTTCGGCTTGATGGACGACTACGTGGTCGGCCTAGGCGATTTTGCCAAGCGCCTGAAGGCGGAGAAGGACCAACCGTGGATTGACCTGCGCCGGCACCGTCTCGAGGGTGCCGAGGTCATTGACCGCTATCGCTACCGCATCCGGGTCAAGGGCAAGTACCCGCAGTTTTTGTACTGG
>JBIJDJ010000147.1:0-7314 GCA_044344175.1 Sulfuritalea sp.
CGCCTGCGCTGCATCAACGTCTTCCATGCCGGCGACGGCAACCTGCATCCGCTGATCCTGTATGACGCCAACGTTGCCGGCGAACTGGAGCGCACCGAAGCCTTCGGCGCCGAGATCCTCAAGCTCTCGGTGGATCTGGGCGGCACCATTACCGGCGAACACGGCGTCGGCTACGAGAAGATCAATTCCATGTGCGACCAGTTCGGCTCCGACGAATTGCGCGCTTTTCACGCGGTGAAGCGTGCCTTCGATCCGGAGGGCCTGCTGAATCCCGAGAAGGGCGTGCCGACCCTGCATCGCTGCGCCGAGTTCGGCCGCATGCACGTCCATGGCGGCCAGATCAAGTTTCCCGAACTGGAGCGGCTGTAATGCTCAGAAGAAGAACCATTAGCCACAGAGGACACAGAGAACACAGAGAAAGCAAAAGCAGACTGCCCGGTACACGGGTGCTATCTGTGAACTCTGTGAACTTTGTGGCAAAAGAGGTTTTCAAATGATCGACGAATTCCGCGCCCGCATCCTCGAGCGCAAGCCGCTGCAGCTGCGGGGCGGCGGCAGCAAGGATTTTTACGGCGGGCCGCTGGCCGGGGACATCCTCGATACGCGCGGCCATGCCGGCATCGTCAGCTACGAGCCGACCGAACTGGTGGTCACCGCGCGCTGCGGTACACCGCTGGCGGAACTGGAGTCGGCGCTGGCGGCACGGCGCCAGTTCCTCGCCTGCGAGCCGCCACGCTTCGCCGGTGCCACGGTGGGCGGCGCCGTCGCCGCGGGCCTCTCCGGCCCGCGCCGGGCGGCGGTCGGCAGCCTGCGCGATTTCGTCCTTGGCGTCAGGATCATGGACGGCGAAGGTCGTGTACTCAAGTTCGGCGGCGAGGTGATGAAGAACGTCGCCGGCTTCGATGTTTCGCGCCTGATGACGGGCGCCCTCGGCACTCTGGGCCTGATACTCGACGTCTCGCTCAAGGTGCTGCCGTTGCCGGCGGGCGACGCCAGCCTGCGTTTCGAAATGCCGCAGGACAAGGCGCTGGAGGCGATCAACCGCTGGGCCGGACAGCCGCTGCCGCTGGTGGCGAGTTGCTGGCAGGACGGCGTGCTGAGCATCCGCCTGTCCGGCGCGCAGGCGGCGGTGGCGGCGGCATGCCAAAAGGTCGGCGGCGAGCCGCTCGCCGCCGCGGCGGCGGATGAATTCTGGAACGGGCTGCGCGAGCAGAGCGCCGCGTTCTTTGCCGGTGATGCATCCTTGTGGCGATTGTCCTTGCCTTCGGCGACGCCGCCGCTGGAATTGCCCGGCGCGGTTCTGATCGAATGGGGTGGCGCCCAGCGTTGGCTGCGCGGTGACTCCGATGCGGCGCAATTGCGCGAGGTGGCGGCCACGGCAGGCGGTCATGCAAGCCTGTTTCGCGGCGGCGACAAGACTGACGGCGTCTTTGCGCCGCTGCAGCCGGCACTGATGGAAGTCCACCGCCGCCTGAAGCACAGCTTCGATCCTTACGGCGTGTTCAACCCCGGCCGGCTTTACCCGGAGTTCTGATGGAAACCCACCTCGCCGATTTCATCCGTCATACCACCGCCGGCCGCGAGGCCGAGGAAATCCTCCGCCGTTGTGTGCATTGCGGCTTCTGCACCGCGACCTGCCCGACCTACCAGCTGCTGGGTGACGAACTCGACGGCCCGCGCGGCCGCATCTACCTGATCAAGCAGGTACTGGAAGGCGTCGAGCCGACGGCAAAGACCCGCCTGCATCTCGACCGCTGCCTCTCCTGCCGCTCCTGCGAGAGCACCTGCCCCTCGGGCGTGCATTACACGCGCCTGCTCGACATCGGCCGTGAGGTGGTGGAGCAGAAGGTGCCGCGCAGCGGCGGCGATGCCTTCATGCGCGGGACGCTGAAGAACCTCTTGCCGCGGTCCATGGTGTTCGGTGCGGCGATGAAGCTCGGGCAGTCGGTACGCATGCTGCTGCCGGGAGTGCTGCGTGCCAAGGTGCCGCCGCTGTCTTCGGCGGGACCGGCGCCGCAGCGCAGCCACGCGCGGCAGATGATCGCGCTGGCCGGCTGCGTGCAGCCTTCGATGTATCCGAACATAAATGGCGCGACGCGGCGCGTGCTGGATCGACTGGGCATCCAGATGGTCGAGGCCAGCGGCGCCGGCTGCTGCGGCGCGGTGCGTCTGCACTTGAATGCGGCCGAGGGATCGCGCGACGACGCGCGGCGCAACATCGACGCCTGGTGGCCGCTGCTCGAAGCCGGCGCCGAGTGCCTGGTGATGACGGCCTCCGGCTGCGGCTCGCACGTGCTCGAATATGCCCACCTGCTGCAGGACGATCCCGACTACGCGCTGAAGGCGGCGCGCGTGGTGCTGGCGACGCGCGATATCAGCGAAGTCATCACGGCGGAAGCGGAAGCGCTGGGGACCCTGTTGCTGAACTGCGCGCCCTTGCCGGAAGAAGAAACGCCGCTGGCCTTCCAGAATCCCTGCAGCCTGCAGCACGGGCTCAAGATCCGCGGCACCGTGGAATTGCTGCTGACCGCGGCGGGCTACCGCCTGACGCCGGTGGCCGATTCGCACCTGTGCTGCGGCTCGGCGGGTACCTACTCGGTGCTGCAGCCGGAACTGTCGCAGCGTTTGCAGGCCAACAAGATCGCCGCGCTGACGGCCGGCGCGCCGGCGACGATCGCCAGCGCCAATGTCGGCTGTATGGCCCACCTGCAGGGCGCCACCGACGTGCCGGTGAGGCACTGGATCGAGCTGATCGACGAACGTCTGGCCTCATGATCGGGCTCGATTCGAAGGCACGCGACTGGCAAACCCTGCGTGACTCCTTCCGCTGGAACGTGCCGCCGCGCTACAACATCGCGCAGGCCTGCTGCGGGCGCTGGGCCGACGACCGTTCCCGCTTCGCGCTCTATTACGAGGACGAAGCCGGGCACACCGAGGCATGGAGTTTCTGGGACGTGCAGCAGGCCGCCAACCGGCTGTGCAACGTGCTCGGCGCCATGGGCGTCATGGCCGGCGACCGCGTCGCCATCATCCTGCCGCAGCGGCCTGAAACCGGCATCGCGCACATGGCCTGCTACCAGATGGGCGCGATCGCGGTGCCGGTCTCGCACCTGTTCGGCGCCGACGCCCTCGAATTCCGCCTGACGCACGCCGGCGTGCGCGTGGCCATCATCGACGAAGGCGGCCTGGAAAAGCTCGGCGCGGTGCGCGACAGGCTGCCGGACCTGAAGCACGTGATCGGCGTCGGCGGCGCGCGCGAATCCTGGGTGCGCGAGTGGAGCACGCTGCTGCCGCTGGCTTCCTCGCGCTACGCGGCGACGGACACCGCCGCCGACGATCCGGCGCTGATCATCTACACCAGCGGCACCACCGGCAATCCCAAGGGCGCGCTGATCGCCCAGCGCAGCCTGATCGGCAACCTGTCGGGCTTCGTCTGCTCGCACGACTTCTACCCGCAGCGCGGCGACATGTTCTGGTCGCCGGCCGACTGGGCGTGGACCGGCGGCCTCTTCGACGCCCTGCTGCCGAGCTGGAACTTCGGCCAGCCGATACTGGGCTATCGCGGCCGTTTCGATCCGGACAAGGCCTTCTGGCTGATGGAAAAGTACGGCATACGCAATACCTTCCTCTTTCCGACGGCGCTGAAAATGATGATGAAGGCGGTGCCCCAGCCGCGGGAGAAATACGACCTGGTCCTGCGCAGCATCATGAGTGCCGGCGAGACCGTCGGCGAAACCGTCTGTGCCTGGGCGCAGGAGGCGCTGGGCGTGACGGTGAACGAAATGTACGGCCAGACCGAAATCAACTACATCGTCGGTAACTGTGCCGCGGTGACGCCACCCAAGGCCGGCGCCATGGGGCGCGGCTATCCGGGGCACCGGCTTGGCGTGCTGGATGATGAAGGCAATCCGGTGGCGCCCGAAGAAATGGGCGAAGTCTGCGTGCAGCGCAGCTGCAAGGGCGAGATGGACCCGGTGTTCATGCTCGGCTACTGGAACAACCCGGAAGCCACGGCGGAAAAGTTTTTCGGCGGCGGCATCGACGATCCCCTGGCCTGGGGCCGCACCGGCGACCTGGCGAAGATGGACGAGGACGGCGTGCTCTGGTATCAGGGGCGCTCTGATGACATGTTCAAGAGCGCCGGCTACCGCATCGGCCCCGGCGAGATCGAGAACTGCCTGGTCAAGCATGCCGCGGTGGCCAACGCCGCGGTGATCGGCGAACCCGACGAGACGCGCGGCACGGTGATCAAGGCTTTCATCGTGCTCGCCGCCGGACAGACGCCATCGGCCGAACTCGAAGCCTCCTTGCAGCAGCATGTGCGGCAATACCTCGCGCCCTACGAGTATCCGAAGATCATCGAGTTCATCGACGCCCTGCCGATGACCACCACCGGCAAGGTGCAGCGGCGGTTGTTGCGCGGGCGGGGCGCTACCGGCGCTTCCCAGGGTTAACCGGCGGCGTCCGGGTCAGACCGTGGGTCGGGGGCTGTGGGTCGGGGCCTTCCGGCGAGGCCGGTTCTGATGTAAATTGATTCGCGTTTTCCTTCGAGTTTCTGCCATGCCCGCCCAACCTGTCGTTTCATCCGCCACGCTTTCTGATTTTTGTCGCGCCCATGCGGTGCGGGAACTGGCGATCTTCGGTTCGCTGGCGCGAGGCGAAGAGCGGGCCGGCAGCGATGTTGATGTCCTGATCGACCTTCGCAGTGATGCTCGCGTCGGTCTTGTGGCTTTTCAGCGCATGCGGGACGAACTGGCGGCGCTGTTTGGTCGTCCCGTCGACCTCGTCACTCGCGATGGCTTGAATCCGCATATTCGCGACGAAGTGCTGCGGGAAGCCCGGACACTCTATGCGGAGTGAGCGGCTGTACCTGGTCGACATCGACGAGGCGATTTCCACTATCGGGCGCTGGATGGACGGTTGCGACGAGTCCGGCTTCCAGCAGGATGAACTGCTGCAAAGTGCCGTGCTGCAAAAGCTGTCGGTGATCGGTGAGGCCGCCGCTCGTTTGTCCGCCGACACATGGGGGCGGGCGCCGCAAGTTCCGTGGAAGGAAATCACCGGCTTCCGCAACATCGCGGTGCATGCCTATTTTTCAGTCGATTGGCGGGTGGTGTACGTCACCGCGATGGATGACCTTCCCGGCCTGCAAGAGGCCGTGCGCTTGTTGCTGGCGACCCCGGAAGACTGAGTCGGCGGGCGTCGAAGGTTCCGGGTGAGTTAACGAATTGCGCCGATAGGTTGCCAGAGTGCTCGGCGAGGTATGCCGTTGAGTATGAAGCGATTAGTCGAAAGTCGGCGCTGGCGGTACGGCGGTTACCGGTTCACCCTGAACGAATTTGGCGGCGATGGCGAATCGCCAGCAGAGAAATCGTTGCTGCGGTCAGCGCGTAGAGCATGAGGTAATCGCTGCTCAGGTACTCGCATCTCGGTGGCGACATCGATGCGACGTAGCCTCGTGCGCTGGCGGGTGGCGCCAGTCCGTGCCTGTATCGATCCGCAAGTGCCGCATTGCTGCCATTGAACAAGCCTTGGTTTTCGGTGAACGTCGGCTTACTGGCGCAGACGCCTACTCACCCTATCGGCCATCACCGGACGTAGCCGCAGGGTTGGAAACCCAGTTTTGAGGGACTGGTGTTCTTTCAACACCCGACATTCGCAGGAATGTCGCCAGGCTTAGAAAATCACGCTTGCACCAGCTAACCTTATGGGTTAATCTAAGTGCAATGGAAAAGCGTAAGCCGCACTACGATTTAGCTGCTGTAAAGCTCGCCGTGCAACAGCGCGGCGCAGATGCTTTTACGGCTACTGCCTTGGTGGGTGCTCAGGCCATGGGCCTGGATTCTGCAAGCGCGATTGACGTTGTGTGTGCGATGAAGCGAGCCGATTTTTACAAGAGCATGACAACTCATGCTGCAAGCCAAGTGTGGCAGGACGTATATCACTGCGTTACGCCAAACGGCAAAGTAGCGTATGTCAAAGTGACGTTGCGTGTGGATGGTTCGATTGTCATTCAGTTTAAGGAGAAATGAGATGCCCCGCGAATGCCTGAACTGCGAACAAGGAGTTCTGCGGCATGCCGTCAAGGATGTACCGTATGAATACAAGGGGCACGCAACCGTGGTGCCGAAGATCGCCGGTTGGCATTGCCCGCATTGTCACGAGGTCGAGTTCGACGCGGGAGAAGGCGAGCGGTTCGCCGACGCCATCAAACGCATTGCCGCCGAGATCGACGCCCAAGAATCCGCTGAACTGGCGAGAATCCGCAAAAAGTTGAAGCTGACCCAAGTCGAAGCCGCGCGCATCACCGGCGGCGGTCCGAATGCCTTCTCGCGGTACGAGAGGGGCAAGGCCCGTCCGCTACCGGCGGTGACAAATTTATTTCGGCTTCTTGATCGGCACCCGGAACTGCTGAACGAATTGCAGAACTGATCTTTCGCCGAGATCACCTCGAAAACGAGCACCTTGCCCGGCGTTGGGCGTACCATGCAAGGCATAAGCAAGCTATCCCATCCGCACAAAAGTATTTTCATGGCCACCAAAATGCCCGCTATGGAAGCCAGTCCCAGGCCCGCCGCCAGGTCAGGGGCGAAGCGCCTTCCGCTTGCTACCCCCCCCCCCGCAACAAGGGATGACGCCCGAGAAATGGTTGCCTCCAGACTCCCTGTCGGCGACATCGGCCATGAGTGTTTCCTGACGGAAATTTTGCGGCCCGCGGCCCTGGTTCCACTGATGGCGGCAATTGACAAGACTCTGCCGGGCGAACTGGCATGGCACTGAATTCTTTCCTGCAACGCTCGGTCAAGACCCGCGTGACCCTTTTCACGCTGGTCATTTTCGTCCTCAGCCTCTGGATGCTCTCCTTCTACGCCAGTCGCATGTTGCGCGGGGACATGCAACGCCAGTTGAGCGACCAGCAATTCACGACGGTTTCACTCGTCGCCGAACAGATCAATCAAGAACTTGAAACCCGCTTGCAGATACTGGGTAAGGTGGCCGGCATCATCAGCCCGTCCATTCTGGGCAACCCAACGGCCTTGCAGGCGCTACTGGAAGAGCGCTTGATTCTGCAAGGACCGTTCAACGGCGGCGTTTTCGTCACCGGACTGGATGGCACGGCGATCGCCGATGTGCCGCGCACGGCGGGACGCATCGGCATCAACTACCTGGACCGGGCATCCATGGTCAGTGCACTCAAGGAGGGGAAAGCGACCATTGGCCGGCCAGGCATAGGCAAGCAGCAGCAGGTGCCGGTTTTTGTCATGGCGGTGCCGATTCGCGATACGCAGGGCACGGTGATCGGTGCTCTGGTGG
>JBIJDJ010000148.1:0-7282 GCA_044344175.1 Sulfuritalea sp.
CGGCGAATGCATCGAGGCCATCGGCTGCGGCTTCATGTTCGCCCCCAACCACCATCCGGCGATGAAGAACGTCGCTCCGGTGCGGCGCGAAATGGGCGTGCGCACCATCTTCAACATCCTGGGGCCACTGACCAATCCGGCCGGCGCGCCCAACACGCTGATGGGCGTGTTTCACCCCGACCTGGTCGGCATCCAGGTGCGCGTCATGCAGCAGCTCGGCGCCGACCACGTCATGGTGGTCTGGGGCAAGGACGGCATGGACGAAATCTCGCTGGGTGCCGCAACCCTTGTCGGCGAACTCAAGGACGGCAAGATTACCGAATACGAAATCCATCCCGAGGACTACGGCCTGGCCATGATGTCCAACCGCGGTCTGCGCGTCGCCGATGCCGCCGAATCCAAAACCATGCTGCTCGAGGCGCTGGACAACCAGCCCGGCACGCCGCGCGAGATCGTCACGCTGAATGCCGGTGCCGCCCTCTATACGGCCAACCTGGCGGACTCGGTCGGGGATGGCATCGCCAAGGCGCGCGAAGCCATCGCCAGCGGTGCTGCGCGCAAGAAGCTCGACGACTTCATCGCCTTCACCAAGAAGTTCGGCTGATGGCGGCGGACATCCTCGAGAAGATACTCGCCGTCAAGCGCGAGGAGGTCGCCGCCGGCAAGGCCGCCAAGCCGCTGGCCGCGATGCGTGCCGAGGCCGAGGGACAGACGCGGGCACGCGATTTCGCCGGAGCCATCGGCACAAGAGTCGGCGCTGGCGGTACAGCGGTCATCGCCGAAATCAAGAAGGCCAGCCCGTCCAAGGGCGTGATCCGAGCCGATTTCCATCCTGCGGAGATCGCCGCCGATTACGAGAAGCACGGCGCCGCCTGCCTCTCGGTGCTGACCGACCAGCCCTTCTTCCAGGGCTCGACGGACTACTTGCGCGAGGCGCGCGCCGGATGCGCGCTGCCGGTGCTGCGCAAGGATTTCCTGGTCGATCCCTGGCAGGTGTATGAAGCCCGCGCGATGGGCGCCGACGCCATCCTGCTGATCGTCGATGCGCTCTCGCTGACACAGATGCAGGAGATGGAGGCGATCGCTTTTGCCTTGGGCATGTCGGTGCTGGTGGAATGCCACGATGCGGCCGAACTGGACGTCGCGCTGCAACTGAAGACGCCGCTGATCGGCATCAACAACCGCAACCTGCGGACCTTCGAAGTCAGCCTGGAAACCACGCTGGCGCAACTTGGCCGAATTCCCGCCGACCGCATCGTGGTCACCGAATCGGGCATCCTCGCCCCGGCCGACGTCGCGCTGATGACCTCGCGCGGCGTGCATGCCTTCCTCGTCGGTGAAGCCTTCATGCGCGCGCCCTCGCCGGGTGCCGAACTGGCAAGACTGTTCGCCTAGCCCGGAAAGTTATGCCGCCGGCAGAGCCGGCGGCGGTATGCCTTGCGGACGGCGCAGGTGGCACGGCAAGAATCACCGAGATCATAAGCGCAGCCGGTCCAAGACCGTGACCCGCGCCGGTGCCCTTTCAGCCGAGATCGCCGCCGACCACGAAATGCACGGCTGTTTGCCCAAACCCAAGAGGGATAAACTACCGTTCCCCAGAGTCGGACGGAGCCTGCCATGGGCACCCTGGAATTTCTGAAGACGAGACGTGATCAAATTCTCGCCACGGCAGGCCGCCATGGCGCAGGAAACGTACGAGTTTTCGGATCGGTGCTTCGCGGTGCAGAAACTCCGGAAAGCGACATCGACCTGCTGGTTGAATTTGCCCCAGACCGCTCGCTTCTCGATCTCGTCGGATTGCAGATCGATCTCGAAACCCTGCTCGGCCGACGCACGGATGTTGTCACCGAAGGGTCGCTTAGCCCCTACCTCCGCGAACGGATATTGCTGGAGGCCAGGCCGCTTTGATGGATCGGCTCGTCTTCGTGCGGCTTCTTGTGGAATGAACGGCCAGTTCTCCGACTTCTATCGCAGCCTTGATCCCGACCCCGGCATTCGCGGCAGGCAGTTCGAGCAGTTCGTCAAATGGTTCCTGACGGCCGACCCGGAGTGGTCGACGCAAGTCGATCAGGTGTGGCTCTGGAATGACTACCCGGATCGCTGGGGTGCCGACTGCGGCATCGATCTGGTGTTTCGCCACAGGAACGGCGAACACTGGGCGGTGCAAGCCAAGTGTTATTTGCCCGACTACAACATCAGCAAGCACGATGTCGACAAATTCCTCAGCGAATCGAACCGGCCGGGGATCGCGCACCGGCTGCTGATCTCCACCACCGACCGCATCGGCGCCAATGCCCGGCAAGTCTGCGCAGCGCAGGAAAAGCCCGTCGTGCGCTTTCTGCTCTCGGATTTCGAGCATGCGGCGCTGGACTATCCCGCCAGCTTCGCCGAACTTCCGCAGGCAAAACGCAAGGCACGACCCGAACCCCGCGACCACCAGAATGAAGCCAGAACCGCCGTCGTGCAAAGCCTGCAAAGCGCCGACCGCGGGCAACTCATCATGGCCTGCGGCACCGGCAAGACCTACGTCACGCTCTGGATCAAGGAAGATCTCGCCGCGCAACGCACCCTGGTGCTGGTGCCGTCCCTGGGGTTGCTGTCTCAGCTTCTGCGCGAATGGACATTCGCCGCCGCCACCCCGTTTGAAGTGCTGTGCGTCTGCTCCGATCAAACCGTTGGCGCCAAGGGCAGCGACGAAGCCATCCACAGCGTGGCCGACCTGGCCTTTCCCGTCACCTCGGATGCCGACGAAGTAAGGCGCTTCCTCGGCGGCACAGGCAGCCGCGTGGTTTTCTCCACCTACCAGTCTTCCTCCGTCATCGCCGCCGCCCAGGCCGAAGCCGCCGTTCCGGCCTTTGATCTGATGGTGGCGGACGAAGCCCACCGCTGCGCCGGCAAAGTCGGCAGTGACTTCACGGCGGTGCTCGACAACGCGCAGATACGCAGCACCAAGCGGCTATTTGCCACCGCGACGCCGCGTACCTATTCCAGTACCGTCCATAAAGCCGCTGAAGATCGCGGCGTCGAAGTCGTCGGCATGGACAACGCTGCCCTGTTTGGCGAAGTGCTGTATGCCCTGCCGTTCGGCAAAGCCATCGAACGCAAACTGCTCACCGACTACCGTGTCGTCATCATCGGCGTGGACGATCCCACCATCGCGCAGTGGATCGCCAACCGTGAACTGGTCAGCACCGGCACCGGCATCGAAACCGACAGCGAATCGCTCGCCGCCCAGATCGGCCTGCTCAAGGCCATCAAGGACTACGACCTCCGGCGCGTCATCAGCTTCCACAGCCGCGTCAATCGCGCCGAAGCCTTTGCTACCGACGTTCGGGGGGTGATGGCCTGGATCAGCGACGAACATCGCCCCAGCGGAAGCCTGCGCACCGACTTCGTCTCCGGCAACATGCCCGCCAGCAAACGCAAGATCAAGCTTGATCAACTCAAGGCCCTGAGCGCAGACGAACGCGGCGTGCTGAGCAATGCGCGCTGCCTGTCCGAAGGTGTGGACGTGCCCTCACTGGATGGCGTGGCGTTCATCGACCCGCGCAGCAGCCAGGTGGACATCATCCAGGCCGTGGGCCGCGCCATCCGGCTGAGTCCGGACAAGAAGGCCGGCACCATCGTCCTGCCGGTGTTCATCAGGGCGGGCGAGGATGCCGTCAGTACGATAGAAGCCAGCAATTTCAAGCCAGTCTGGGATGTGCTGAATGCGTTGAAGGCGCATGACGATGTGCTGGCTTGTGAGCTGGATCAGATTCGGATTGAGCTGGGCAGGAAAGCCGGCACAGACATCAGCGCCGACGGGCTACGAACAATTTCAATTGATTTACCCGCTACGGTGGATGCGAATGTTGGCAGTGCACTGCGTACCTATCTGGTTGAGCAGGTCACGGCGTCGTGGAACTATTGGTTTGGGCTACTTGAAGCGTTTGCTGATCGGGAGGGACATTTCAAGGTTCCACGCGATTACACGACGGCAGATGGTTTCCGTCTCGGTAGCTGGGTAAATGACCAACGAAGCAGGAAAGACAGCATGTCACCGGATCGCAGAGTGCGATTGGATGCATTGCCGGGTTGGCATTGGGATCTTCATGCAGATAAATGGGACAACAGGTTTCACCAACTGACGGAGTTCGCGAATCGAGAAGGGCATGCAAGGGTTCCGCGCGATTACACGACAGCAGATGGTTTCCGCCTTGGTCTATGGGTTCAGGAGCAGCGGGTTAGAAAAAAAGACCACCTGTCGCCGGAGCGTAAAGCGCGCCTGGAAGCATTACCCGGCTGGGCTCGCCCGCGGCGGGTTAAGTCTGAGCGAGTTTTAGCGAAGAAAATGCAATGGGACGAATGGTTCGTGTTACTCGAGGAATTTGCAGATCGTGAGGGACATGCCAAGGTTCCGCGCGATTGCATTACGGCAGATGGTTTCCGTCTCGGTAGCTGGGTAAATGACCAACGAAGCAGGAAAGACAGCATGTCACCGGATCGCAGAGTGCGATTGGATGCATTGCCGGGTTGGCATTGGGATCTCCATGCCGATAACTGGGACAACGGGTTTCGGCGTTTGAGTGAATTTGCGGATCGAGAGGGGCACGCCAAAGTGAAGGCTAGATACAAGACGGCAGATGGCTATCGCCTCGGTTTCTGGGTGATCCAACAACGAAGAGCGATTGGCAATATGTCTCCGGAGCGCAAGGCGCGACTGGAAGCATTGCATGGATGGAGTTGGGGGAGGTAGCTGCCAATGATCCGAACCGAGATCGAGAGACGATTTCTAGGCGATCATCCACGCACAGTCGCTGTCCGCGAATACCTCGCAAGGGCATGTGAACAGTTGGTGAGCCGCAGTCTTGCCGATCCCAAGTTCATCAGCGAACTGACATCCGGGTCGGACCAGAAGTTTTGGGCATGTGTATCGGAGGCTTTGATTGCCGACCGCCTGCGTGACAAAGCGTTCGGGGCGCGGGACAAGCGGGGCGTAGGCCCGGACTTCCTGGTGATGAATGGCACGCAAAGGGTCTGGATCGAAGTCGTGTGTCCTGAGTCAGTCGACATTCCCGGTGAGTGGCTAAACCCATTGGCAGGAAATCGAGTCGGGTTTCCGCACGAGAAAATCTTGCTTCGCTGGATGTCCGCGATCAAGGCCAAAGCGGAAGCGCTCATTGGTAGCGATGACGGCAAGCAAGCGGGCTACGCCAATACCGGTCTTGTTGTACCAGACGACGCGTACGTCATCGCTGTGAACGGTTGCCAACTACGAGGCGGGCAGCTTCCCGCACTGATCGGAATCAGCCAGTTTCCTTTTGCGGCAGAGGCCGTATTTCCCATCGGTCCTTTGCAGCTAAGGGTCGACAGGGAGACCCATCAGGTAATTGATCGCGGCCACCAGCATCGCCCCTACGTGCTGAACAAGAATGGGGCAGAGGTTCCGGCCTATACGTTCCTGGATCCTCGTTTCAACCAGATCAGTGCGATCTGGGCAGTCGACTTGGACGGAGGGTCGGCAATCGGCAATAGCGAGCCAATGATTGTCATTCACAATCCGTATGCGACAAGCCGG
The DNA here is from genome assembly GCA_044344175.1 of Sulfuritalea sp. GTDB lineage: Bacteria > Pseudomonadota > Gammaproteobacteria > Burkholderiales > Rhodocyclaceae > Sulfuritalea. Next base: position 5,561 of record JBIJDJ010000148.1, read on the forward strand.
ATACCGTTGGGCTTCTTGCCGGCGGACGACGAGTACGAAGCGGTAGCCCAAGGGGACGAGATTTTGCTTTTCAAGTTACCGTCAGGCGGACGGAGACCAAGTGGAATGGGGTCGGGTTCGAATTGACTTTGCATAGCCGTTGAAAGTCGGCGCTGGCAACACGGCGAACATGCAATCAGGCCCAGCCATTGCCGGCGCTCTTCGGCACACCGAGCCTCTTCAGGATCGAATCCAGCGCTGTTGGTCTTGTTCCTCCGCTTTGCCTCCTCCCTCAGCGAGTTGACGCTAAAGGGTTTCAAGGGGATCATTCGGATCTATCATTTTGATAGGTATGCGGTGCATGGCCGGATGGTCCAAAAGTCAGTGAGCGATACATCCGGCAAGCGGCGGGCGAAGTTCGCAACGTGATATTCACGGATCACGCATTGCTGCGGATGCGCCAGCGGCAGATTTCACGGGACGCGGCGATGCTGATATTGCGACGGGGTACGCTGCACCGGGAGCCGGAGCCGAATCAGCGGCACGGCACCCTGGAATGCCGCATGGAGTACTACATCGCCGGGCGCCACTTGGCGCTGGTGGCGGCCGTGGATGCCGCCGACCCGGCCGTGGTGGTGGTCACGGCCATCGATCTAGATAGAGGTTGAGCATGATTCGCTGGGACGACATGGGACTGAAAGACGTATGGCTGGCCAACGGCTATGAGCGCGTGAAAACACCCTACGGCTCCGGCCTGCGCTTCGACGACGTGGGGGGGCTGACACGGGCGGTCTGCCTCGCTTTGGCGCGCAAGCCGGGCAAGCTGACAGGCGTTGAATTCCGCTACGTGCGCAGCGCCGGCATGGAACTTTCGCAAGCCAGCCTGGGCAAGCTGATGGGCATCGATGCGCAATCAATTGCCCGCTGGGAAAAATCCGGCCGCGTGCCCAAGTGGGCAAACCGCATGATCCGGCTGGTGTTCGAAGCGCACGCGGATGGCAACGCGGCGATTCGCCGCGTGGTGAATCGCATCAACGATGTCGACCGACTGGTTCATCAGCGCATCGTGCTGGAACAGTCGCCGAAAGGCTGGCACGCTCGGGCGGCAGAGGATGCCGGGACCGCGGCGTAGCAGCTAATGCGGTCCATATAGAGCGCCACACTGAAAGTCGGCGCTGGCGCTACGGCAATTTTTGGCTCAGGCGCAGCTATTGCCGGTGGTTTCCGGCACGCCCAGCTTCTTCAGAATCATGTCCAGCGGGCAGAACTTGGTGAAGCCGCTCTGGAACAGATTGGCGCCGACGAAGGCGGTGAACCACAGCCAGGACAGCGTGCTCATGTCCACCTGACCCATGACGTGGGCGAGGACCAGCGAGGTCATGATGAAGAATCCGGCGACGATGCGAACGATCTGATTGACGGTCATGTGAAGCTCCTTATTGGGGTACGTTGGATTTGACGATGCGGCCTTGCATCGCCGCGTAATACAGAACCGGGATCACCACCAGCGTCAGCATGGTGGAAACGAGGATGCCGAAGATCAGGGACAGCGCGAGGCCGGCGAAGATCGGGTCATCGACGATGAACAGCGCACCGAGCATGGCGGCCAGCCCCGTCAGCACGATGGGCTTGGCACGCACCGCAGCGGCCTGGATCACGGCCTCGGCGAAGTCCATGCCGCCGGCGACCTGTTCGTTGATGAAATCGACCAGCAGGATGGAGTTGCGCACGATGATGCCGGCC
>JBIJDJ010000022.1:0-23239 GCA_044344175.1 Sulfuritalea sp.
CAATCGCCGTAGCGCCAGCGCCGACTGTTTACATTCCGAAAACTGCTCAGGCGGCCTCGAAGCCGGCGTCCTCGATCACCGCCTTGAGCTGATCCCGGTTCACCTTCGCGGCGTCGAATTCGACCACCGCCTGCTTCTGCTCCAGCGAAACCTCCGCCTTCGCCACGCCGTCGAGCGCCGTCAGCACGCCCGTCACGCTTTTCACGCAGCCGCCGCAGGACATGCCGTCCACTTTGATTGTCGTCGTTTCCATGTCAGTCCTTGTTTGATTGCCATCTGCGCAAGAGCAGGGAATTGCTCACCACCGATACCGAACTCGCCGCCATCGCCGCGCCGGCGATGACGGGGTTGAGCATGCCCAGCGCCGCCAGCGGAATGCCGAGCACGTTGTAGATGAAAGCGAAGAAGAGATTCTGCCGGATCTTGGCCAGCGTCGCCCGCGACAGCGAAATTGCATCGGCCACGCCGTTGAGGTCGTCGCGCATCAGCGTGATGTCGGCCGCCTGCATCGCCACGTCGGAGCCCGCCGCCATGGCGAAGCTGACATCGGCGGCAGCCAGCGCCGGCGCGTCGTTGATGCCGTCGCCGGCCATGCCGACCAGGCGGCCTTGCGTTTTGAGCTTGTTCACCGCGGCTGCCTTGTCGCCGGGCAAGACCTCCGCCTCGAAGCGCGCGATGCCCGCCTCGCGGGCGACGGCCTGCGCCGTGCCGGCGTTGTCGCCGGTGAGCATCACCACCTCGATGCCGAGCCGGTTCAGGCGCGCCACCGCCGTGCGCGAGGTGGCCCGGAGCGGATCGGCGATGCCGATGAAGCCGAGGAGCGCGCCGTCCGCCACCACGGCAACCACGCTGCGACCGGATTGCGCGAGCGCATCCGCTGCCGAAATTGTCCAGCCCTGTTCCTTGACCCAAGACACCGAGCCGACCAGCACGCGACGGCCATCGACCTCGCCGACCATGCCCTTGCCGGCGGTGGTCACCACGTTCTGCGGCGCGGCAAGAGCCAGGCCGTCCGATTTGGCCCGCGCCACGATCGCGCCGGCCAGCGGGTGGGTCGAGCCCTGTTCGAGGCTGGCCGCAAGTTGCAGCAAAGCTGCCGTGTCGCCAGCGCCGACTTTTGCTGCGGCGGGAACAATATCCGTCACCACCGGCCGCCCCTCGGTCAGGGTCCCGGTCTTGTCGACCACGAGGACTTGCAACTTCTCCGCCAGTTCCAGCGCCACGGCATTGCGGATCAACACGCCCGCCTTTGCGCCCTGCCCGGTGCCGACCATGATCGCTGTCGGCGTCGCCAGACCCAGTGCGCAGGGGCAGGCGATCACCAGTACCGCGACGGCATTCACCAGCGCCTGGGCGAAGTCGCCGGCCAGCGCCCACCAGGCGATGAAGGTCAGCAGCGCAATCGCCACCACCACCGGCACGAAGATCGCCGCCACCTTGTCGGCCAGACGTTGCACCGGAGCCTTCGAGCCCTGCGCTTCGTCGACCAGGCGGATGATGCCGGCGAGCAGCGTGTGGCTGCCGACACCTGTGGCGCGGCAGCGCAGCAGGCCGTCGCCGTTGATCGTCGCGGCGAAGACTTTGTCGCCGGGGGTCTTGGTCACCGGCAGGCTTTCGCCGGTCAGCATCGATTCATTGGCCGACGAGGCGCCGTCGATGACCTCGCCATCCACGGGCATCGCTTCACCGGAACGGACAACGAAAACGTCGCCCGGAATCAGCGTCGCCACGGCGACATCGACCAGTTGGCCGTCACGCTCGATGCGCGCCGTCTGCGGCTGCAGTTTTGCCAGAGCCTCGATCGCAGCCGAGGTCCTGGCCTTGGCGCGAGCTTCGAGGATCTTGCCCAGCAGCACCAGCGTGATGACGGTAGCCGAGGCCTCGAAATACACGTGCTGATGATGCAGATTCGAGAGCGTGACCACAAAGCTGTAGGCCCAGGCCATGGTCGTGCCCAGGGCGACCAGCACGTCCATGTTGCCGGCGCCGCCGCGGATCGCGTTGAAGCCGCCGACGTAGAAGCGCCAGCCGATCCAGAACTGCACCGGGGTCGCCAGCAGCAGTTGCAGCCAGCGCGGTAGCAGATCGTCGTGCGAATTTGTGTCACCTGCGGCGCCGAACATGAAGGCCATCTGCGCCACCAGCGGCAGGGTCAGCGCCGCCGAAATCCGGAAGCGGCGCAGTTCGTCGCCGTAGATCGCCAGCTTCTTCGCTTTCTCGTCGGCGCGCGTGTCCGCCGTGGAAACGTCGGCGGTGAAACCCGTCTTGACGATGGTCGCAATCAGGCGCTCGACGTCGACCTCTCCCGGCGCGTAGCGCACATGCGCACGCTCTGCGGCGAAGTTGACCGCCGCCTCGACGCCGGGCAATTTGTTCAACTGCTTCTCGATGCGCGCCGCGCAGGCGGCACAGGTCATGCCGCCCAGCGCCAGTTCGACGGTATCGGAATTGCCGGTAACGGAATCCTGCGGCGCGTTCATCTGAACTTTCCGCCTATACATTAGAAAACGCTAATTATGCGGCCGCAGGAGACCTGCCGCAAGCATGGCATGGCATGGCTTTGGCATGGGCTCTCGCCGTCCCGTCAGCGCCAGCGCGCTGCGTCCCTTCGGGAACTATTCAAACGTGGCAGACCACGCCCTGCCAGAGCTTGCCGCCCAGTGTTGCGGCATTGAGCAGTCCATACACGCCGAAGCCCAGCACCAGCAGGCCGGAGCCCAGGCGCAGCGCGCGCCCCTGGATGACGCTGCGAAAGCGCGCCAGCAGCAACCCGGCCAGCATCAGGTTGGGCAGCGTGCCGAGGCCGAAGGCCAGCAGCGTTGCCGCACCGCGCACCGCGCTGCCGGTAAGCAGGGCCATCGCCAGCACGCTATAGACCAAGCCGCAGGGCAGCCAACCCCACAGCAGGCCTAGCGGGAAAGCCTGCGCCACACCGCGCACGGGCAGGAAGCGTTTCGTCGCGGGCTGGATGCGGCGCCACAACCACTGCCCGGCACGTTCGGTGAAGGCCAGTGCACCGGTGATGCCGGTGAGATAAAGACCCAGCGCGACCATCATCAAATTGGCGGCCACATACAACGTCAGTTGCACCGGCAGCGCATTGTTGAGCAGCAGGCCGAGGCTGCCCAGCGCGCCCATCAAGGCGCCGGCCACGACATAGCTGCCGATGCGGCCGAGGTTGTAGGCAAGATGGATGGTCCACGCGGGACCGCCGCTGCCGGACTTGCCGGGCATCTGCAGGCTCAGTGCCGAAACGATGCCGCCGCACATGCCGGCGCAATGCACGCCGCCGAGCAGGCCGATCAGGAATACCGCAAGAAAACCGCTGTCAGGCACTGCGCCGGATCAAATGACTTTGGAATAGCGGACGCGCTCGCGGTCGGTGCGCAGGTAACGATCGAAGGCCATGGCGATGCCGCGCACCAGCAGGCGACCGCGCGGCAGGACACTGATCCACTGGTCGTCGATGGTGACCAGGCCGCCCTGCTCCATCTCGCGCAGGTCGTCGAGTTCGGCGGCGAAGTAGGACTTGAAATCGATCAGGTGGGCGATCTCGATGGATTCGATCGAGAGTTCGAAATGGCACATCAGCGCCTGGATGATGCTGCGCCGCAGCAGGTCGTCGGCGTTCAACTCGATGCCGCGGAAAATCGGCAGCACGCCTTGGTCGAGGCTGTCGTAGTACTCGTCCAGCGTGCGCACGTTCTGGCAGTAGCTGGGCCCGACCTTGCCGATGGCGGACACGCCGAAGGCCATCAGGTCGGCTTCGGCATGAGTCGAGTAGCCTTGAAAATTGCGATGCAGCCGCCCCTGGCGCTGGGCCACGGCCAGCTCGTCGTTCGGCTTGGCGAAGTGGTCCATGCCGATGAAGACGTAGCCCGCGTCGGTCAGGCGGCGAATCGCGAGTTGCAGGATCTGCAGGCGCGCGTCGGGCGTCGGCAGGTCGGCTTCGTTGATACGCCGCTGCGGCTTGGCCAGGCTCGGCAGGTGGGCGTAGTTGTAGATCGACAGACGGTCGGGGTCGAGCTTGAGAACCTCGTCAAGCGTGTGATTGAAGCTGATCACGTTCTGCTTGGGCAGGCCGTAGATCAGATCCACCGAGATGCCCTTGAAACCGAATTCGCGCGCCGAATCGATCACCAGCCTGGTTTCGTCAAGACTCTGCACGCGATTCACGGCGATTTGCACTTCGGGTGAAAAATCCTGCACGCCGACGCTCATGCGGTTGAAGCCGAGGTCGGCGAGTTGCCTGACGTTGTCGCGGCCGACCTTGCGCGGATCGACCTCGATCGAGTACTCGCCACCGGGCAACAGGCGGAAGTGCTTGCGGATGATGTCCATCAGGCGCTGCATTTCGTCGTGCGCGAGGAAGGTCGGCGTGCCGCCGCCGAAGTGCAACTGGACCACGTCGCGGCTGCCGTCCAGCGCCGCTTCCTGCATCGCGATTTCCTTGCCCAGGTACTTGATGTACTTGGCGGAACGGCCGTGGTCCTTGGTGATGATCTTGTTGCAGGCGCAGTAGTAGCAGATGGTGTTGCAGAAAGGGATGTGCACGTATAATGAAAGAGCTCGCCCTATCCCGCCCACCGTCCTCTTGCCCAGCCAGCGTATGTAATCGTCGGCGCCGAAGGCCTCGACGAAGCGGTCGGCGGTTGGATACGAGGTATAGCGCGGACCGTTGACGTCGAAACGCCGGATTACCTGCGGGTCAAAAATGAGTTCCTGATAATCCATGGGCTCGAAGTGGGAAATTGCGATAGGTGCGACACGACTGCTTTAAGTGTATACGATGCCGCAATTGCAAATATTTTTCATTGATAAAAGTCAACGAGGGCCCCTGAACCGGGTAGCGCAACCAGCGTGCATGCAAACGTCAAGCAGAATGTAATCCCCCTGATCACCCCGGGGCTGAAGGTCGCCTGTTCGCAGTGCAACCTGCGCGAGCTGTGCCTGCCCTTCGGGCTTTCGGAAGAAGACATGGGGCGGCTGGACAACCTGATCGGCGGCGGGCGCAAGCTGAAACGCGGCCATTACCTGTATCGTGCCGGCGACCCGTTCGAATCGATCTTTGCCGTCCGCTCCGGATTCTTCAAAACCGACGTGCTGACCGAAGACGGCCGCGACCAGGTCACCGGCTTTCAGATGGCCGGCGAGATCCTCGGCATGGACGGCATCAGCACCGAAATCCATACCTGCAATGCCGTGGCCCTGGAAGACAGTGAAGTCTGCCTGATTCCGTTCACCGAACTCGAAATGCTTTCCAGCGAAATCCATTCGCTGCAGCATCACCTGCACCAGGTCATGAGCCGCGAGATCGTGCGCGACCACGGCGTCATGATGCTGCTCGGCACCATGCGTGCGGAAGAACGCCTGGCGGCCTTCCTGCTCAACCTCTCACAGCGCTTCGGCGCACGCGGCTATTCCCCGGCCGAGTTTCACCTGCGCATGACGCGCGAGGAAATCGGATCATATCTCGGCCTCAAGCTGGAAACCGTGAGCCGCGCCTTCTCGCGCTTTCAGGACGAAGGGCTGATCTCGGTGCAGCAGAAGCACATCCGCATTGTGGATATTCCCCGGCTCAAGACCCTGCTGACGCCGCCCGACGGGCGTATCGGCTAGATCACCGCGGCGAGAAATCCCGTCGGCTGGCGCGTCAGGGCCACCGACACGATCCAGCCGAATACCGCAAGCGACGCAAACCAGCAGGCGATCCGCATCCGGCGCGTACTCGCGTCGCGCAAGGCCAGGGCGCCGAGGATGATGTAGGCGATCACGCCCAGCACTTTCGCCGTGACCCAGCCGACCACGAAGGGATACTGGCCCGACATCGCCGCCAGCGACAGGGCTGCAACCAGCAACACCGTATCGTTGATGTGCGGCACTACCCTGATCCAGCGCGCGCCGAGCAGGGGCGAATCACGCATCATCAGGATGCCGCGCAGGAAAAAGCCGGTCAGGCTCAGGACCACGCTGATCACATGCACGTATTTGACGGCGAGATACATGCGCCTACCCCGGTTTGCCGTCCGCGCGCGGGCGCCAGAAGGCCGGTGCAAAACGCCACGCCCACTGACCGAAGCTGCCCAGCCAGAGCAACGACGACAACCACATCAGCGCATGGGCGCCCGGCAGCCCGGGCAGTTCGCTGATCACCCGCACTACCGCCGCCGCCTGCATCAGACAGAACGCCCGCCACATCGCATCGTCCGCAGCGACCGGCCGGCCGGAATGTCCCATGGTTACGCGCGAGGCCATGCCGATCAGCATGGAAGCAAAGAAACCGAGCGTCAATGCATGCAGCGGTGCCTGCCCGAGGAAACCCGGAAGGACATTGCAGAACAGGCTCTGCACGGCAAACAAGGCAAATGCTGCTCCCAGCCAGGCGAATGCGACATGCAGCACGGAAAGCATGGGGTTCGCGAGAGCCGCGCGGCTCCACCAAAGCCATGTCAGGCGACCGGCGACCAGCATGGCCGGCAGGTCGGCCAGCCAGAGCCATTCAATCAGCTCAAAAAATGCCAGGCCGCCGTGCGCGAGGCTCAGCCCGATCAGGCAGCGCAAGGGCCATTGCGGACGGTGAAGCACGTAGCCCCGCACCGCGGAAGAGGTGAAGAAGGGCAACATGCGATGTGCCACGGCAAGAAACACCGGCAGCAAAAATCCCCAGACAGCCAGCGATATTCCCAGCCGCGCCCACGGCAGCGCCCCGCCGCCGGCGAAAACCGTAAAAGCGCCCATTGCCGCCACACCAAGCCAGGCCGCCAGTGCAACGAAGCCGATGTGCTCGCGGTCCGTCGTCCGGTGCCGGGCAAGGCCGCTAAGCAGCAGGACCACCGCCACCCAGCCGGCCAGCGCCAGCACCAGGCCGGGGACCAGCAACCGTGGCAGCAGCAAGGCCATCCAGACCAGTAGCCAGCCGCTGGCCAGCAACACGAAGGCGGGGGCGAAATCCCGCTGTGACAATTCGCCCGCGCCCTGCCAGCGCGGCCCGGCGGTAAGGATGAAACCGAACATGAAAAAGGGAAATACGCCGCAGGAAAGCAGCAAGGCGTGCAGCACCGATGGCGGAAACACGGTGAGCAACGGCCACGCCGGAACCGGCCAGAGCCCGAGGTAGCGCCCGCCCAGTTCCAGCGACCAGAACAGCATGACTGCGAGTGCCTGAACGGTACCCGCGAGAAACATCGGGCGGTGAGGGGCCGCGAACAATACAGGCTGGCGCATTACGGCTTTCGCTCCCGACACGATGCATGGTAAGGTTCTGCCGGCCAACACAGAGTATCCCCACGCACGAAACCATGCACGAAACCATGCACGAAACCAAGCTCGACGTCCCGCAGATTCTTTCCCGCCTCCCGCTGTTCCAGGAACTTACCCCGGACCAGACTGCAATACTTGAAGCGGCGTGTCGCGAGCGCCGACTTTCCAAGGGCGAAATGCTGTTCCAGAAGGGCGACCTGCTCAAGGGTTTTTACGTCGTGGTCTTCGGTCAGATCAAGCTGGCCTTCCCTTCCTCGCAAGGCAACGAAAAGGTGATGCAGATCGTCGGGCCGCGCCAGAGCTTCGGCGAAGCCATCATGTTCCTCGGTCGCCCCTGTCCGGTGTTTGCCGAAGGCCTGGTCGATAGCCTGCTGTTGCATATCGGCAGCGCCCCGGTGTTCGAACTGCTCGAAGTCGATCCACTGTTCGCCCGGCGCATGCTGGCGGGACTCTCGATGCGGCTGCATTCCCTGGTACAGGACGTCGAAACCTACTCCCTGCGCTCCTCGGCGCAGCGCGTGGTCGGCTACCTGCTGCAGCACTGCCCCCAGGAGGACGACTGTGTGGGTTCGTTCGACATCTCGCTGCCGACCTCGAAGCAGGTCATCGCCTCGCGCCTCAATCTGACGCCCGAAACTCTCTCGCGAATTTTTCACGATCTCACAAGCAATGGCTTGATTGGCGTCAGCGGCAAGCAAATCACCATCAACGATATAAAGCGACTGCGCGAATTTGATCTCTGAAGGTCTGGTAGCGCCCCACTGCGCTGATCAGGTTCCAGCCCAGCCAGGCACTCGAGGCTGCAAAGGCCACCCCGGCAAGACGCGCCAACCCTGGCAGCCAGACCGCCGCCAGCAGCAGCAGCAAGGCCAGCACGTGCAAACGCAGTTGCCCGGTCATCATTTCGGCGGCAAGCATTTTTTTCATGTTCGGCACGGCCGACATGGGGGCGCCCAGTCGCTGCAGATGCAGCCAGTTCAGAAACGGCGTGATCTTGTACATCATTCCCGTAATGGCGGAAACGAAGATGCCGGCGAAGGCCAGCACACCCAGCCAGACCACCGATCTTGGATCGGCACCGATTGCCGGGATCAGAAAGAAGGCCGTGCCGGAAATGGCGAAGGCCAGCAGCGACAGCATCGCCACCCGGAAGTACAGGGAAGTTGCGTCATGTATCTTTCTGCGGCGCGTGTACTGAAGCCAGAGGGTCATTCCTGCGTAAGCAAAAACAATAGCCAGCAGGGGCAGCCCGATTGCAACCGCCCAGCGCAAATCGTCAAGGAAAGACTGCCCTGACCAGGCGAGCAGCAAGAGCAGCAGCAACGGCCCGAAGCCGCGGGTGAACCACAGCGGATAAGGCCGCGTCAGCTGGAACATCGGCACCACGTGATAGGACACCCCGGCCAGAAGCATAAGCGCCCAGCCGCCCAGTCCCCATGCCAGATGTATGTTGGTCAGTTCGACAACAGGTACCGGCAGTCCACGCGCCAGTGACTCGGCGAGGAATGAGCCGAGCAGCACGGTGACCGCCAGGCCGCCGATCGCCATGCGCATCGCCCACAGGGTCATGCCGGTCGCCGGCGTGCGCCACAGCGCAAGCGCAACCGCGATGACGAAGCCTCCTACCGCCAGCAGAAACAGCGGAACCGCGGCAGACAGCAGGCCCGGACGGTTGAACAGGAAGCCCGCGACGAGCAGCAGCGTGGCCAGCACCAGCAAAGGTTGCACGGCGCTGGCAACCAGCCTGGAGCGCCAGACATTGCCCCCCACCGCAACGGGGATGAACTGAAACAGGGCCCCGCTCATGGCCTGGAGCATGAAGCCGAGCGCGATCAAATGAGTCAGTGCCAGCGCCTCGGGCGTCCAGCGTGAAGCAAATGCATCGGAGCCCGACCATGCCAGGAGAATCCCGGCCATCACGCCGAACCAGGGCGCCACCAGAAAGAAGCGGTACGGTACGGATATCGGCGGCGCCTGATCAAAGGAAAGGCTCGGGTGCATGCCCTGGACGCCTTCAGCCTGGAGCTTTGCGAATCCGGATCTCGCGCGTGCCCTCGGGCAGAAGCTCCTCGGTCCAGACGTAGCCGTTGTTCTTCAGGATATTGAACAGCGGGTGCGGCTGGCAATACAGCAGGAGCAGCAAGTCGTCGCCGTCGGCGAGATCGTCCAGCGCCGCCAGGGTCCGCTCCATCGGTTCCGGCGGCTGCAACTCGCGCCCGTCGATGATCGTGGTCATGGCTATTTGAGACGTTCGGCCAGGGAGGCGCCGACATCCGAGGAACCCAGAGCGTTGTCGCACATCGGGTACAGGATGTTTTCCTCCTTCATGTTGTGCTGCTGCATGAGGATCAGCAAGGTCTCCGCGGCACCGCCGAAGGCATCGCTGTCGCGGGAGTCGACCGCTCCCTGCATCTGGGCCAGCAGATCGCGCATCTGGCGGTGCTCACCGCGCATGACCTCGGTCGGGCCGGAGGTCATGCCGGTCGCCGCCTCAAAAGCCGGGAACAGGAGTTCTTCTTCGCTGGCAAAATGAGTCTCAAGCTGTCCACGCAGCAACTCGAAGGCCGCGGCGCCGGCCGTCCAGTCATCTTTCCCGCACGCTTCTTCCGCGTCGGCGAATATTTCATCGCAATGTTTGTGATGCTGGAAAAGCGGGGTAGTGATCGACATGGGGACAAACTCCGTTTGGACTATGCCGGATTCTGGAGGCTGCCCCACCCCGTAACATTGACCGCCGTCAAGCACCCGGCGGATTCAGTACCCCTGTCTTGCTCGCGAATATTGGTGCGAAAAAAGCCCACGACGGCAAGCTGTGGGCCATTCCCGCCGCTCATGCCTCCAGCACGTAGCTGCCAGGCGCATCCGCCAGTGCCGGAAACTTTTTGGTCGCGACGGGTGGCGCGGCCACCAGCTTGCCGGATTGCGGCTTGAGCCAGGTCATCCAGTCTTCCCACCAGCTGCCGCGATGCAGTTCGGCCCGTTCGCGCCACTCTTCCGGCGTATCGTGCCGCTCCGCCGCAGCGACACGGTAATCGCGCTTGGGCGGGTTCACCACCGGATTCACGATGCCAAGAATATGGCCCGAGGTAGACAGCACATAGCGGCGCGGACCAGCGACGAAGTTGTTGATGCGGAAGGTCTGCCGCCAGGGCGCAATGTGATCGTCCTCAGCCGACACCGCATACAACGGCTGGGAAATCCGTCCGAGATCGATGTTTTCGCCGGCAAGGTTCAGCGCGTCCTTCTTGATCAGCAGGTTCTCCAGGTAGAGGTTGCGCAGGTACCAGCTGTGCATCGCGGCCGGCATGCGGGTGGCATCCATGTTCCAGAACAGAACATCGAAAGGCGGCGGCGCTTCGCCAAACAGGTAGCCGCGCACCACGTAATGCCAGACCAGGCTGTTGGAGCGTAGCAGGCGGAATGCCGAGGCCATTTCCTTGCCGTCGAGGTAGCCTTTTTCGGCCATCGACTTTTCCAGCCACTTGATGCTGCTCTCGTCGAGAAAGACCTCGATGTCACCCGGCTTGTGGTAATCCACCAGCGTGGTCAGCAGCGTGATCGCCTCGACCGGCACATCCGCTTTCGCATAGTGCGCGTTGGCCCAGGCCATCCAGGCCGCCAGCGCCGCACCGCCGATACAGTAGCCGACGGCATGCACCTTGGCCGATCCCGAAATGCCGCGCGCGGTTTCGATGATGCGGCCGATGCCCTCCATCAGGTAGTCGTCGAAGGTGACATCGCGCATTTCCGCCGTCGGGTTCTTCCAACTGGTGATATAGACGTCGAAACCCTGATCGACTAGAAACTTCACCATGCTCTTCCTGGCGTTCAGATCGAGGATGTAGAACTTGTTGATCCACGGCGTGACGATCACGATGGGCGTTTCGAAAACCTTGTCGCGGGTCGGCGTGTAGTGCAGGACTTCCAGCAACTGATTGCGAAACACCACTTTGCCCGGCGTCGTTCCCAAGTCCTTGCCGACCGTGAAATCCGTCGGCCGTGCCATCTGCACATCACCCGCCTGAAAGTCGGTAACGAAGTTGTTAAAGCCCTTGAGCAGGCTTTCGCCGCGGGTTTCCATGGCTTTCTGCATGGCCGCCGGATTGGTCAGAAGGAAGTTGGTGGGGGCCACTGCATTGAGCCATTTGCGCCACCAGAATGCAGCCCGGCGCCGATCGCGGCTTGACAGGCCCGGGGTATCGTAGAGCATGTCCTGCACCTGGTGGGTGATCATCAGGTACCACTCCTTGACGATGTCCCAACTGGCCGAGTCGGTCCACAACGGATCTGCGAAGCGCGTATCGTCGGGATGTGGCGAGACGACGTCCTTGCTCGGCATGCCCAGGGCACGGTGCCAGGAATGCGTCTGCAGTTCCCACAGTTTGGTCGAGAATTCGGTCAGGGTCTCCGACATTTCCTGCGGATGCGAGAGCCAGGCCAGTTGCGCATGCATCAGCGGGGTGGTCATCCCGATCGGATCGATCTTGGCCTCGACCGCCTGATTCACGGCGCGCCATGCAGCCTGCGGGGTCGCGGGGGATTTGCTTGATTTTCCGTTACTCATGAGGATTCTCCACTCCACGGGCGGCAAACCATGATCCGCCACCGCCACGTTCCTATTGTGCCCGATGCCGCTCGGGTATAGTTCGGTCTGCTGTTGACCTTGATCAAGCTTGCTGTTCGTTGCTACGCTAGGCTAAGCCATCCATTGAAAGGATCCATCCCATGTTCAAGCACATACTCGTTCCCACCGACGGTTCGCCGCTTTCATCCGATACGGTAAAACGCGCGATTGCGTTTGCCAGGGAAACCGGGGCGAAAATCACCTTCTTTTTTGCGAAACCGGACTATCCGGTGGCCTTCTATGGTGAAGGCGCGCTGATCGACCCGACTACGCCGGACAAATTCGCCGAAATGGCCGAGAAACAGGCGCAGGAGATTCTTGCCGGTCACGAATCGACGGCAAAAGCCGAAGGCGTCGCCTGCGCATCCATCAGTTCCGTCAGCGACATCCCCTATGAGGCGATCATCGCTGCCGCCGAAACTGCCGGTGCCGACCTGATTTTCATGGCATCGCACGGCCGGCGCGGCTTCAGCGGGCTCCTGCTCGGTTCCGAAACACAAAAAGTGCTCACCCACTCGAAGATTCCGGTACTGGTCTACCGCTGAACACAGCGGGACGCCGCCTGAGCCATGCTTAACTCGGCGCTGAACATCATCCACGACGAGCACCGTTCGCTCGCTGCGGTGGTGCATGGCTTGCGCTATCTTGTTCGCGAGAGCCGGACGAAAAATTCCCGGCCGGATTTCCGGGTACTGTGGGCGATGATTTCCTATCTCGAAGAGTTTCCCGAAAAGTTGCATCATCCCAAGGAAAATGCCTATCTGTTCGTCCGCTTGCGCCAGCGGACACATGACGCCGACACGGTGCTTGCCGAACTGGAACGGCAGCACAGCGCCGGAGCACGGCATGTGCGCGATCTGGAACTCGCACTCGGGCACTACGAGGCCGGGATCCCCGATGGACTGGAAAAATTTTCGGAGGCCGTCGAAAAATTTGCCGATGAAATCCTGAAACACATGGCGTTCGAGGAAAGTACCCTGATTCCCCTGGCGAGGAAACACCTCACGGCCGAAGACTGGGTCGAGATCGGCGCCGCCTTCAGTGAAAACGGCGACCCGCGCTTCGATGCCGAAGCCGATCACGAATGTCGTGACCTGTTCAGCCGTATCGTCAATCTTGCCCCGCCACCCATCGGCGTAGGCCCCGCGCGAAACCGGGAACCGCGTTCGGGAAATTGACGCCCCCGGTTGCGGTCCGGCTAATTCGCAGCGTCGTTACCAGCGTCAGAAGGTGCGCCCACTCCCTTGTTGACCTCTGCAGCGCTTCGCTGCAGGAAGCACGTCATGAAACTGGACGAGGCGCAAACGGCCCAGAAGCCGAAGAAGCCTATCGAATAGGTGGCAATCTTCGACAAATGTACCGCCTCGCCGAAGAGGTATAGCTCTTGCGGATCAATGACGGTGAAGAAGACACCTTCCGCAAGTCCGGCCACCAGAAACGAGGGCCACAATATCCACATCAATCTTCGCATCTATCTCTCCTTCGCAGTCTGCAAGGAAGCGCCTACTTCGCCTTGCGCTCGTCTTCCTCGGCCATCTTCCTGTAAAACCTGACCATGCCGAAGCCGATCACGATGACCAGAACGATGGTCGCCAGGCTCATCAGACCAATATCGCTGCCGATCAATAGTTTCCAGGCGTCCATGATGTTGTCTCCTTGCGGTTGATCGATTCAGTTGCGGATATCGGCGGGTACAGGCGCAGTTCCTGGTGTCGCCGGCTTGCCAATCAAAGTCTCCCCATTCGCGGGCAGAATCACATTCCCCATCAGGCGCCAGGTCTTGCGCTCGTCCTCCAGCAATACCAGCCAATGTCCCGCGGCGGGCAGGCGCACCTCGCCGGAATAGAGTTCGCCATTGCGCAGCAGCACGCGTGACTGGTCCAGACCGGCGCGGGTGGGATGGGTAATGGTCAGCGCCAGCGTCGGCGGCATGACAAAGGATTTGTCGGCGGCCTGCAGGCGCACCGACAAGGCATCGCCGGCAATCCGCACACCGGCGACCAGGCCCATCCTGGTTGCCTCTTCGCTGCGCGCAATGGTCTGGTTGGCGGAAAGGCCCTTGCGGTAATAGTCGTCCGTGACCAGGCCGTCGTTGCTCTTCACGGCCAGCCATGCCGTGTAGAACGCGGCAATCACGACGATGAAAGGTCCTGCCGCCAGAATCCACGGCCAGGGTTCCCGATACCAGGGGCGAGCGGCGGCTGAATTCACTTTCTCATCCTTCACGGTTGCAGGAAACTGGCCTTTTCATGCACGGCCACCTTCTCGTCGGCGAGCGACTTGACGTCGAAGAAGATCTGATTGGAACCCTTCTTGCCCGCCTCGGGCGGCACCCGCACCTGCACGCTGAAGCTTCTCGCCCCTGCGGCCGGAACTTCGATGATGCGATCGCCGACCATGTCGATACCCGGCAGGCCGGAAACGCTCACGGCATAGCGATGCGGCGTTTCGGAGACATTGATCACGTGCAGACGATACACGTTCTCGATCAGGCCGCCTTCGACTTCGCGCGCCAGCGTGGCGCGATCGCGGATCACATCCACGCGCAAATTCGCTTTGGTGGTGATTCCCCAGACAAAGGCCAGGCAGATCGCACCCAGGATCGCCGCGTAGATGATCACCCGCGGTCGCACCACATGTCCGATGATCTCCTTCCAGCCCCAATGCGCTTCGATCGCATGCTCGGTCGAATAGCGGATCAGGCCTTTCGGATAATCCATTTTCACCATCACCTGATCGCAGGCGTCGATGCATGCGGCACAACCGATGCATTCGTACTGAAGTCCCTTGCGGATGTCGATGCCGGTCGGACAAACCTGCACGCAGATCCCGCAGTCGACGCAATCGCCCTTGGCGATCGCATTGGGATCAAGCCCCTTCTTCCTCGCGCCGCGCGGCTCACCGCGCTCGGTATCGTAAGTGATGGTCAGCGTATCCGGATCGAACATCACGCCCTGAAAGCGGGCATAGGGGCACATGTGCTTGCACACCTGTTCCCGCATGTGCCCGGCAAACAGGTAGGTGAAGGCGCCGTAAAACAGCATCCAGAACGTCTCCCACGGCCCCAGCGAAAAGCTCCAGAGCGAATCCCAGACGGTCTTGATCGGCGTGAAATAACCGACAAAAGTGAAGCCCGTCCAGAATGCCAGCAGGGCCCAGGATCCATACTTGGCCGTGCGCAGCCCTAGTTTGCGGGCGCTCATGGGCGCCGCATCAAGCTTGATCCGGGTGTTGCGCTCGCCTTCGATCTTCTGTTCGATCCAGGTGAAGATTTCCGTGTAGACCGTCTGCGGACAGGCATAGCCGCACCACAGGCGGCCTCCGACAGCGGTAAACAGGAACAGCGAATAGGCCGAGATGATCAGCAGGATGGCGAGAAAGATCACGTCCTGCGGCCAGAAGACCAGCCCGAAAATGTAGAACTTGCGTTCCACCAGATCGAACAGCACCGCCTGCCGCCCGTTCCAGGGCAGCCAGCAGACCCCGTAATAAATTAGTTGGGTGAACCAGACCAGTGCCCAGCGCCAGGTGGCAAAGATGCCGCTGACAGCGCGCGGATGCACCTTTTGGTGAACCTCGTAAAGGCTCTCCTCGACAAAGTTCGGCTTGGCCTGCGATTGGGTGGGAGTGCCTGACGCCATGATTATCGTATTACGATATTCTGATAGACCTGCGCGAAAAGTCCCCGGCACGGATGCCGGGGAAGTTTGTGCAGTTTACTTCTTTTCTGCGGGTGCCGCTTCAGCCGGGGCCGCAGCAGGTGCCGCGGCCGGAGCCTCTTTCGCACCGCCACCGAGCCCGTAGACATAGGCCGTCAGCAGGTGCACCTTGGCGTCACCAAGGAATTCGCCGAAAGCCGGCATCCGATTGACGCGCCCCTTGGTGATCGTCTCGATGATGGTGTCCTCGGAACTGCTGTAGAGCCAGACCTTGTCGGACAGGTTCGGTGCCACGCCGACCATGCCCTTGCCATCCGGACCATGACAGGCGCTGCACGCCGCAGCAAACAGTTCCTTGCCCCGCTGGGCGCGGATCGAATCAGTCGCCAGACCCGAGAAGGAACGCACGTAACTGGCGATGTCCTTGATCTGGTCACCATTCAGGTCCGGCTTGACACCCTTGGCCGGCATCATTGCATCGCGACCTTTGGTAATCGATTCCTTGATCTGCTCCGGCGTGCCGCCAAACAGCCAGTCGTTGTCGGTCAGATTGGGGAAGCCGCGGGCGCCCTTGGCATCGGAACCGTGGCACTGCGAGCAGTATGTCAGGAACAGGCGCTGGCCCATTTCCTTCGCCTCGCTGTTGGCCGCAACGGTCATGATGGCCTGGCTCTGAAACTTCTTGTAGATCGGCCCGTACTGCTCGTCGGCTTTCTTCATTTCACCGTCGTACTGCCCTGTGGATGACCAGCCGAACTGGCCCTGATAGGTGCCGAGACCCGGATACATCGCCAGGTAGAACAATGAAAAAACGATGGTGATGTAGAACAGCCAGCGCCACCAACTCGGCAGCGGGTTGCTGAACTCCTGCAGGTCTTCGTCCCAGATGTGCCCGGTGGTCTCGCCCTCCACATGCCTCGCCGAACTCTGCATCCAGAGCAAGACACCACAACCGATGACGCTGACCAGCACGATGCTGATTACATAAAAATTCCAGAAGCCGCTGACAAAATCACTCATGATGATTTCCTTTCCTGATTCTTCGTGACCTGCGGCGCGGACGGCACCATGGGAACAAACGGACTGTCATCGTCGAGCGGCAACATCGCCGCTTCGTCGTAGGTCGCCTTGCGCCGGTCCGAGTACGCCCACCACACGATGCCTATGAAGGCGATGAACGCCAGCACCGTGAAGAGGGAGCGCAGATCGTTGATATCCACTTGCTTACCTTGTCTGCTTGAGCGCGATGCCCATGCCTTGCAGGTAAGCGATCACAGCGTCGACTTCGGTCGCGCCCTCGATGGCCTTTTTCGCGCCGGCGATTTCGGCATCGGTATAGGGCACGCCGACCGCGCGCAGCGCCTTCATCTTGGCGTCGATGACATCGTCCTTGAGCGGACGATCCAGCCAGGAATAAGCGGGCATGTTCGACTCGGGCACCACGTCACGCGGATTCAGCAGGTGCGTCTTGTGCCACTGATCCGAATAGCGGCCGCCGACACGCGCCAGATCCGGGCCGGTGCGCTTGGAGCCCCACTGGAACGGATGGTCATAGACGAACTCGCCGGCCACCGAGTAGTGGCCATAGCGCTCGGTCTCTGCGCGGAAGGGGCGGATCATCTGCGAATGGCAGTTGTAGCAGCCTTCGCGAATGTAGATGTCGCGCCCCGCCAGACGCAGCGGGCTGTAGGGCTTGACCAGCTCATTGGTCGGCGTGGTGGTGGATTTCTGGAAGAACAGCGGGACGATCTCGAGCAGGCCACCCACACTGATGGTGAGGATGGTGAGGACGATCATCAGTCCCACGTTCCGTTCTATTTGGTCATGCGTCAACATGATGTATGGCTCCTTATTCTGTGCGATCGGCGTTAGTGGGCCGCTGCGGGTGCGAGTACCGGCGCATTGACTGCCTTGCCGCCTGCCATGGTCAGGAACATGTTGTAGGCCATGATGACCATGCCGGAGAGGAACAGCAGGCCGCCCAGCAGGCGGATGGTCCAGAACGGATAGGTCGCCTTGACCGACTCGACGAAGGAGTAGGTCAACGTGCCATCCACGTTCGTCGCACGCCACATCAGACCCTGCATCACGCCGGCAATCCACATCGAAGCGATATAGAGCACGACGCCAATGGTGGCGATCCAGAAATGCACTTCGATCAGCTTCTTCGAATGCATCTCGGGCTTGCCGAACAGGCGCGGCAGCAGGTAGTAGATCGAGCCGATGGAAATCATCGCGACCCAGCCCAGCGCGCCGGAATGCACGTGGCCGACGGTCCAGTCGGTGTAGTGCGACAGCGCATTCACCGTCTTGATCGACATCATCGGGCCTTCGAAGGTCGACATGCCGTAAAAAGACAGCGAGGTGATCATGAACTTCAGGATTGGATCGTCGCGCAGTTTGTGCCAGGCGCCGGACAGCGTCATGATGCCGTTGATCATGCCGCCCCAGGAAGGCGCCAGCAGAATCAGCGAGAAGATCATGCCGACAGACTGCGTCCAGTCAGGCAGTGCCGTGTAGTGCAGGTGGTGCGGGCCGGCCCACATGTAAGTGAAGATCAGGGCCCAGAAGTGCACCACGGACAGGCGGTAGGAATACACCGGGCGCCCGGCCTGCTTCGGCACGAAGTAATACATCATGCCGAGGAAGCCGGCGGTGAGGAAGAAGCCCACCGCGTTGTGGCCGTACCACCACTGGATCATCGCGTCCTGCACGCCGGCGTAGGCCGAGTAGGACTTCGGCGTCAGGATGCCGGCGGCGAACACCGGAACCGCAGCGCTATTGACCAGGTGCAGTACCGCAACGGTGAGGATGAAGCCGCCGAAGAACCAGTTCGCCACGTAAATGTGCGAGACCTGACGCTTGATGATGGTACCGAAGAACACCACGGCGTAAGACACCCACACCAGCGTGATCAGGATATCGATCGGCCACTCGAGCTCGGCGTATTCCTTGCCGGAGGTAAAGCCCAGCGGCAGTGACAACGCAGCGAGGACGATGATCAGTTGCCAGCCCCAGAAGGTGAAGGCCGCCAGCCCCGGCGCAAACAGGACTGCGTGACTGGTGCGCTGCACCGCGTAGTAGGAGGTGGCGAACAACGCGCAGCCGCCAAACGCAAAAATCACGGCGTTGGTGTGCAGCGGACGCAGGCGCCCGTAGCTCAGGAACTCGTGCACGTTCAACTCCGGCCAGACCAGTTGGGCGGCGATGATGACGCCGACCAGCATGCCCACGATGCCCCAAATTACGGTCATCACAGCGAACTGGCGCACGACTTTGTAGTTGTAAGTCGCTTGCGATTGCATGATGGATTCACCTCACTTTAAAAAAGAAACCGTTCACGATGCTGCATTTGATGCGGCGCAGTATAGGAAATTTTGGGGAGTATTGCACTCGAACCCCCGATAATTATTGATTTATATCAAACATATCGTGGCCGCAACGTTTTACATCATTGGTTTTCCTGATAGGGCTATGCCGTAAAGAGAATATGGCGGGCGGCGCCCGCCACGTGCCGCACACGAGTCAGTTTTACCAACACCCGTTGCGCCGCAGCGATTACGCCGACCAGCATACCGACCAATGCCCGGACTGGCTCCACACCGGCGAAGGCCGGCGTCCCGGTGTCTGAAAACGCATGGATTCCGGGTCAAGCCCGGAATGACGAATTTGGACCTGTTCAGCACTTCCTCAGAACTTCTTGCCGATACCGACACTGATCACCCAGGGGTTGATGTCCAGACTGTCGATCTTTCGCCAACCCGCTCCCAGAACCGGCGCGTTCAGTTTCACGTCGGTGCCAAACCAGAGCTTCTTGATGTCGAAGTTGACCAGCCAGCGATCCTTCAGGTTGATGTCGAGGCCGGCCTGCAGCGCGCCGCCCCACATGTCGTTCTCGATCTTGATTTTTTGCGGACCGACGATGGTTTGTGCGGTCAATTTCTTGTCGAGGCTGTAGACATAAGTGACGCCGGCGCCGAGATACGGATCGAAGGTCTGGTCAGGCATGAAGTGCCATTGCAGGGTCAGGGTCGGCGGCAGGAGGTCCACGCTGCCCAGTTTGCTTGTTGTCATCAAGGGACCGATGCCCGAGGTTTTCACATCGTGGCGCGTGCCCGTTGCAAGGATCAGTTCCGCGGCCAGGTTCTTGGTGAAGTAGTAGGAAAAATCAATTTCGGGAATGAGGTTGCTATCAACTTTCAAGTTGGCACCGGCCGACCCGTAAAGCGCGGCAGCGGTGCCCGTACCGTAGGCCTGGTCGGTCTTTTTGCCCAGGCTGCTGCTGACGTCCGGATCAACGTTGGTGGCGCGCAGGCGAACCACGATATCCCCGGCTTCGGCATGTGCGCCTGCAGCAAAAGCAAGGCTTGAAACGGCCAGAGAGGCCGCAATGATTTTTTTCATCATGATGAATAACACTCCTGTATAAAAAGTTGAATTGGCAAAAGGTTGAATTCTTCGGGTCAGCGACTCCAGAACTTCCAGCGGTGCCTCATCTCGGGAGCAATTTCCTTCGCCGGTCAGCAGGTCTCGATGCCGCAACACCTTCATGTAACGATATTAGGATGATCTTATCTTAATATAGGCGCGGCCTCGAGTATTTTCGGGAATCCTGACGCAGGTCAACCTTCTTGTCTGCGCAGCGATACTCATGCTCATGAATGAGCCATTGGCGGGCGCGGCTGGTGCCCGTCCTCGACATCGATGACAATTTCGCATGACCGGGCAAGCGACCTTGCCGGCAAGCAACCCGTCAAGCAGCGGCGCTGATTCTTCCCACCGCTTCCAGTTGCGGAAGATCAACCAGCCGAACCTCACGTCGATTCGTGACGATCAGGCCCGCCTCCTGAAAGCGGGCCAGAATTCGGCAAACGGTCTCCTCGGCAATACCGAGATAATTGCCGATGTCACCGCGCGACATACTCAATTGGAACTGTGTCGCGGAATAATTGCGCGCGGCAAATCGCCTCGACAATCCAAGCAGGTACTCCGCCAGACGTTCGTCGGCACTTCTCTTGCCGAGCAATAGCATCAACTCCTCATCCCGGCGAATGTGTCCGCTCATGATTTTCAGCATCTGGTACTGAATCGACGGGATCTTTTGCGCCAGTTCATCCAGCCGCTCGGCCTCGACGCGACACACCGAGGTCGCCTCGAGCGCTCGAGCTTCGCTGCTGTACCGTCCCGATGCAAGCGCACTCAGTCCTACCAGTTCGCCCGCGATGTGGAAGCCGGTAATCTGCGTGCGGCCATCCTGAGTGCAAACGTAGGTCTTGACCGATCCGCTGCGAATGGCGTAGATAAAATCGAATGGATCTCCCGCCCGGTACAAAAGCTGCCCGCGTTTATACGATTCCTTGCGTTTGACGATGCTCTCCAGGAGCGTCAAATCGGCCTGATGCAAGCCAAGCGGCAGGCATAACTGATAAACACCGCATTGGGCGCAGGCAATCGGCTCGCAGTTCTGATCGGCCGCCAGGCGGAATGGGGTCACCTTCGAGCTATGTAGCGTTTTCATACGCGTCCTGATACACGATAGCGCTACTTGCGTTGATTAGCCTCTTTGACTGAAGCCGTCCGCGCGGCGCCTGAGGAGCGGGCTCGCACAGCCTGAGTCAAAGGGGAATTTTTTAGTCCCGTATTGCGCGCCACGTCTTTCTGCTCAAACAGCACGAACGGCAGTTCGGTAAGTCGATACTTTCCGCCCTGAACGGCAGCGGCAAGTTTTCCCAGCGTCTGCTGGGTCAACAGTTTCACGATCTTGGTCTTGATCGGCCAAGCCGTCTCGTCGCCACATATCTTGAGTCCGAGGACGCAGTTTTCGGTCAATCCCGGTCCTTCGATCAGGGTGAGAATCTGCATCAGATCGGTCTTTTCGCCGCCCTCGCGCAGGCATACGCCACCCTGGCGTCCGCGAAAGGAATTAATCAGTTTCCCCCGACTGAGGCTTTGCATGATTTTCGCAAGATACGGCGGCGGAACTTGGAGATGCCCGGCGACCGTGCGGATCAATACGGGAACACCGCGCGGCTGGGTCGCCACAAAAATGAGTGCCTGAATGGCGTATTGGCTGGTGCGGGACAGAATCATCGTCGATAGGCTGGCGGGAGTCTATAAAGATATGAATGTCTTAATATACACATTCACCGCTACCGCGTAAATGACCTGAGGGGCAGCTAAAGTCTGACTCGCCTCAAACCAGCAGGATGTCTTCGAAATTGGCAAAAAAAAGGGTGCGCAACGCGCACCCCTAACCCCAACAGAGAGCCTTCGGGCGACAGCGCGAAGCCATCACCATAAAACCCATGCAAAGCATGGTTATTTGTCACTTGCCGCGCCTTGATCTGGATCAACAGTGCTACGAGTTGTTGAGACATCGGTCTGATCGTCATCCATCAGGATGCGATGGCCTGGGCCTTCCAGATCCTCGTACTGCCCACTCTTCAGTGACCACCAGAACAGGGCGGCAATGACGAAGACCAGCACCAGGGAAAGCGGGATCAGGAGATACAGGATATCCATTCAGTTTCTTTGCAGGCGCAGGGCATTGAGTACCACCAGCAGGGAACTGGCCGACATGCCGATGCCGGCCATCCAGGGGGTCACCCAGCCGGCCATGGCCAGCGGGATGGCGAGGAAATTGTAAGCGAAGGCCCACACCAGGTTCTGTTTGACGATGCGCACGGTGCGCCGCGCCAGTGCCAGTCCTTGCGGCAGCGCCTGCAGATCATTGCCGAGCAGCACGATATCGGCGTTGGCCCGTGCCAGGTCGGCGCCGCCGCCCATGGCGATCGAAACCTGCGCCTGTGCCAGCACCGGGGCGTCATTGACACCGTCGCCGACCATGGCCACCGTCTCGCCGGCGGCCTGCAGAGCCTTTAGCGCGGCATGCTTGTCCTCCGGCGACAGTCCGCCGCGAACATCGGCGATCCCCAGCGCCGCGCCAACTCGTGCGGCGGCGGCGGGAGCATCGCCGCTGAAGATCGACAGCCTGATGCCGGCGGCAGAGAGTTTGGCGGCCATCGCCGCCGCCTCCGAACGCAGGCTGTCGCTCAGGCGGAAGAACGCCTGCCACCCCTCGGTATTGCCCAGCGCGATCACCGTATCGCCAGCGCCGACTTTCGACTCGAGTTCAGAGGGAACCGCGAGGCCATGCATGGCGGCGACGAATTCCGGACGTCCCAGTCGCCAAGCGCGCCCGTCGATCAGGCCCTCGACGCCCGCCCCGGTAGTGGCGCGCACGGCAGAAACCGCTACTCCGGCGTCCGCCCCACCTGCCGTCAGCGCCCGCGCGATGGGGTGTTCCGAGCCGCGCTCGAGGGCCGCCGCCATCGTCAGAGCGAACGCGACCTCGCCGCGGACGGGCACGACCTCGACCAGTTCCATATGCCCCACGGTCAGCGTGCCGGTCTTGTCGAAGATGAAGCGATCGGCCCGCGCCAGCGCCTCGATCGCATGGCCGCGCGTCACCAGCACGCCACGCGCTGCCAGCGCACCTGTCGCGACGGTCAATGCCGCCGGTGTCGCCAGTGACAGTGCGCAGGGACAACTCACCACCAGCACGGCGACGAAAATCCACAGGGCGCGCGAGGCGTCGATCCACCACCAGGCCACCGCCGTTGCCACTGCCAGCAGCAACAGGGCGGCGATAAAACGGCCGGCGACGCGGTCGGCCATTTCCACCAGGCGCGGCTTT
>JBIJDJ010000149.1:0-7201 GCA_044344175.1 Sulfuritalea sp.
GTGCCGGCCGTATTCCACCTCTCTCCCCAAGAATTCGCTCGATCGACGAATGGTTCCGGTCAAACAGCTCTGCAATCTTCTGAAGAGACTCTCCCTTTTGCCAGCGCTCCCACATAAGCGCCTTCTGACTATCCGTGTAATGAATCCGCGTTCTATATTTCATCTGCAACACTCCTTCTGCTTACGCAGTTTCTAGTGTGTTGCATCCACCGGTTGAATCCAAGGCACTGCAACGGCCCGTGGCTATGCATTTGTCAAGAGGCCGGACTCAGTCTTGAAGAGACGCTAACAAGGGGTTCCAGCAGTTTCTAGACTTAATGGGCGCTCAAGACTGGCAGCGACCATTCAGATTTCGGGGCGGCTGAGCAAAACAATGCCGATGAGATGTTGCGAAGCATCGATAGCCAGAGTCGGCTTAGCGGAGTAAAGCGGCCGGTGCGTCTCGCTAAGGGAAGTAGCGCAGCCTTTGGCTGGCGGCCGACAACTTTTATAATGATGGACGTCAGCGGGTATTGCGACGCAAGCTCGCACGCCAGATTATCGTGGCCATGGGCTGATGTCACACGGCATGTACCCGGTCACAGGGCATCCCAGACAGGCACCTCAAGGAAGTTCGCCAGCGTATCGGCATCGGCACGAAGGCTAGGAAGGTCGCCATGATCAGCCACATTGACCCGCCGTCCATTTTTCAACACCAGATTGATTTCGTAACTGTAAAAACGCGTGAAGTGGCCGGAAGGGTTGGAATTGACGACAAACTCGCTGACCAGCTGTAGCGCATGGATGCTGGCTAACGGAAACGTCTCTTTCTTGAGCGGATAGCCACTATGAAAATTTCCGGTGCTGGCGTCGAAGGCAAGGGTACGCAGGGTCTGGTAGGTAAAGATGGTCCCGACCCCCAAAAAAACGATGCCACCGATCCCCCTGAGCACGAGCGGCCAACTTTCGACACCAAACAAGAAGAATAGACCGAGCAACAGCGGTCCAATGCCAAACGCACGGCTGAGCAGCGTCGGCTGAAATTCCAAACGTCCCGGAGCGACCTCGACGAGTTCGCTACCGCGTGCGCTGAAGCCACCCCGATTAGCAGGTTTCCAGCTGGTGCGCAGCGCGACAGGGTCGGTCAGCTCGGGCGGGCGGGTGGCGGTATGACGTGAGTCCATGGTTCGTTTACGCATTTCGCTGATTGTGAACACCTGTTTCGGTCGAACGTAAACCCTCGCCGAGGGGGTGTTGCGCGGGGTCAAATTGTAGCCCGGGTATTCATGATCGTGGCGGATTGGCACGGCGGCATCCCACAGCGGCGCCTCGCGTCTAGCGCGAGGCGTAGTGATGCAACGGCGGCAATGCGCAAAGGTGCGGCCTTTCATAAATCCGATTTCAGCGAGCCTCGCTGCACAGGCTATATTCTCAAACCATCGACCATCACTGGCCGCTACTGCGTAGCCGCCTTCAGGGCAAGAGTATCACTAACGCATAGCGAATGGCGGCTCCCTCATTTCTGGCGTTCCTGGCGAAGGTCCGCTCCCGGTTTTCACCACCGGCTCCTATGGGCACCGATGCGACTGTCACCTTCCAAAATTCATTGCCGAAAAGCGGCCAGTGGAATTTCGTTTCCTGGCAGCAGCCGGTCGTCACTGAGTACTCGGTGACCAAAGCAGAATTTGCCTACCTTGGAAAGCTGACGCTTAATTGAGGCCGGCCAGTCTTAATCCATGCCCATCATCTCGATACCTCACGGCCTGCAGTCTTCCCAGTCCACCCACTTCACAGGGTGGGCGACGAGATAGTCGCTGACTGCGGCGCCCACGGTCGGGAAGAAGGTCTCCTCGCCCAGCCGGGTAAATAGTCCGAATCGCTTCAGCTTGTCCTTGACCGGATCCTTCATCTCGGCAAAGCAGAGTTCGATGCCGGCGGCGTGCAGGGTTTCGTCGAGTTCTACCAGCATGTCCGCGGAAGTGACGTCCACGCTGGTGACCGGTTCCGCCGCAACGACCACCCAGCACACCGGCGTCGGGGATTCAGTCACGGCGTCCATGACGCGGTCCCGGAACTGTTCGGCGTTGGCAAAGAACAGAGGTGCATCCCAGCGAAACAGTACCAAGCCGGGAATCCGCCTGGCATCGGGATAGCGCGTGATGTCGTGGTAGCCCTTGACGCCCTCGGCGCGCCCCAGAACTGCCGAGTAGGGACGCCAGGCATTCCACAGGAATTCACTGACGGCAATCAGGATCGCCAGGCCGATGCCGGGGATCGCGCCCAGCACCGCCACGCCGACGGTGCAGGCGATCGAGAGCCAGAATTCCCAGCGCTGAATGCGATAGATCCGGTGCAGGTCGGCGAACTCGAAAAGCCCGATGGCTGATGCGATCACGACCGCTGCCAAGGCACTGGTCGGCAGGTTCTTCAACAGGTCCGGCGCCACCAGCAGTAGCAGGGCTACGGCGAGCGCCCCGACAACGCCGGTCAGTTGTGTTCTGGCGCCCGCCTCCTCCGCTACCGGGGTGCGTGACGAGCTGCTGCTGATCGGAAAACCCTGGAAAAATCCTGCGGCGAGGTTGGCTGCGCCCAATCCCACCATTTCCTGGTTGGGATCGACATAGGTTCGGGTCCGCGCTGAATAGACGCGCGAGAGCACGCTGGTGTCGGCGAAGGAAACGAGCGCGACGGCGAGCCCACCGGTCAGGACAGGGACGATATCGGCGCTGGTGATCCATGGGATTGCGAACGCAGGCAGGCCCTGGGGGAGGGTGCCGAGCACGGAGACGTTGGCGTTCGCGGCAAGGTCCAGCACGCCAACGACAATCGTCGCACCGATTACCGCGATCAGGATGCTCGGAATTCGCTTGTTGCCCTTGAGCAGCAGGATCACCGCCAGGGTGGCTGCGCCCACCGTGAACGTGATCCAGTTGGCCATGCCATTCAGGATCGAGGTCGCGATGGCCAATAGGTCTGCCACCGGACCGACACCGTCGATCTTGAACCCGAACAGCTTGGGTAGCTGGCTGATCAATACTGTCAGCGCAATGCCGTTCATGTAGCCATAGCGGATCGGCTTGGAAAGCAACTCGGTGATGAAGCCGATTCGTGCCAGGCCGGCCACGATGCATACCACTCCCGACACGACGGCCATCATGCTCGCCAGGGCAATGGCGCGCATGGGGTCGCCGCCGGACAGCGGCAGGATGACGGCGAGGATGACCGCGGCCAGCGAGGAGTCGGGGCCCAGCACCAGGATGCGGCTGGGACCAAAAAGCGCATAGGCCAGCAGCGGAATGATCGTCGCGTAGAGACCGTAGATGCCCGGTACCCCTGACGCCACCGCGTAAGCGATGCCGACCGGAACCAGCATCGTCGTCAGTACCAGCCCGGCAACGATGTCGTGACGCAGCCAGGCTGTTTCGTAGCTGCGCAGGGTTTGCAGCCCCGGCATCCAGCGCATCCAGCCGGATTGAGCTGAGGCTTTCTGCGGCAGCGCGATACGGCCTGGTTGCGGTGGGGGCCGGGATGAGGGCGTGTCGATCATTGATGGCGCTGACTGAAATTGACCCAATCTAAAGTGCAGCAGGCAGAAATGAAGCTTGTTGGTATGTAAGTCTATAACCCCAGCGTTCGGTGCGAAGCACTATTTCCGGTGACGGCAGTTGGCCGGGTCGAGGCAGTGCCGGCATCAATTTGCTTGCCGAATTCCGGACATTCAGCCGTGTCAGGGGCCGTGCAATTGGATATCCAACTCGACCGGCAGGTTGTGGCCGCTATGTAGAGGTTTACATAGCGGCCAGAAGCAGCCTTTCCTTATGGAAATGGAGTTTGCGGAATTGCGCTAGACGCATCGGCTGCATTTCAGAAAAATCGACCGAACACAATCGGTCTTGTCGGCCGTTGCCGCGGAAAAACCCCGGCCCCGGCGCAGATTCAATAGAATTGTGACATTTCAAACGCAACCTAGGTCAAGAACATGAAAACAACCATTAGGCTGGCGGTCCTGCTCACCGCCTTGGGCGCCTTGCCCCCTGCGCTTGCCATGTCGGAAGCGATTCCCGCAACCTGGGGCGGAGACTTCGCCTCGCGGCCCCGGCTGACCGGCGACTGGGGTGGCTTGCGGGATGACATGGCAAAAAAAGGCGTCACGCTCGACCTTGACGTCTATTGGATGCCGCAATGGATTACCAGCGGCGGGCGCAAGACGGACAACTCCGATTGGGGCAACGCAGTCGTCACCCTGAACGTGGATACCCAAAAGGCCGGCCTCTGGTCGGGCGGTCATTTCAAGGTCCAGACGGTCACCAGCTTTGGCGATCAACTACTGAAGGCATCCGGTGCCATGGTCCCGGCGAACATCTCCTGGGCGCTGCCGACCGTCACGACCGACACCGGCTTGCAGGAATTCACCTATACCCACATGTTCAAGCCGAACTTCGCGATGTTTGTCGGCAAGATCAACTCCATTGCGCCCACCGGCCAGTTCCACGGCGACTATCGCACCGGCTTCCAGAACACCAGCCTGAACCTGCCGCTGGCCATGGCCATGGTGCCGCTTTCCGCCTACGGCGCGGGCGCGCTCTATGTGCCTTCGCAGGACGTGACGCTGGCCGCCATGGTGCTCGACCCGAGCGGCACGATCATGGACGACGACGTCGGTAAAGCCTTCGACGACGGCGTGATGGTGCTGGCGAATGCCGACCTAAAGGTCAAGCCCTTCGGCCTGCCCGGCCACCAGAACCTGACGCTGGCCTGGAGCAACAAGGAACGCCTTTCGCTGGAACAGGATCCAAGCAACATCGCCCGCAGTCTGCTGACGCAGCGCTTCCCCCTCCTCGCCAATCCGGGGCCGCACCTGGTCGAGATCCTCACAAAGTTCGCGCCGGGGCTGCTGATTCCGGTCCAGCCGTTGAACAAGGAGGACAAGACCTGGGCCGCCGTCTACAGCTTCGAACAATACCTGTGGAAACCCGAGGCGGACTCCCGGCGGGGACTCGGCGGTTTCTTCAGCGCAGGCGCCAGCGACGGCAAGGCCAACCCGATCAAGTACAGCTACTCCCTGGGCGTAACGGGCAAGGGCATGGTGCCGGGACGACCGCATGAC
This sequence comes from Sulfuritalea sp., assembly GCA_044344175.1. GTDB lineage: Bacteria > Pseudomonadota > Gammaproteobacteria > Burkholderiales > Rhodocyclaceae > Sulfuritalea. The sequence continues at coordinate 5,087 of JBIJDJ010000149.1, forward strand.
GACTTCGGCATCGGTTGGTCGCGCACCGAGTTCAGTGACAAGTTCGTGCCCTTCCTGCGCCGGACCTTCGACCTCGGCCTCGACAAGGAAGACGCGCTGGAGCTTTACTACAATTTCGCGGTCACGCCCTGGCTAGGCGTCACTCCCAGCTACCAGTTGATCTCGCCCGCCATGAACAAGACGCTGGACGCCGGCGGAAACCTGAGGAACCTGCACAATACGCAGATGTTCGGCGTCCGCGTCGGCCTGCGCTTCTAGGATCCGTTCGCATCCGCTTTGCCTTCCAGGGAGTCAAAAGTAATGGAAAAGAAGAACCCCTCTGCTCACAACGAATCGCGGCGCGACTTCATCAAGACCGTTGGCGCCGGTACCGTTTCCGCCTCGCTGGGGGTAGGCATGGTCGGTAGCGGTGCAGCGCACGCGGCTGCGTCGTCACCTGGCATCACCCCGGTGCAACCGGCCGCCGGTGGATACAACATCCTGTTCATCGTCACCGACCAGGAGCGTTTCTTCCGGCCCGGCGAGTTGCCTGGGAATTACCGCCTGCCGGCGCATGAACGCCTGGCCAAGCGCGGCGTCGTCTTCGAAAACCATCGCATCAATTCCTGCGTGTGCACCTCCTCCCGCTCGGTGCTGTACACGGGCCGGCACATCCAGCAGACGCGAATGTTCGACAACGCCAACTTTCCATGGAGCAACGACCTGCCCGCCGACATCAAGACGATGGGGCACCTGCTGCGCGAAGCCGGCTACTACACGGCGTACAAGGGCAAGTGGCACCTGACCAAGTCATTCGAGACGGTAAACAAGCTCGACGCACCGGAAAAGTTCTTTACCAAGGAAATGGAAGCTTACGGCTTCGCCGACTACATCGGCGTCGGCGACATCATCGCTCACACCGAAGGCGGTTATCGCCATGATGGCATCATTACCGAGACCGCCGTGAGCTGGCTGCGAAGCAAGACCGGCGACCTGGCAAAACAGGGCAAGCCATGGTTCCTTGCGGTGAACCTGGTCAACCCGCACGACATCATGTTCTACAACACGGACCAGCCCGGCCAGCCGGTCCAGGAAGCGGGAAACCTGGCCCACCTCAATCACGACCCGGCGCACGCGCTCTACGCCAGGAAATGGCCGACCAGGTTGCCGGTCAGCTTCCGCCAGCGCATCGATGCGCCCGGCCGGCCGCCGGCACATACCGACTACAAGCGGGGCAACGATGTCATGCTGGGCGCCATCCCGGACAACGAGGAGTGGCGTTGGCACAAGCGCCACAACTATTACCTGAACTGCCTGCGTGACGTTGACCGCCACGTCGCGGCCCTGCTCGACGAACTGGACGCGCGGGGGCTCGCCGCCAGCACCATCGTCGTGCTCACCTCCGACCACGGCGAACTCGACGGTGCCCATCATCTGTCAGGCAAGGGCGCCACCTCCTACCGCGAACAGAACCACGTGCCGCTGATCGTCGCTCACCCGGCCTACCCCGGCGGCAAGCGCTGCCAAGCGGTTACCACCCACCTCGACATCGTGCCGACCTTGATCAGCCTGACCAATGCCAGCCCCGAAAGGAAGGCCGCTGTTGCCCGAGGTCTGCCGGGCAGGGATTTTTCGCCGACGCTGGCGGCGCCGGAAAAGGCCGGCCATGCCGCGGTGCGCGACGGCCAGCTCTACTGCTTCAACATGTTCGCCACGCTGGACGGGGAATTCCTGGAGAAGGCCCGCGATCTGCTGCGCCAACCGGGTGGCCCGGAGAAACTCAAGCAGGGCGCGCTGCGCCCCGACATGATGAAGCGTGGCGCCATCCGCAGCGTTTTCGACGGCCGTTACCAGTTCACGCGCTACTTCTCTCCGAAGCAGCACAACCGGCCGACGAGCATTGAAGCCTTGCTGCAGTTCAATGATGTCGAACTGTTCGACCACCAGAACGATCCGCATGAACTCGACAACCTCGCCATGGATCCCAGGAAGCACGCCAGCCTGCTCCTCGCCATGAATGAGAAGCTCAACCGCCTGATCGACGCGGAAGTCGGCGAGGATGTCGGGCAGATGCTGCCCGGAGGCGTCGATGCCGGCTGGGTGGCCACGCCGGCGGTCAACGATTTGTGACATGGC
>JBIJDJ010000150.1:0-7124 GCA_044344175.1 Sulfuritalea sp.
CTCGTACGAACAGGCCATCTCGCATTGCAGGCAGCCTGTGCATTTGTTGGGGTCGATGTGCAACGATTTCTGCATGATGTCTCCTCTTCTGGGTATTGCCGGGATATGCGAACGGCTGCTTATTCTAGGTCACAGGAAAACTTGACACGGAATCTTTCGATGCTGCACTGCGTCATACAAAGCCGGGGCCCGCTACCCCAGCAAAAACTCGCGCACCGGAGCAACTTGCGAAGCATTCATCAACATCGGCGCATGGCCGACCCCGGGCACTTCCACCAGCTTCGCACGCGGCCCGCGCCCGGTCATCTGCAACGCCGTCTCGTGCGTCAGCAGATCGGATGTTTCGCCGCGCAGCAGCAGCGTCGGACAGGCAATACCGTCATACAGCGGCCACATCTCGACATCCTTGCCGTCACCGGCCGCCTGCATTTCACGGAAGGACTGACTGATGCCCGGATCGTAGGCAAACTCGATCTTGCCGTCGGCGGCTGTGCGCGTCACGTGCTGCGTCAGGTGTCGCCACTCTTCATCGGAGAATTTGCCGAACGTCGCCGAGACGAAACGCACGAAGACTTCCGCCTGCCCGATGTTGTCGAAACGCGGCGCGGCGCCGAGGTAAGTGCCGATACGCGCCAGCGATGTCGCCGTGATCACCGGGCCGACGTCGTTCAGCACCAGCCGCGCGACCGGCGTTTCCGGCTGGCAGGCCAGCGCCATGCCGATCAGGCCGCCCATCGAAGTACCGACCCAGTCCACGGCCTCCGCATTAAGTTTCGCCAGCAGGGTCGTCATGTCGGCGCAATACTGCGGTATCGCGTACAGGGACTTGTTGCGCAGCCAGTCGCTGCGTCCGCGCCCGGCCACATCCGGGCAAACCACCCGGTAATCGGTGGCCAGCGCCTGCGCCAGAAAATCGAAATCGCGCGCGCAGCGCGTCAGGCCGTGCACGCAAACCAGCACCTTCGGATTCGCCGCATCGCCCCACTCCACATAAGCCATGTGATGAAAGCCGGCGGCACTGAGACACTTCACTTTTCCTTCACGCATTTCCACGTTTATTTCTCCAAATCCGCGGGCATAGCCCGCCATACTTTGTCGCCCCATTCCTTGGGAAGGGGGTTGGGGGGATGGTCCAGCCATTCACCGGAACGGTGATGGCCGAACCGGCCATCACCGTGGAATCAGCGTCGACTCCTGCATTATCGCTATCTGCTCGCGTAGTTCGAGTATCCGCTCTTCCCAGTAGCGATTGGTGGCAAACCACGGAAACGCCGCGGGAAAGGCCGGATCGTTCCAGCGTCTCGCCAGCCACGCCGAATGATGCATCAGGCGCAGCGTGCGCAGGGCTTCGACCAGTTGCAGTTCGCGGTCGTCGAATTCACGGAAGGTCTCGTAACCGGCCAGCACATGGCCAAGCTGCCGCCCCATCTCATCCGCATCGCCGGAGAGCAGCATCCATAGATCCTGGATCGCCGGGCCCATGCGCGCATCGTCGAAGTCCACAAAGTGCGGGCCATCCTGCGTCCACAGCACGTTGCCGGCATGGCAGTCACCGTGCAGGCGCAACTGTTCGACCTTGCCGGCCCGTTCGAAACAGTGGCGTACGCCGTCGAGGGCCTGGTCGGCGACACCCCGCCACACCGGTTCGAGGTCCGGCGGAATTATCCGGTTGGCCAGCAGCCAGTCGCGCGATTCGACGCCGAAGCTGCGGATGTCCAGGGTTTCCCGCAGGACAAAGGGCGAACGCGCGCCGACGATATGGATACGCGCCATCAGGCGCCCCATCCATTCCAGGATAGCCGGCTCGGCGAACTCGGGGGCGCGGCCACCCTGGCGCGGGAACACCGCGAAGCGGAAGCCGCCGTGGGCGAACAGGGTTTGCCCGCCGATCAACAGGGGCGTCACCACCGGCAGTTCGTCCGCCGCCATGGCCGCAGTAAAAGCATGTTCCTCGGCGATCTGGGCGTCGCTCCAGCGTCCCGGCCGGTAGAACTTGGCGATCAGCGGCGGCCCATCGTCGACGCCGATCTGCCAGACCCGGTTTTCGTAGCTGTTGAGCGCCATCAGCGCGCCATCGCAGCGATAGCCCAGGCTCTCCAGCGCATCGAGGATGGGCTCCGGTCGAAGACCGGCAAAAGGGGCGGAATCATTGGGAGTCATGGCTGTCGGTGCTCGCGTCAGGCATCGATTATGGCCTACCGGGCGAACCAATAGCGCCTGCGCTCGGCCCGCTCATGCCGGAAACCGATGCCTGCAGCGGCGAGGCTGACGCCGATGGCTCCGTCGACGTCGGTCCGATGCAGCCGGGCGCCACTTTCCAAATAACGCGCCACCACCTCCTCTTTCGGATGGCCGAAACGATTGCGATAGCCGACCGGAAAGATCACATCGCGCGGCGCCACCGCGGCGATGAAGCCCGGCGTCGACGAGGTCTTGCTGCCGTGGTGGGGCACCGTCATCACCTCGGCTGCAAGTGGCGGAGGCTGGCCCGCGAGCAAGGACTGCTCGGAAATCGCCTCGATGTCCGACGTTAGCAGCATCGACCGGCCGCCGGCAGTGATCCTCAGCACGCAACTCAGGTCGTTGGTCTTGCGCGACAAGGGTTCGGCGCCCGGATGCAGCATTGCGAAGGCGACGCCGTCCCAGTTCCAGGTTTCGCCCTTTTGGCAAAGCTCGTGCGCCACCGGCTGCGCCGCCAGGGCGTGCTCGAAAGGCAACGACGTTCTCAACAGCCCCACCGGCAGCGCCGCCAGCACCGAGGCCGCACCGCCCTCGTGATCCTTGTCGGCGTGGCTGATGACCATGGCATCGAGCCGGCGCACCCCCATCGCCCGCAGGTAGGGCGCAATGATGCGGTTGCCGCTGTCGGCATCCGCCGAAAATGCCGGTCCGGCATCGAACAGCAGATCGTGGGTGGCCGTCTGCACATGAATCGCCAGGCCCTGGCCGACGTCGAGCACCGTAATCTCGGCCGACCCCGGTGCCGGACGCGGCGGCAGCACCGTCAGCAGCGGCAGGAAGGCAAGCATTCCGAGCCAGCGCGACGGAAAGCCGCGCGGCAGCAGCAGCCAGATGCCGCCGGCCAGCGCCAGCAGCACCGCCCACGCGGGAGGCGCGGCCTGCTGCCACATCGCCAGCGGCAGCCCGGCAAGCCAGTCAATGAAGATCATCAGCCATGCCGTGAAGAAATGCGCCAGCGCCAGCAGCGGATCGAGCAGCGGCAGCGTACCCAGCAGGGCCAGCGGCGTGATGACGAAGCTGACCAGCGGAATCGCCACCGCGTTGGCCAAGGGCGAAACCAGGGAAAACTGCTGGAACAGCGCCAGCAGCGCCGGCAGCATGCCCAACGTGACCGCCCATTGCGCGCGGCCCCACTCCAACAGCCAATGCGCCGGCCCCAGCCGCCCGCCGCCGATGTGAAACAACAGCGCCACCGCGCCGAAAGACAACCAGAAGCCGGCTGCCAGCACCGCCCAGGGATCGAGCAACAGCACCAGCAACAGTGCCAGCAGCAGCACCCGCGACGCGGCCATCTCGCGCGCCGCCAGGCGCGCCAGCGCCACCACGCCGAGCATGTACAGCGTGCGCTGCGCCGGCACGGCGAAACCGGCCAGCAGGCAATAACCGAAGGCCGCCAGGAACCCGCCGACTGCCGCTGCATGCTGGGCCGGAAGGCGCAGCGGCAACCTGGCCGAGCGTCGCCACAGCCAGTTGACCAGCGCATAGGCCAACCCCGCCAGCATGGTCACGTGCAGGCCGGAGATGCTCATCAGGTGGGTGATTCCGGTGCGCGCGAAGCTTCGCCACAATTCGGGATCGATCGCCTGCTGGTCACCAATGGCCAGCGCGATCAATATCCCCGCATATGGCGCGCTTGTCACATCTGGCAGCGCGGCACGAAAGCGGTCACGGATGGTTTCGCGCAGCATTTCCACTGCATACCCGGGCCGCCAGACCCGCGCGTCGATGCGTTCAGCGCTGCGCGGACGCACGTAGCCGGTGGCGCGGATGCCGCGCTCGAACAGCCAGGCCTCGTAGTCGAAGCCGTGCGGATTGAGGTTGCCGTGCGGTCGCTTCAGGCGCACCGTGAAGCGCCAGCGCTCGCCGGCGCGCACGGGAACCAGCGGCGAGGCCTCGTCGTCCTCGTCGTCGCGGCCGCGATACCAGGCCAGGGAAATATGCGGCGGCACGCCCGCCGCCGCCTGCTCCACATCGAATTCGAAGCGCACGCCGCGTTCCAGCGCCTGCGGCAGACCGGCGACCACCCCGGAGAGTTCGATGTCGCGGCCCTCCAGCGCCACCGGCAGTTCGTCGGCCAGGCGTAGTTGTGCAAAGGCCGCTGCCCAGACGAAGCCGAGTGCGGTCGCGGCGACGGAGAGGAGTGCCGCTGCGGTAAATCGCCGTATCGCCAGCGCCGTCCCAGGGGATACCGCTTTGCATAACTTTTCAGGGTCCGTGGTCCATGCCTTCAGCAGTCGGTGACGCATCCCGAACAGCAGCAATGCGCCGGCAGCCAGGACCGCCAGCCAACCAAGCTCGGGTAGCGCCGCCTGCTGCTGCAACAGCCAGACGCCGCCCGCGAATGCCAGAGCAAATAGACGCATGGCCGGTATTATGTCCCCGGCCGAAGCCGGGGACGGTATCCCCTTGTGGGGTATGTCCCTGGCGTCACGTTAACTGCTGCAGGCCCGCGGTAAGCGATAATTGCGACCAACCCTCAGGAGCCGCCATGAACTACGTCATTCCGCCCGCCCCGATTCCTTCCGTGCCCGTCGCCGGCAGCGGCGACCGCTTTCCGGTGCGGCGCATCTATTGCGTCGGTCGCAACTACGCGGCGCATGCGCGCGAGATGGGCTCCGACCCGGACCGCGAACCGCCCTTCTTTTTCTGCAAGCCGGCCGATGCCATCGTGCCGGTGCCGCCCGGTGCCACGGGAGAAATCGCCTATCCGCCGCAAACCGCCAACTATCACCACGAAGTCGAACTCTTGGTGGCGATCGGCAAGGGCGGCAGCGACATCGCTGCCGCAGACGCCAGCAATCATATCTGGGGCTATGCCGTCGGTTTCGACATGACCCGCCGCGACCTGGTATTCGCGCTAAGGGAACAGGGGCGGCCCTGGGAACTGGGCAAGGCCTTCGACCAGTCGGCGCCCGTCACTCCGATCGTGCCGGCCAGCCGCTGCGGCCATCCGGCTGCCGGCCGCGTCTGGCTCACGGTCAACGGCAAGCTGAAACAGGAGGGCGACCTTGCCGACCTGATCTGGTCGGTGCCGGAAACCATCGCGCATCTCTCGAAGTATTTCGAACTGTTCCCCGGCGACCTGATATTCACCGGCACGCCGGAGGGCGTCGGCCCGGTGGTGAGCGGCGATCTGCTTGAGGGCGGCGTGGAAGGCATCGGCGAACTGTCGATCCGTATCGTCTGAGGCGAAGTAGGCACCCGTCACGCATGCGCAAACGCATTCGCAAGTTCCTCCCCGACCACGAGGCGATCCGCAGCAACCCTTGGCTGGCGCGGTTCGCGAACACCCTGCTGCATCCGCGCCTGTGGGACCTCAACCGCCGTTCGGCGGCCGGCGCCGTGGCGGCCGGCATGTTTTGCGGGCTGATTCCGGGGCCGCTGCAAATGCTCGGGGCGGCGATCTGTGCGGTGATCTTTCGCGTCAATCTACCGCTGGCGATGCTGACCACGATCTACACCAATCCCTTCACCATCGTGCCGCTCTACGTCGTCGCCTTCGCCATCGGCCAGTGGGTGTCGCCGGGGCAAGGCAAAAGCTTCGTACCCCCACCCGAGTGGGGCGACGAAAGCTTCCTCACCTGGGTCCGGACGCTGACGGACTGGATGCTCGGCCTCGGCACGCCGCTCGCCCTGGGTCTGGTGCTGCTCGCCTCGGGCCTGGCGCTGGCCGGCTATGGACTGGTGCGTGTGGCCTGGCGCATCTATCTGGTGCGCGCCTGGCACCGGCGGCGCCAGCGGCAGCTGGCCGCAGCACGACGTCGCCTGAAGCGCAAAACTTAAAAAACTTAAACCAGCACGCCGTCCTGAAGGTGCAGCACCCTGCCCGCCCGTGCCGCCAGATCCAGGTCATGGGTCACCAGCACCAGCGCCGCCTGATGCTCGCGGCACAGTTCCAGCAGCAGCCCAAACACGGCATCGGCCGCACCACGATCCAGGTTGCCGGTCGGCTCGTCGGCCAGCAGGCAGGCCGGTTTCGTGACCAGGGCGCGCGCCACCGCCACGCGTTGCCGCTCGCCGCCCGACAGTTCGCCCGGCCGGTGGCTCAGGCGATGCCCGAGTCCGACCCGATCCAGCACTGCCCGCGCCTGCTGCTCCGCCGCGGCGCGATCCATGCGACGGATCAGCAACGGCATGGCCACATTTTCCACGGCGGTGAATTCCATCAGCAGATGGTGGAACTGATAGACGAAGCCCAGGCGGCGGTTGCGCAAGCGCCCGCGCTCCGCCTCGCCGACCTGCGCCAGGTCACTGCCATGCAGCAACACCCGACCCGCCGTCGGCGTGTCCAGCCCGCCCAGCAGGTGCAGCAAGGTGCTCTTGCCCGAGCCGCTGGCACCGACGATGGCCACCGTGTCGCCGGCGCCGACTTTCAGGTCGATGCCGCCGAGAACCGGCACCTCGGTCGCACCCTGACGGAACACCTTGGCGAGTCCGGCGCACGCCAGCACGGCGTCCAGATCACTCATAGCGCAGCGCCTCCGCCGGTTGCGTGCGCGAAGCGCGCCAACTCGGATACAGCGTGGCCAGCAAGGTGAGGACGAAGGACACCACGCCGATGGTGCCGACGTCCGACCAGTGCAGGTCGGAAGGCAACTCGCTGATGTAATACACGTCCTTGGCGAGAAACTGCATGCCCAGCAGCCGTTCCAGCGCCGGCACGACAACGTCGATGTTGAGCGCCAGGGCCACTCCGCCGCCGATGCCGGCGGCCAGCCCCACCGTTCCGATCAGGACGCCCTGCACGATGAAGATGACCATGATGCTGCCGGGACTCGCGCCCAGGGTGCGCAGGATGGCGATGTCGGCACGCTTGTCGGTGACGGCCATGACCAGCGTGGAGACGATGTTGAAGGCGGCCACCGCTACGATCAGCAGCAGGA
>JBIJDJ010000151.1:0-7120 GCA_044344175.1 Sulfuritalea sp.
CTCACCGAAAAGCCGATTCGCCTGGTCGGCGACGCAGGCAGCTACACCTGCGACGCGCTGATCATAGCCACCGGTGCCTCGGCACAGTATCTCGGCCTGCCCTCGGAGGAAGCCTTCTCCGGCAAGGGCGTCTCGGCCTGCGCCACCTGCGACGGCTTCTTCTACAAGAACCAGCCCGTGGCAGTCATCGGCGGCGGCAACACGGCGGTCGAAGAGGCGCTCTACCTTTCCAACATCGCCAGTCACGTCACGGTCGTGCATCGGCGCAACAAGTTCCGCGGAGAAAAGATCCTCCAGGACAAGCTGTTCGAGAAGGAGAAGGCCGGCAAGGTCACCATCAAGTGGGACCACACGCTGGATGAAGTCCTCGGCGACAAGTCCGGCGTCACCGGCATGCGCGTCAAGAGCGTGAAGACCGGCGCCAGCGAAGACATCCCGCTGATGGGTGTGTTCATCGCCATTGGCCACAAGCCCAACACCGACCTGTTCGTCGGCCAGTTGGAAATGGAAGGCGGCTACATCGTCACCCAGGCCGGCCGCAAAGGCAACGCCACGGCAACCAGCATTCCCGGCGTGTTTGCCGCCGGCGACGTGCAGGACCACATCTACAAGCAGGCCGTGACCAGCGCCGCCACCGGCTGCCAGGCGGCGCTCGATGCCGAGAAGTATCTCGACGACCTCGAATAGACCATGAGCCGGGGAAAGGCGGAGTCCCCTACTCCGCCTTTCCCCGCCGTGATCCCGTCAATCGTGGCTAAACGACCCCATCGAGCCGCACCCTCTGCCGAGGAACGCGCCACGTTCCGCGAAGCGGTGGCCGATGTCCAACCGCTGCAATGGGACCGCGTCCATCACGAGCCGCCCTTGCCGCCGGCCATTCCGCGCCAGCACCTGTTCGACGAGGCCGCGGCGCTCGACGAGTCCCTGCATGGCCCGGTGCTGATCGATCTCTATCTCGAGGGCGGCGACGAAGCCGCATGGCGGCGTGACAGCCTGCCGAAAGCCTGGCTGCGCGACCTGCGCCGCGGGCGCTGGGTGACGCAGGAAAAACTCGATCTGCATGGCCTGAACCGCGACCAGGCGCGAACCGCCGTCGTCACTTTTCTGAGGGAATGCCGCGACCACGGCCAGCGCTGCGTACGCATCGTGCATGGGAAGGGCCTGAGTTCGCCCGGCCGCGAGCCGGTCCTGAAGAAGCTGGTGCTGGGCTGGCTGAGCCAGCGCAGCGAAGTGCTGGCCTTCTGTCAGGCCCGCGCCGCCGAGGGCGGCGCCGGTGCGGTGGTAGTGCTGCTCGCTGCGCCGAAATAGTCGAGCGCAGCGAGCCGACCCACCCCCAATATTCGCTGGCTCCGCCCCCCTCGCCCGTGCGGATGCGGACGACTTGTTCTACTGACGACACAAATATCTTGCCGTCGCCGATCTTGCCGGTGCGCGCGGCCTTGATGATGGCCTCGATGGCGGGCTCCACGGTCTCGTCGGCAACGACGATCTCGATTTTGATCTTGGGCAGGAAGTCGACCACGTACTCGGCACCGCGATACAGTTCGGTGTGGCCCTTCTGCCGGCCGAAGCCCTTGACCTCGGTCACGGTGAGTCCGGTCACGCCGACCTCGGACAATGCCTCGCGTACTTCGTCGAGCTTGAACGGCTTGATGATGGCTTCGATTTTCTTCATTTCCTGCTTCCCCCTGATTTCAGTATTCGTCCGGATAACGTGATGTTATCGGATAGCGCCAATCCTTGCCGAAACCGCGCTGCGTGACGCGGATCCCGACCGGCGCCTGGCGCCGCTTGTACTCGTTCTTCTTCAGCATGCCGACCACCTTGCGCACGTCGGCTTCGCTGCAGCCTGCGGCGATGATCTGACGCGGGCTTTCGTCGCGCTCCATGTAGGCCTCGATGATGGCGTCGAGCACTTCGTAGGGTGGCAGCGTGTCCTGGTCTGTCTGGCCGGGCTTGAGTTCGGCCGAGGGCGGGCGCGTGATGATGTTCTGCGGAATCACGTCCGACACCGTGTTGCGCCATTGGGCCAGGCGATAGACGAAGGTTTTCGGCACGTCCTTGATCACCGCGAAACCGCCGGCCATGTCGCCATACAGCGTGGCATAGCCGACCGCCATTTCGCTCTTGTTGCCGGTGGTCAGCACGATGCGCCCGGTGCGGTTGGACAGCGCCATCAGCAGCATGCCGCGGATGCGCGCCTGCAGGTTCTCGTCGGTGGTGTCCCAAGCCGGCTTCGGACCCGCAGTTTTGTCGATGGCGGCAAAAGTCGGCGCCAGCAACACGGCGAACTGCTCCATCGCCGCGGAGATCGGTATCTCGTCGTACTGCACGCCGAGCCGGCGCACCATTTCGCGCGAATCGTCGAGGCTCATCTGCGCCGTCCATGGCGAAGGCATCATCACGCAGCGCACATTGTCGGCACCCAGCGCGTCAACCGCAATTGCCAGGGTCAGCGCTGAATCGATGCCGCCGGAAAGGCCGATGATGGCGCCGGGAAAACCGTTCTTGCCGAGGTAGTCGGCGACGCCCAGTTTCAGCGCAGAGTAGACCTCCGCCTCGCGCGACGGCGACTCGACCATGCGCCCCGGCAGCAGATGCCCGTCGGCGAAATCGACGAATTCGAGGGCCTCGACGAAGGCCGGCAATTGATGCGTCAGGCGGCCCTGCCCGTCCATCGCAAACGAGGCGCCGTCGAACACCAGCTCGTCCTGCCCGCCTACCAGATTGGCATAGACCACCGGCGTCGCGGTAGCTGCGACGCGATCGCGCAGCACCTCGTAGCGGCGCGCCTGCTTGTTCATGTGGTAGGGTGAGGCATTGAGCGACAGCATCAGCTCCGCCCCCGCCTGAACCGCCGCCTCGGCAGCGCCAGCCCCCCAGACATCGGCGCAAATCGCCAGCCCGCAGCGCACGCCCTTGAATTCGATGACGCAGGGTTCCCGTCCAGCCGCGAAGTAGCGCTCCTCGTCGAACACCTCGTAGTTGGGCAGGCGGTGTTTGCGATAGGTCGCCATAATCCGGCCCTGCGTGAGCAGGGAGGCTGCGTTGTAGTACTCGCCGGCGAACTCTTCCGGATGGCCCGCGATGACCGGCAGCACGGCGGCCGCGGCGAGGCGCTCGACCTGAGTCGCGCAGGCACGGTAGAAATCGGGGCGCGTCAGCAGGTCTTCCGGCGGATAGCCGCTCAGGGCGAGTTCCGGAGTCAGCAGCACGTCCGCGCCACCCTCGCGGGCACGGGCAGCAAACTCAAGAATCCGGTCGACGTTGCCGGCGAGGTCGCCCACCGTGGCGTTCATCTGGGCGACAGCAATGCGAAGGCGTTTCATGGGGCAAACTATAGCGGAGTTTTAGTTACGGCCGCTGCGGCCTCAAGCGGGTGCGCCCTGACGGACGCACCATAAAAAAGCCCGCCTGACGGCGGGCTTTAGAACTTCGTCGCCAGGAATCAGTACGCCGGCTTGTCTTTGACCGCTTCGAACGCGGCGACGCCGTCCATGACTTCCTTCTTGGCTTCCTCGATGCCGACCCAGCCGTTGATCTTGACGAACTTGCCCGGCTCCAGATCCTTGTAATGGGCAAAGAAGTGCGAAATCTGGTCGAGCACGAGCTGCGGCAGGTCGCGCGGACCGGACACACTGTGGTACATCGGCGTCAGCTTGTCCACCGGCACGGCGAGCAGTTTGGCATCCTCGCCGGCCTCGTCCGTCATCTTCAGCATGCCGATCGGCCGGCAACGCACCACCACGCCCGGCGGCAGGGCGAACTGCGAAAGTACCAGTACATCCACCGGGTCGCCATCGCCGGAAATGGTGTGCGGGATGTAACCGTAGTTGCAGGGATAGTGCATCGCCGTGGACATGAAGCGATCGACGAAAATGGCCCCGGATTCCTTGTCCACCTCGTACTTGATCGGCTCCGAGTGCATCGAAATCTCGATCACCACATTGAAATCATTCGGCAAATCCTTGCCGGAAGGAACGCGATCGAGACCCACGGCGAACTCCTTTTATATCTAAAGCGCGAATTATAGCCCTGTGAAGATTTCGGCTTCCTGACGCACGGGACGAAGTTCGAACCCTCGATCCGGCAGTCCGGGAAAAATCGCACAGAAAGCAATAGCCAGCACCTATTACATCAATAACAACAATTCAATTGATCAATCGTATCGGGCTGCCTAAGATTCAATCCATCGCAGCACATCAATCAACCACCCCAAGGAGCAACACCATGAACGCCAGCCTGATCAACACCGAAATCCAGCCCTTCAAGGCCACCGCCTTCCACAACGGCAAGTTCGTCCCCGTCACCCAGGACGACCTCAAGGGCAAGTGGTCGGTAGTGTTCTTCTACCCGGCCGACTTCACCTTCGTCTGCCCGACCGAACTCGGCGACCTGGCCGATCACTACGCCACCTTCAAGTCGCTCGGCGTCGAGATCTATTCCGTGTCGACCGACACCCACTTCACGCACAAGGCCTGGCACGACTCGTCGGAAACCATCGGCAAGATCAAGTACCCGATGATCGGCGATCCGACCGGCGCCATCACGCGCAACTTCGGTGTGATGATCGAGGAAGCCGGCCTGGCCGAGCGCGGCACCTTCGTCATGGACCCGCAGGGCAGGATCCAGATCATCGAGATCAACGCCGGCGGCATCGGCCGCGACGCTACCGAACTGCTGCGCAAAGTGCAGGCCGCTCAATACGTCGCCAGCCATCCGGGCGAAGTCTGCCCCGCCAAGTGGAAGGAAGGCGAAGCCACGCTGGCGCCGTCGCTGGACCTGGTCGGAAAAATCTAACGACAAGCCCCTAAGCCCAACCATCCCGCCCCGGCCACACTTACCCCCGCCGGGGCCAGGATTGCAGCGGCAAGGCAGATCGCACAACGGCTGCCTTTCCATTGCAATTCACACTAGGAGAAAATCATGCTCGACACCGCCATCAAAACCCGGCTCGCCGCCTACCTCGAAAAGCTTCAGGCCCCGATAGAACTCGTCGCTTCGCTCGACGCCAGTGACGCCGCGCGCCAGATGCGCGAACTGCTGGCCGACATCGCTGCGCTTTCGCCCAAGGTGAGTGTGCGCGAGGACGGCAACGACGCGCGCAAGCCTTCTTTCTCCGTTGGCCGTCCCGGCGAAGCTGCCCGCATCCGCTTCGCCGGCATTCCGATGGGCCACGAATTCACTTCCCTCGTGCTCGCGCTGCTGCAGACCGGCAGCCATCCGCCCAAGGTCGATGCCGCCGTGGTCGAGCAGATCAAGACGCTGCCCGGCTCCTTCCGCTTCGAGACCTACATTTCGCTCTCCTGCCACAACTGCCCGGACGTGGTACAGGCGCTCAACCTGATGGCCGTGCTCAACCCCGGCGTCGAGAACGTGATGATCGACGGCGCCCTCTTTCAGGACGAAGTGAGTGCACGCAAGATCATGGCCGTGCCGACCGTGCTGCTGAACGGCGAGCCATTTGGCCAGGGCCGCATGACGATCGAGGAAATCCTCGCAAAAGTCGACACCGGCGCCACGGCGCGCGATGCCGAGAAACTCGATGCGAAAGACGCCTACGACGTGCTCGTCGTCGGCGGCGGTCCAGCCGGTTCAGCCGCGGCGATCTACGCCGCGCGCAAGGGCATCCGCACCGGCGTGGTGGCCGAGCGCTTCGGCGGCCAGGTGCTCGACACCATGGGCATCGAGAACTTCATTTCGGTGCAGCGCAGCGAAGGACCGAAGCTCGCCATGGCGCTGGAGCAGCACGTCAAGGAATATGAGGCCGACATTATGAACCTGCAGCGCGCCGAAGCACTGATCCCCGGCGAAGGCATGCATCAGGTCAGGCTCGCCAACGGCGCCACGCTCAAGGCCAGAAGCCTGATCCTCGCCACGGGCGCGCGCTGGCGCGAGATGAACGTGCCCGGCGAGAAGGAATACAAGGCGAAAGGTGTGTGCTTCTGCCCGCACTGCGACGGGCCCTTGTTCCGCGGCAAGCGCGTCGCCGTGATCGGCGGCGGCAATTCGGGCGTCGAGGCGGCGATTGACCTCGCGGGCATCGTGAGCCATGTCACGCTGCTCGAATTCGACAGAAAGCTCAGGGCCGACGCGGTATTGCAGGCCAAGCTCGGCAGCCTGCCCAACGTCACCATCATCACCAGCGCGCTGACCACCGAAGTCACCGGCGACGGCGAAAAGGTGAATGGCATCGTCTATAAGAATCGCAACAGCGACCAGGTCAAGCGCGTCGAACTCGAAGGCATCTTCGTCCAGATCGGCCTCCTGCCCAACACCGACTGGCTCAAGGGCACACTGGCACTCTCGCCGCGCGGCGAGATCGAGATCGATGCGCGCGGCCAGACCTCGCTGCCGGGAGTATTCGCCGCCGGCGACGCCACGACCACGCCCTACAAGCAGATAATCATCGCCATGGGTGAAGGCGCGAAGGCCAGCCTATCCGCCTTCGATCACTTGATCCGCAGTTCCGCGCCGACGGCGATGCCGCACGCGGTAGCCGCCTGAGTTTCGACCAAAGGAGAACCACCATGAAAAAGAAACCCGCCGCCAAACCCGACATCGGCATCAGCGACAAAGACCGCGCCGCCATCGCGCAAGGCCTGTCCGGCCTGCTCGCCGACAGCTACACGCTCTACCTGATGACGCACAACTTCCACTGGAACGTCACCGGCCCGATGTTCAACACCCTGCACCTGATGTTCATGGGCCAATACACCGAGCAGTGGAACGCGCTCGACCTGATCGCCGAACGCATCCGCGCGCTGGGCCACCCCGCCCCCGGCACCTACAAGGAGTTCGTCAAGCTGGCGACCATCAGGGAAGTCGAAGGGCAGCCCCGTGCGCTCGACATGGTGCGCCACCTGGTCGCCGCGCAGGAAGCCACGGCGCGCACCGCGCGCAAGCTGTTCCCGCTGGTGGAAAAGGCCAAGGACCAGCCCAGCGCCGACCTCCTGACGCAGCGCATAGAAGTCCACGAGAAAACGGCGTGGATGCTGCGCAGCCTGCTCGAAGAGTAATCGGCTGCGAAGGAAAGTCGGCGCTGGCGCTACGGCAATCGCCGTAGCGCCAGCGCCGAATGTTTACATTCCGAAAACTGCTCAGGCGGCCTCGAAGCCGG
>JBIJDJ010000152.1:0-7078 GCA_044344175.1 Sulfuritalea sp.
TTCGGCGCGCAGGTCGAACTTCGCCTCGACCTGCTTGCCCAGGTGACCGCGGCAGCCTTCGGCGAACAGGGTGTATTTGGCCAAGAGTTCCATGCCCGGCTGGTGGTTGGGGCCGGGCTGGCCGTCGTGGGTGAGGCCCATGTCGCCGGTGGCGACGCCGCGCACCGCGCCCTTGTCGTCGTAGAGCACTTCGGCGCCGGCGAAGCCGGGATAGACCTCGACGCCCAGTGCCTCGGCCTGCGCACCCAGCCAGCGACAGAGTTGGCCGAGGCTGATGACGTAGTTGCCGTGGTTCTGGAAGCAGCCGGGCAGGAGCAGAGTGGGCAGATCGACGAAGCCGTGCTGAGTCAGGAAGGCGAAGCGGTCACGGCTCACGGCCGTCTCTAGCGGCGCGCCCTGCGCCTGCCAGTCGGGGATCAGTTCGTTCAGCGCGCGCGGATCCATGACCGCGCCGGAGAGGATATGGGCGCCGATTTCCGAGCCCTTTTCGATCAGGCAGACGTTGATTTCGGCATTGATCTGCTTGAGCCGGATTGCGGCCGAAAGTCCGGCCGGACCGCCGCCCAAGATGACGACATCGAATTCCATGGATTCGCGCTGCATTCTGACCCCGATCGATTGATTTAAGCGCACGATTATAATCTTGAAGTCTTTAATAACGCCTTCGGTAACCCCGCCATGGAACACCACCGCAAGTTCATCTTCAGCAACCGGATGCCGATTCGCTGGGGCGACGAGGACGCCATGGGTCACGTCAACAACACGGTCTATTTCCGCTACATGGAACAGGCCCGCATCGAATGGCTGGAGAGCTTTGGCTTCGGAACTTCGTGGACGCAGACCGAAGGGCCGGTCATCGTCAATGCCAGTTGCACCTTCCTGATTCCCTTTACCTATCCCGGCACCATCGACTGCCGCATGTTCTGCGGCCATCCGGGGCGCAGCAGCGTGCCGACCTGGTACGAATTACGCCTGGTGGGCGAGGACAGGATCTACGCGGAGGGCGCGGCCAAACTGGTATGGATCAACCCCTCCACGGGCAAGTCGATCCCGTTGCCCGATGTCATGCGCGCAAGCTGCCTTTAGTCTCGCCGAGAACAGGAAACCACCATGAGCCAAAGTACCTTACCGATCTGGCAACCTTCGGCACGGCGCATCGCCGCCACGCGTCTGACGGCATTCACGAAGGCGGCCGGCAAGCGCTGGGATCGCCGTCTCGCCGGCGCCGATTATTCGACAGTCCATGCCTGGTCGATAGCCCATCCGGAAGAGTTCTGGACTTCGGTCTGGGAGTTCGGCGAAGTACGCGGCGAGATGGGTTCGACGGTCGTCGTCGACCGCGAGAAAATGCCCGGCGCGAAGTGGTTCCCGCAGGCGCGACTGAACTTCGCCGAGAACCTGCTGCGCCGGCGCGACGATTCGGATGCCATGGTGTTCTGGGGCGAGGACAAGGTTCGGGGCCGCGCCAGTCGCGCCGAGCTCTATCGCGCCGTGGCGCAAACTGCCGCCGCATTGCGCGCCATGGGCGTGGTCAAGGGTGACCGCGTCGCCGCCTACCTGCCCAACCTGCCGGCCGCCGTGGTGGCGATGCTGGCCACGGCGTCCATCGGCGCCATCTTTTCCTCGGCCTCGCCGGACTTCGGCGTGCAGGGCGTGCTCGACCGCTTCGGCCAGATCGAGCCGAAGGTGCTGTTTGCCTGCGACGGCTACTGGTACAACGGCAAGAACATCGACTGCCTGGGCAAGGTGAGTGAGATCGCCGCGCGCCTACCGTCGCTGGAGCGCGTGGTCGTCGTGCCGTATGTGGGAGGCGGCGACGCCGCCGGGATCCGGCATGGCGTCACGCTGGCGGAATTCCTCGCACCCCATGTCGAGGAGCTCAAGATCCGCTTCGAGCGGCTGCCCTTTGACCATCCGCTCTACATCATGTATTCCTCGGGCACCACGGGCGTGCCCAAGTGCATCGTGCATTGCGCCGGCGGCGTGTTGCTACAGCACATCAAGGAACACCAGTTGCAGAGCGATGTGCAGGCTGATGACCGCCTGTTCTTCTTCACCACCTGCGGCTGGATGATGTGGAACTGGCTGGTTACCGCCCTGGCTTCGGGAGCGATCCTGCTTTTGTATGACGGCTCGCCCTTCGTCGGTCGCGGCAACATCCTGTTCGATTACGCCGATGCCGAAGGCATGACGCATTTGGGCACCTCGGCCAAGTTCATCGACGCCATCGCCAAGATCAATCTGCAGCCGCGGCGGACGCACAGGCTGGAGCACCTCCGCACGCTGTTCTCCACCGGCAGCCCGCTGGTCGCGGAAGGCTTCGACTACGTCTATGCCAACATCAAGCAGGATATCCAGCTCGCCTCGGTGTCAGGCGGTACCGACATCATTTCCTGCTTCGTCATCGGCGATCCGAACGGCCCGGTATATCGCGGCGAGATCCAATGCGCCGGCCTGGGCATGGCGGTGGATGTGTTCGACGACGACGGCCGGCCGGTGCGCGGCGAAAAGGGCGAACTGGTATGCACGCGCTCATTCCCGGTAATGCCGATCGGCTTCTGGCACGACGAGGGTGGCGCGAAATATCACGCGGCTTACTTCGAGCGCTTCGACAATATCTGGTGCCACGGCGACTTTGCCGAGATCACCGCGCACGGCGGCTTCATCATCTACGGCCGTTCCGACGCGACGCTGAATCCCGGCGGCGTGCGCATCGGTACGGCAGAGATTTACCGCCAGGTGGAAAAGCTCGCCGAAGTCGTCGAATCCATCGTCATCGGTCAGGACTGGCCGCCGGGCAATGCCGGCGACGTGCGCGTGGTGCTCTTCGTCAAGCTGCGCGAGGGCCTGGCGCATGACGACGCATTGGAAAAACGCATCAAGCAGGTGATCAGGGACAACACCACGCCGCGCCACGTGCCGGCCAAGATCCTCCAGGTCCCCGACATTCCGCGTACCAAGAGCGGCAAGATCGTCGAGCTCGCGGTGCGCAACGTGGTGCACGGCAATCCGGTGAAGAACGTCGAGGCGCTGGCCAATCCGGAAGCGCTGGAACACTTCCGCGATCGCGACGAACTGAAAACCTGAGAAAGTCGGCGCTGCCGGCACGGCGATTCGCGCCTGTGATGGCGCGCCATGCACCAGAAGTGTCTTTCGGGCAGCAGCAGGGCAGGGAAACTGATAGCGAAAGGAGGTTGAAATGGCCCGCATAAAGTTTTTCGGCGTGAGAGGTTCCGTTTCGGTATTCGGAACGCAGTATCAGGAGTTCGGCGGCAACACCTCCTGCGTACTTGTGGAAGGCCCCCAGCGCACGGTGATTCTGGATGCCGGTACCGGCATCCGCGAGTTGGGCAAGGAAATGGAACATGACCCGCATCTGGGCATCGATCGTCCCTGTTTCCTGGCCTTCTCGCATTTTCACTGGGATCACATCCAGGGCCTGCCTACGATCCGCGCCGCACGTTTACCATCAGCGCGATCGGCCGTGAGCGCAGCGGCCTCGATCTGCGAGGCATCTTTGACACCCAGATGCAGGAGCAGTACTTTCCGGTCCCTCTCGACGGCATGGGGGCAAAGCTCGAGTTCTTTCAGACTGCCGATGACCACCTGACGGTCGACAAGGCTTCCGTCAGGGTGGTGAAGCACAAGCATCCCGGCGATGCCTACAGCTATCGTTTCGAGGGCCCGGACGGCAAAGTGCTGGTGTATTGCACGGATATAGAGCACGGCGAGAGCATCGACCCGCGGATCGTCGAACTGGCGCGCGGCGCCGACGTCTTGATCCATGAGGGGCAATATACCCCCGAAGAATTGCCGCGCTTTCGCGGCTGGGGCCACAGCAGCTGGGCGCAGGCGGTGGACGTGGCCGAGCAGGCCGGGGTCGGTCAGCTAGTCATTACGCATCACGATCCCGACCATGACGATGCGTTTTTGCTGGATGTCGAAAAGCAATGCCAGGCACGTTTTCCCGATACCGTCCTGGCCCGGGAGAAAATGGAAATAACGTTCTGAATTGTTTTGTGGCCTTCCCCGCAGCATCGAGCAGATCATGAGCCCGGCGCTGGGCCTTTGGTGGGAGCATCCAGCGAATGACCCCAATCGAAGGCATTGTCACTTCGCTGCTCCCGGAGCGTCCAGTCTGTCGTGCTGCGGGAGTTGCTAATAGGCGCAGACAATGTTGTAGATAACTTCGGCGGGAGTGCTGCGCTGGATGGCTGTCGAAATGAAGGGATCATTGCTCAACAGAGATGCCGGGCCTGTTGCCATCGGCTCGGCATGGTTGAACATCGAGAGAATTCTGACTTCCTCTTCCCTGCAATCGAATTCATCCAACACTCGCCGCGACATCAGGCCGTTTTCGCGCCTTTGCTTGAAGTCTTGCACCTCCCATACCCAGCGCAGGTGACGATCCCTGCGGACCGTGGTGGAGTCAATGTAGTAGACGGCGATATCGGTCTCACCCACCTTCACCCACTCGGCCCATGCCGGTGCGGCGACCAGGGCAAACAGAAAACACAGGGCTGCGCGCATAAATCTTCCCATCGGGATCGAAGCGTCTATAGGAGGGCGGTAGCAAACGCCGGCATCGGTGAGCCGATCGGCGCCCCCTCCGGACGTTGTGCCGGCCGTCGACGCTGCAGGGCATTCTGCCGTTTGGCAACCCGTTGCCTTAATCCCCACGTGATTTTGTCGCATTTGCGTCCGAACTTTCCGCCACCCACCCCGCCTTTTCATCCAGCGCCAGTACCTGCGACAGCCAGGGCAGGGATTCCTCGAGCGCCGCCTTGAGCGTCCACGGCGGATTGATGACGAACATCGCGCTGCCGTGCATGCCGCGCCCCTTGGTGGCCGGGCCGCGCACGCTGAGGCTGGCGTAGAGCCAGTCGGCGGGCAGCTTCTTCAGCTTTTCGGGCAGCGCGCGCGCTTCGATGGTGGGCAGGAAGGGCAGCCAGACCAGGTAGGTGCCGGTGGCGAAGCGCTCGAGCGCGTCCTTCAGCGCCGCGACCACGCGCGGGTAGTCGCTCTTGATCTCGTAGGAGGGATCGATCAGTACCAGGCCGCGTCGCGAGGACGGGGGCAGGGCCGCCTTCATGACTTCGAAGCCGTCGTGCTGGTCGACCTTGACGCGGCGCCCGGTGTCACGGAATTCACGCCGCAGGAGGGCAAAATCGGTCGAGTGCAGTTCGCAGAAACGCAGGGTGTCGATCTCGCGGGCGAAGTGTGCGGCAAGCCAGGGCGAGCCGGGGTAACGGCGCAGTTTCAGGCCGCCGCTGCAGGCCTGCAGCGCGTCCAAGTAGGGCTTCATCGGCGCGGGCAGGTCGATGCGGTTCCACAGCCGGGCGATGCCGTCGAGGTATTCACCGGTCTTCTTCGCCTGTTCCGAGTCGATCGCGTAGAGGCCGGCGCCGGCGTGCGTGTCGAGCAGGAGATAAGGCTTGTCCTTGGCATTCATGTGCTCGAGGCACAGCGTCAGCACGACATGCTTGAGGATGTCGGCGTGGTTGCCGGCGTGGAAGGCGTGGCGATAGCTCAGCATGGCGGCGGGAGATAGAATTGGCGTCTATGGATGATACGCAGGGTATCCGGGTTTCCAAACTGCTGGCTGAGCGCGGCCTCTGTTCGCGCCGCGAGGCGGATGGCTATATCGAACGCGGGCTGGTCTTCGTCGATGGCCAGCGCGTCACGCAACTGGGCACGCGGGCGGCGGCCGACGCGGTGATTAGCCTGGCACCGGAAGCGCGCGCGACGCAGGCGCGCCAGGTCACGATCCTGCTGCACAAGCCGATGAGCTATGTTTCCGCCCAGGCCGAAGACGGGCATCTGCCGGCGGTGAGCCTGATTTCGCCGAAAACCCAGATGGCGGGCGATCATCAGCGTTTTCAGCTGTCGCATCTGAAAGGCCTGGCGCCGGCGGGGCGGCTCGACATCGATTCCACCGGATTGCTGGTGCTGACCCAGGACGGACGCGTGGCGCGGCAATTGATCGGCGACGATGCCAAGGTGGAGAAGGAATACCTGGTGCGGGTCGAAGGCGCGCTCGATGCACGTGGACTCGCGCTGCTCAACCACGGCCTGGAACTGGACGGCAAGAAGCTGCGTCCGGCCCGGGTTGCCTGGGCCAACTCCGATCAGTTGAGCTTCGTGCTGACCGAAGGCCGCAAGCGGCAAATCCGGCGCATGTGCGAACTCGTGGGCCTGCGGGTCACAGGGCTGAAACGGGTGCGCATCGGCCGGGTACGTCTGGGCGATCTGCCGCTCGGCCAATGGCGATTCCTACGCGATGGTGAGCTATTTTGAGTGCGCTTGACTCGGGAGGCCGGCTTGCGCAGGATGCCGCCAATCCCTCGTCGCAGAATCCGCAACCGCCTGTCCCGGCTTCGCCGGGCTGGCGCTGGTTCCAGGCTCTTGCCCTGCTGGCGGCCGGCATAGTCCTCGGTCTGGCCTTCGCCGCCTACGGCGGAGCGAACCTGCTGCTCGAATTCACGAACCTGCGCTACTGCGGTTAGGCGCTCCAAGCCACGGATTTGCCTTGCTTTAGGCCGGCCGGCTTTGTATAATCGCGGGCTTCCCTTGCTCCACCCGTTACGCATGCGGGGGGGCTGCCACTCAACCACAAGGAGATTGCATGCGCCATTATGAAGTTGTATTTATCGTCCATCCGGACCAGTCGGAGCAGGTTCCGGCGATGATCGAGCGTTACAAGACGCTGGTCACCGGCCGCAACGGCGCCATTCACCGCCTCGAAGACTGGGGCCGTCGCCAGATGGCCTATCCGATCCAGAAGGTACACAAGGCCCACTACGTACTGATGAACATCGAGTGCGATGGTGAAACCCTGGCCGAACTCGAGCACGCCTTCAAGTTCAACGATGCCGTGTTGCGCCACCTGACGGTGAAAACCCGCAAGGCGGTGGTGACTCCTTCGCCGATGATGAAGGAAGAGAAGTCGCGTTCCCTGACCCAGGGCGATGCCAGAGTGGAGGCTCCGGCTGCTGCCGTTGCCGCCTGAGGATAAGCCGGGCAACCTGACGCAGTTGTCGGGTCGCTTGCTTGAGCGCGGCGCATTGCGCCGCACCCC
>JBIJDJ010000153.1:0-7065 GCA_044344175.1 Sulfuritalea sp.
GAGGTTTGCCAAATGAGCATGGCCAAGCCGATCAATATCCTGATCCTCAACCAGATATCGCAGAACGGCCTCAAACGCCTGCCGGCGGAGCGTTATCTGGTCGGCAAGGACATCGCCAAGCCGGATGCGATCATGGTGCGCTCGGCCGACATGCATTCGATGGAGATTGCCAAGTCGGTGCAGGCCATCGGTCGCGCCGGCGCCGGCACCAACAACATTCCGGTCAAGGCGATGTCGGCGCGTGGCGTGCCGGTATTCAATGCGCCGGGTGCCAATGCCAACGCGGTCAAGGAACTGGTGGTCGCCGGCATGCTGCTCTCGGCGCGCAACATCGGCGGTGCGATGAAGTTTGTCGCTGCGCTCGATCCCGCCGACCCGGCCATGGAAAAAAAGGTCGAGGACGGCAAGAAGAACTTCGCCGGCTTCGAACTGGCCGGGCATACCCTGGGCGTGATCGGTCTGGGCAAGATCGGTTGCCTGGTGGCCGACATCGCGATCAAGCTGGGCATGAAAGTGCTCGGTTACGACCCGGAAATCACGGTCGATGCGGCCTGGAGCCTGCCTTCCCAGGTCAGGAAGGCCAACAGCGTCGCCGAGGTGCTGAAGAACGCCAACTTCGTTTCCATGCACGTGCCGCTGGTCGATGCCACGCGCAAGATGATCAACGCTGAAATGCTGGCGCATGCCAGGCACGGCGCCGTGCTGTTGAATTTTTCCCGCGAGGGCGTGGTGGACGAGGCGGCCGTGATCGCCGCGCTGGATGCGAAGAAACTCTCTGCCTACGTCTGCGACTTCCCCAGTCCGCACGTCAACAACCATCCCGGCGTCATTGCACTGCCGCACCTCGGTGCTTCCACCGGCGAGGCGGAAGAGAATTGCGCCATCATGGTGGCCGAGCAGTTGCGCGAGTACATGGAGCACGGCAACGTGCAGAATGCGGTCAATTTCCCCAACGTGTCGATGCCGCGCGAATCGAACTTTCGCATCGCGGTGGCCAATTCCAACGTGCCCAACATGCTGGGCCAGATTTCGACCGCCATGGCCAATGCCGGCCTCAACATCCACAACATGATGAACAAGTCGAAGGGCGACGTCGCCTACACGCTGGTCGACGTGGATAGTGCAGTGCCGGGCAAGGTGATCGACGCGATCGCCGGCATTCCGGGCGTGCTGGCCGTCAGGTATCTGCCGCTGGAGGGCTGAGCGTGGCCGACGATTCGCAAGAGCTGGCCAGGCTGCGCGAAGAGATCGACGCGATCGACGGCGAACTGCTGCGCCTGATCAACGATCGGGCCAGGCTGGCGCATCGCATCGGCGAGATCAAACAGGGCAATATCTACCGGCCGGAACGCGAAGCGCAGGTGTTGCGCCGGGTGGCCGAGAGAAACCCTGGCCCGCTGCCGG
This sequence comes from Sulfuritalea sp., assembly GCA_044344175.1. Classification (GTDB taxonomy): domain Bacteria; phylum Pseudomonadota; class Gammaproteobacteria; order Burkholderiales; family Rhodocyclaceae; genus Sulfuritalea. Next base: position 1,405 of record JBIJDJ010000153.1, read on the forward strand.
CGGCGGCGGCGCAGCGCATCGTGCGCGAAGTCATGTCGGCCTGCTTGGCGCAGGAACAGCCCCTGACGATTGCCTACCTGGGGCCGGCCGGCACCTACTCCGAATCGGCCGCGCGCAAGCATTTCGGCGGCGCGCCGACGCTGCTGGCCTGCCCCGGAATCGACGACGTGTTCCGTGCCGTCGAAGCCGGAAATGCCGATTACGGCGTGGTTCCGATCGAGAATTCCACCGAAGGCGCCATCGGCCGCTCATTGGACCTGCTGCTTTCCTCGCCCCTGCAGATCTGCGGCGAGATCAACCTGCCGATCCATCACAAGCTGATGGGACAGGGCGACAGTCCGGAGGCCGTCACCCGTATCTATTCGCACGCGCAGTCCCTGGCGCAATGCCATGAGTGGCTGAATCGCAAACTGCCGCAGGTGCAGCGGGTTCCGGTGGCGAGCAATGCCGAAGCGGCGCGGCTGGCGGCCGCCGAGGCCGGAACGGCAGCCATCGCCGGCGATGCCGCGGCCGAACTGTATGGCCTGAAAATACTCGCCGACAACATCGAGGACGATCCGAACAACACCACGCGCTTCGCCGTGATAGCCGGCCATGACGCCGGCCCTTCGGGTGCGGACCGCACCTCGCTGGTCTGCTCGGCGCAGAACCGGCCGGGCGGCCTTTACCAGTTGCTGGCGCCCTTCGCCGACAACGGTGTTTCCATGAGCCGTCTGGAATCGCGCCCGGCGCGCGGTTTCGGCGGCAGCCGCTGGGAATACGTGTTCTACATCGACATCGAGGGTCACCGCAGCGAAGCTGCCGTGGCCCGCGCGCTGGAAGAACTGCGTCGTCGCGCCGGCTTCGTCAAGGAGCTGGGTTCCTATCCGAAAGCCGTTTACTGAGGGTTCGAGCATGAGCATTGTTCTCCAGGCGCCTCCTTACGTCCGCGCCATTTCGCCCTACATCCCCGGCAAGCCGATCACCGAACTGGCCCGCCAGATGGGGATTCCGGTCGACAAGATCGTCAAGCTCGCCTCCAACGAGAACCCCTTGGGCATGAGTCCCAAGGCGCGCAAGGCGGTCGAGGCGGCGCTCATTGGCGTAAATGGCGGCATCGAGCGTTACCCCGACCAGTTCGACCTGATCGCCGCGATCGCCGAGCGGCATGGCGTTGCGCAGGAACAGGTAGTGCTGGGCAACGGCTCGAACGACGTGCTCGATCTGGTCGCTCGCGTTTTCCTTGCGCCGGGCCGCTCAGCGGTGTTTTCGAAACATGCGTTTGCCGTCTATCCGCTGGCGACGATGTCTGCCGGCGCCGAATGCATCGCTGCCGCGGCAAAGAACTACGGCCATGATCCGGCCGCCATGCTTGCCGCGATCCGTCCCGATACGCATCTGGTCTGGATCGCCAATCCGAACAATCCGACCGGCAACTTCCTGCCGCAGGCCGAGGTGCGCGCCTTCATCGCGAAGATTCCGGCGCATATCGCGGTCGTGCTCGACGAGGCCTATACGGACTATCTCGCACCGGCCGATCGCGCCGACACGGTAGCCTGGATCAAGGATTTTCCGAACCTGATCGTCACCCGCACGTTTTCGAAAATCTACGGCCTGGCCGGTCTGCGCGTCGGCTACGGCGTCGGGCGCGCCGAGGTGATCGACCTGCTCAACCGCGTGCGCCAGCCGTTCAATGTGAACAACCTGGCGCTGGCGGGTGCGCTCGCGGCGCTCGACGACCACGTCTTCCTCGCTGAAAGCTACGAGTCCAACCGGCGCGGCATGGAGCAGATCATCGCCGGCCTGAAGCGCCTGGGCCTGGAGCACATTCCCTCCCACGGCAACTTCGTCACCTTCGAGGTGGCCGACGCTGCAGCGGTCAATGGCAGGCTGATGAAACAGGGCGTGATCGTGCGGCCCATCGGTGGTTATGGCATGCCCAATCACCTGCGGGTGACCATCGGCCTCGAAGCGGAAAACCTGCGCTTCCTCGAAGCCCTGCAAAAATCGCTCTGATGGCGCAAAGCAAGATCGTCATCTGCGGCGTCGGGCTGATCGGTGGCTCGTTTGCGCTCGCACTCAAGAAGTCGGCGCTGGCGCTACGGCGGGACTTGCAGGTCGTGGGCATTGGACGCACGCGCGCGCCGCTGGAGCAGGCGCTGCGGCGCGGGGTGATCGACGCCATTGCCACCGACTGGACGTCTGCGCTCGACGGTGCGGACCTGGTGCTGCTCGGCATGCCGGTGGGCCAGATGCCGGCGGTGATGAATGATCTGGCACCGCATCTGCAGCCGCACACCATCGTCACCGACGGCGGCAGCACCAAGTCCGACGTGGTCGCGGCGGCACGCGCGGCGCTCGGAAATAAAATCGGCCAGTTCGTGCCGGGCCATCCGATTGCCGGCGCGGAAAAGAGCGGCGTGGCAGCGGCTCAAGCCGACCTCTATGTCGACCGCCGCGTGGTGCTGACACCGCTGCCCGAAAACTCCGTCGACGACGTGAAGGCGGTGCGTAGGGTCTGGGAGCTTTGCGGCGCGAAGGTATCGCAACTCACCCCGGGGGAACATGATCGCGTTTTCGCCGCTGTCAGTCATCTGCCTCACCTGCTGGCCTTTGCCCTGGTGCACGACTTTGCGCAGCGCCCCAATTCGGATCAACTGTTCGGTTTCGCCGCCGGCGGCTTTCGCGATTTCACGCGCATCGCCAGCAGCCATCCGGAAATGTGGCGCGACATCTGCGTCGCCAATCGCCATGCCCTGCTGCAGGAACTCGATGCCTACATGATCGAGTTGATGCGCACGCGGGTGCTGCTTGCGGGAGCCGATGCGGCTGGCCTCGAGGCGATGTTCAACACCGCCCGCGAGCGGCGCGACGCCTGGCTCGATTCCCTGCCGCCGTCCGGTGAATAATGGATAGCCTGACCCTGCCCGCGCTGACGCGGTCCGCCGGCACGGTCCGCCTGCCGGGTTCGAAAAGCATTTCCAACCGCATGCTGCTGCTGGCGGCGCTGGCGGAAGGAACTACCGAAATCCGCGACCTGCTCGACTCCGATGACACGCGGGTGATGCTGGCGGCGCTGGCGAAAGTCGGCGTTGGCGTCACGGCGCTGGGTGGCAATGCCTGGCGCGTCGAGGGCTGCAAGGGCGTATTTCCGGTGAAAGACGCCGACCTTTTCATGGGCAACGCCGGCACGGCGATTCGTCCGCTGACGGCGGCCCTCGCCTTGTCCGGAGGCCGCTACCGGCTGTCGGGTGTGCCGCGCATGCATGAACGGCCCATAGCCGATCTGGTCGACGGCCTGTTGCAGATAGGCGCCGATGTGCGCTACACCGGCAATCCGGGTTATCCGCCGCTGGCCATCCATCCGGCGCAGGTCAGGCTTGCGGCCCCGATCCGGCTGCGTGGCGATGTGTCCTCGCAGTTCCTCACCGCGCTGCTGATGGCCTTGCCGCTCACGGGTGAAGAGGCCGTGATCGAGATGACGACCGAACTCATCTCGCGGCCCTATGTCGAGATTACGCTGAACCTGATGGCGCGCTTTGGCGTCGAGGTGCGGCGCGAAGGCTGGCAGCGCTTCACCATTCCTGCGGGTCAGCGTTATCGCAGTCCCGGCGTCCTGCATGTCGAGGGTGACGCCTCGGCAGCCTCGTATTTTCTTGCGGCCGGCGCGATCGGCGGCGGCCCGGTGCGGGTCGAAGGTGTGGGCAGCAGCAGCATCCAGGGCGATGTGCGCTTCGCAGATGCGCTCGAGGCGATGGGCGCGCGCATCGAATGGGGCGAGAGCTTCATCGATGCTAGCGCGCCTGTGTCAGGGAAATCATCGGGGAAACTCAGGGCCTTCGATCTCGACCTCAACCACATTCCCGATGCGGCGATGACCTTGGCAGTGGCAGCCCTGTTCGCCGACGGTCGCTGCGTCCTGCGCAATATCGCGTCGTGGCGGGTCAAGGAAACCGACCGCATCGCGGCGATGGCGACGGAATTGAGGAAGCTCGGCGCGATCGTGGAGGAGGGGAGCGATTGGCTCGCCGTCTCGCCGCCGCCGACTTTTACAGCGGGTGCGGCAATCGATACCTACGACGACCACCGCATGGCCATGTGCTTTTCGCTGGCGGCGCTGGGCGGCGTGCCGCTCACCATCAATGATCCGCAATGCGTCAGCAAGACCTTTCCCGATTACTTCGACGCCCTGGCCGAGATCACCGCGCCGGTGATCGCCATCGACGGTCCCTCGGCCTCGGGCAAGGGCACCGTGGCCGAGCGGGTAGCGGCGGCCTTGGGCTACCACTATCTCGACAGCGGCTCGCTGTATCGCCTGACAGCGCTCGCCGCGCTGCATGGTGGCGTCGCGCTGGATGACGAACCCGGCGTGACGGCGCTGGCAGCAAGCCTGCCGGCGACTTTCGCGGGCGGCCGCGTCCTGCTCGGCGGCGACGACGTGACGGACGCCATCCGCAGCGAAGAAGTGTCCGTTGGCGCCTCAAAAGTGGCGGCGCTGCCGGCCGTGCGGGCCGCGCTGCTGGCCCGTCAGCGGGCTTACCGGCGCTTTCCGGGCCTGGTCGCGGACGGCCGCGACATGGGCTCGGTGGTCTTCCCCGTCGCTGCGGTCAAAGTGTTTCTCACGGCCGCGGCCGGGGCGCGTGCAGAAAGACGTTATAAACAGTTGATCGCAAAGGGGATGCCTGCTAACATGCACGCCCTTTTGCATGATTTGCAGGAACGGGATGCGCGCGACGCCCAGCGTAGCGTGGCTCCCCTCAGGCAATGCGACGATGCCGATCGGGTGGATACCACCGAGATGAACATCGAAGCAGCAGTGGCAGCCGTCATGGCGATCGTCCGGCGGCAGCCTTTGTGATTCAGGCTTAAGGAATTGTCATACGCTTGGTGCAACATATAGGTGCAACACAGTAACGGTGTCGCAAGGGCCGCCCGGCCTCTGCGGCGAAACTTAACCAACCCGTCACCCCGGTGACAAACATCCGTAAGGTCCCCAACTCAATGTCTACTGCTGCTATTGCCGAAGCTGCACAAGCTTCACCCATGGAGAGCTTTGCCGCCCTGTTTGAAGAGAGCCTCCAGCGTCAGGAAATGCGTGCCGGCGAAGTCATCACCGCCGAAATTGTCCGCATTGACCAGAACTTCGTGGTCGTCAATGCCGGGCTCAAGTCCGAGAGCATGATCCCCGTCGAAGAGTTCCACAATGAACGTGGCGAACTCGAAGCCAAGCCGGGCGATTTCGTCCTGGTGGCGATCGAGATGCTCGAAGACGGTTACGGCGCAACGCGCCTCTCGCGTGAAAAGGCCAAGCGCATCGCCGCCTGGAACGATCTCGACAAGGCCATGGTCGACAGCGCCCTGGTCACCGGTCTGATCACCGGCAAGGTCAAGGGCGGCCTGACCGTCATGGTCAATGGCATCCGCGCCTTCCTCCCGGGTTCGCTGGTCGATACCCGTCCGGTCAAGGACACCACGCCCTTCGAAGGCAAGGAATACGAATTCAAGGTCATCAAGCTCGACAGGAAACGCAACAACGTGGTGGTTTCGCGCCGCGCCGTGCTCGAAGCCAGCATGGGTGAAGAACGCCAGAAGCTGCTGGAAAACCTGCAGGAAGGCACCGTCATCAAGGGCATCGTCAAGAACATCACCGACTACGGCGCATTCGTCGACCTCGGCGGCATC
>JBIJDJ010000154.1:0-7050 GCA_044344175.1 Sulfuritalea sp.
CCCGGCCGGAAGTGAAGGAGCTCTTCGTCCAGCCCGCCTCGGGCGACTCCGGCACCGCCATCGGCGCCGCCTCGTATGTCTCGACGCAACGCGGCGTGCCGGTGGAAAAGATGGAGCATGTCTATCTCGGGCCGGCCTACAGCAACGAGGACGTGATTGCCGCCTGCGCAGTTCACCCGGCCAAACCGCAATGGCAGAAGGTCGATGCCGTGCCGCAGCGCATCGGCAAGCTCCTTGCCGACGGCAATCCGGTGGCCTGGTTCCAGGGGCGCATGGAATTCGGCCCGCGCGCCCTGGGCGGCCGCTCCATCCTCGGTTGCCCCAGCGTGCCGGGTGTCGCCGACCGCATCAATGCGCAAATCAAGTTCCGCGAACGCTGGCGCCCCTTCTGTCCGTCCATGCTCGATACGGTCGGGCCGCAGATGCTGCAGTCCGGGCATCCGGCGCCTTTCATGACCTTCACCTTCGAAGTGGCGGAGGAATGGAAGGCCCGTGTGCCCGAAGTGGTCCACGAAGACGGCACCTCGCGCGCCCAGGTGCTGAAGCGCGAGTACAACCCGCGCTACTACGACCTGATGCTGGAAATGGAAAGGCTCACCGGCAACGGCGTCGTGCTGAATACCTCGCTCAACCGCCGCGGCGAACCGATGATCTGTTCGCCGGCCGATGCGCTGAACATGTTTTTCGGCTCGGACCTGGAGTACCTGGTGATGGAGGATGTATTGGTCACCAAGGACGGCAAAGGCTGCGAATGAGATGCCACCCGAGACCTGGATACTGCAGTTTTGTCATGGTTACAGCGGACCGTTTCTCGATGTCGCCCGCCAATATGCCGCCCTGTTCAAGGGCAGCCCCTGCAAGGTGCTGACGGTGTTCCTGACCGGCGAGGAAAGCGCGGCCGTGGTGCAGGGAGCAGCATCCGACGAGGTGGTTTTTCTCGGACTGAAGAGCAGCGATGTGCGCGGCTTGAAATTCTCGGCAATCCTGAAATTGCGCCAGATCGTTGCGTGCCGCAGGATTTCGCTGATCATCGCCCATCGCTTCAAGCCAATTTATGTCGCCGCCCTGGCGACACGATTGCCGGTCATCGGCGTTCATCATGCCTTCGGCGACTACAATCGCCTGCCTCGCCGCTGGTTCGCGCGCCTGTTCCGCAGGCGGCTGGCGCTGCTCGCGGTGTCGGATGCCGTGCGCGACGATATCCGCCGCTGCCTGCCGGATTGGCCGGCCGATCGCATCGAAACCCTGCACAATCGCCTCGACGTAGACGCGGTGCGCGCGGAACTCTTGCCGCGCGCGGAGGCCCGCAAGCTGCTGGGCCTGCCGCAGGCCGTTCCGGTCATCGGCACTGTCGGCCGTCTGCATCCCGACAAGGATCAGAAGACGCTGGTCGCCGCGTTCGCCAGAGCCTTGCCGGCTCTGCCTCCGGGAAGCTTGCTGGCGATCGCCGGCAGCGGACGTTTGCTGCCGGAACTGCAGGCCCAGGTCGGCGAACTCGGGATATCCGCAAGCATCAGGTTTCTCGGCCAGGTTCCCGATGCACGCCGGATGTTCGCGGCTTTCGATCTTTTCGTGCTGAGCTCGGATCACGAACCCTTCGGCATGGTCCTGCTGGAGGCCATGGCGGCGGATGTTCCCGTGATGGCGACCGATTGCGGCGGCGCTCCGGAGATTGTTGCCGACCCGAGCATGCTTTTCGAACTGGGTGATGTGGGTGGGCTGGCAGGCAAGCTGAGGGACTATTTTTCTGCCGCCACAGGACCCGAGCAATACACCCTGCGGGCAAGCGAGCGGCTGGCCGATTTGTTTTCAGACAAGGTGGCGCGGCAGCGGTTTTTCTCCTTGCCCATGATGGCTTCCGTGCCGGGCTTGTCCCTGCTGACGAAGGGCGCGCGATGACTGGCAGGCCGAAAAAAATCCTGGTTCTCGACGGCATCGGCGGCGTGCCCCTGGCCCGCGACCTGTGCGATGCCTTCTCGACACTGGGTGTTGCAACGGCCTATCTGGATTGCCTGGTGCAGAAGCGGCGTCCGCTGCACGGAATCCGTGCCGCCTATGCCAAGGCAGTGAACAGGCAGGCGGATCGCGACGGTTTCAGCCTTCTGCCGAAGCTGGTCGAAAAGGAACTCGAGGCGCTGCTCGAACGCGAATCCCCCAGCCATATCCTGGTGGTCGGCTTTGCCTACAAGTTTTACGATCCGGCAGCGCTGCGCCGGCTCGCCGACAAGTCTGGCGCAGCCCTGCTTTTGTACGATACCGACAGCTGCAACCTGTATTCGCGGCGGCGCGAGTTCATCTATTTTGTCGAGAATGAACTGCCGGTCTACGACCTGATATTTTCCTTCTCGAAAGTCACGACGCGTTTGTTCCGCGAATCGCGCAAGTTGAACGCGGTTTTTCTGCCCTTCGGGGCCAGGCCGCTGAATGCGCTTCCATCGGACGAAAAGATGCTCGAGGTGCTGTTCGTCGGCACCTGCGACTTGCGCAGGATTTTTCTGATCGAGGGAATTCGGGATCGTGTGACAATCTACGGTAACCGCTGGCAGCGTAATTTTCCCTTGATTTCGGACACTTTGCGCAGCCGCATTACGGACAAGACGGTATGGGGTGACGAGCTTTACCGCTTGCTGGGGGAATCGAAAATTGTGCTCAACATTACGCGCAGCGATTTCTTCGGGGCCGAAACCGGGGTCAATCTGCGCATATTCGAGGCGCTCGCGGCGGGGTGCTTCCTGCTGACGGATCACTGCGAAGAACTGGCAGAGATGTTCACCGTCGGCAGGGAAATAGAAACCTACCGCTCTTCGGCCGAATTGGCCGCGAAGGTGGATCATTACCTGAACAACCCGGATGCGCGTCTGGCAATTGCCCGCAACGGACGTGCGGCCTTCCTCGATGGCCACACCTGGGAAGCCAGGATCCGGCAAACGCTGGTGCCGGCACTGGATTTGCGCCAATGAGACCCGTTCTCGCCTTCCGCTTGCCTGCCTGGGTAACGCCTGTCAGCGTCGCATTTTTTGGCAGCTTGCTGCTGACGGTGATCGCGCATCACAACAAATCAATCAATCTTGACGGCATCCTTTATGTGCATTCGGCGCTCGAGTTCCTCGATAACGGTTTTGACGCCGCAAAGGCAGTCTACAGGTTCCCATTCCTGCCGATTCTGTTGGCTCTCATTGCCAAACTGACCGGGCTTGGCCCGGAATACGCCGGCTATTTGCTGAATGCCTTGTTCATGGCGGGCACCTGCGCGCTGCTGGTTTCCTGTGTGGGCCGGACATGGCCTGAGATCGCCTGGCTGACCTGCCTCGCCGTGCTTGCGATACCGGGCCTCAACGAATACCGCCACGAACTCTTGCGCGAATACGGGTGCTGGTTTTTTGTCATGCTTGGTTTTTGGCTGGCCTTGCGCTGGGAGGAAAATCCGCGCTGGACGACTGCGTTGGCTGTTCAGGCAAGTCTGGGCACCGCAGCACTTTTTCGCTTGGAGGCTTTGGCATTCTTCCCGGCCTTGTTCTTCTGGCAGGCTTGGCAGGCTCCGCGCGCCGCGCGCGTTCAACGATTGTTGATGATCGGTGCCTTGCCGATTCTTGTTGGCATCCTGCTGCTAGGCCTTTATTTTGGAGGAGGTATTTCTAGAGGCAGCAAATTTGCAGAGGAACTGCAGCACTTTGGCTTGTCGTCGTTTGATGCCAAGGCACAGGCTCTGGCAGCCTCGCTTATCTTTTTTGCAAGGGGCAATGCCGGCACGATTCTGTTTGTCGGATCGCTGGCGGTTGTTCCCCTCAAAATTATGCACAAACTTGGTTTGTTTCTGGTGCCGCTGGTTTTCCTCATCTTTTCCGGCCAGCTCCGGGCGGTATTGGCGCGCTTCTCCCTTTTTGCCTGGGGTATTGCCGCCTGCCTGCTTGTCTTGGCGGTATTTGTGCTCGACCTGCAGTTTCTGCAGGGACGCTATGTCGGGTTGGTACTCCTGTTCTCTGCCCCGTTCGTCGGTTTCAGTTTATGGCTGATGATGCAACGCTATCCCCGCTGGCGGGTGTTGATCCTGTTGCTGGCCGGTCTGATGATGATCATCAACCTGAAAGCACTCGGCCCGGGCAGGGAATATTACGTCGAGGCGGGTGCCTGGCTGTCGAGCAATATCAAGGACGCTTCCCGGGTGTACAACGAAAACACGCGCATGCTCCACTATGCCCGTTGGTACAAGACTGAACACATTGATAAAAAGAACCGGGACTCGATTTGGAAAGTTCTGGCCGAGAAGAAGTACGACTATTTCGTCTTTGACGTGTCCCCCAGAGACCCCCCGATCGAGCCCTGGCTGGAACAAAACGGGCTTCGGGTGCTGAAGCGCTTTGACCGTCCGGACGGGGAGGGGATCGTGGTTGCGGTCCCGGCCAGGAGCTAGTCAATCCCTACCGCGAAGATGTGCTTCAGCCGCAGCGTGCTGTGTCGCCCGGCACCCATGTTCAACAGCCGGTCGATGTTGGGGTGCTTGCCGGGGTTCTGGCGCGCGTCATCGGCGTGCTCGGCGTACAGATCCAGTCCTTTCCTCGCGGCTTCCGCGGTGATGGCGCCGTAGATCTGTCCAAGATGGTTGTAGATCGCCAGCGAGCCGGCTTGCCCGGGCTTGTTTTCTATCGTGGCGACCACGGCGGAATCGCCGTCGAGCAACTGGATCGCGCTCAGATGCGAAATGCGGGGCAGTTGTTTCAGGTTGTCGGCAAACGCCATTTCAGATTCGCTTGGCCAATTCGGCCGCTTTGCCGATGTAGGAGGCAGGTGTCATGGCCAGCAGGCGCTGACGATCGGCTGCCGGCAATGGCAGCTTGGCGATGAATTCGCGCAGAGCCTGCTGCTCGATGCCCTTGCCGCGCGTGAGTTCCTTGAGTTGTTCGTAGGGGTTGGGCACGCCGAAGCGGCGCATCACGGTTTGCACCGGTTCGGCCAGTACTTCCCATGCGTCGTCGAGGTCTTCGGCGAGGCGCTGCGGATTGGCTTCGAGTTTGTTAAGCCCGCGCAGGGTGGAGTCGAAGGCGAGCAGCGTGTAGCCGAAGGCGACACCCATGTTGCGCAGCACGGTGGAATCGGTCAGGTCGCGCTGCAGGCGCGAGATTGGCAGTTTTTCGGCCAGGTGACGCAGCACGGCGTTGGCCAGGCCCAAGTTGCCCTCGGAGTTTTCGAAGTCGATCGGATTAACCTTGTGCGGCATGGTCGAGGAACCGATCTCCCCATCCTTGAGTTTCTGCTTGAAATAGCCCAGCGAAATGTACTGCCAGATATCGCGGTCGGCATCGATCAGGATGGTGTTGGCGCGGGCCATGGCGTCGAACAGTTCAGCCATCGCATCGTGCGGCTCGATCTGGATGGTGTAGGGGTTGAACTCCAGCCCCAGGGACTCGATGAAGCGGCGGTTGAAGCTTTCCCAGTCGGCATTCGGGTAGGCTGAAATATGGGCGTTGTAGTTGCCCACGGCGCCGTTGAATTTTGCGCAGAGCGACACCGCGGAAATCTGTTTGCGGGCTCGCATCAGACGCGCCGCGATGTTGGCCATTTCCTTGCCCAGCGTGGTCGGCGTCGCGGGCTGGCCGTGGGTGCGCGCCAGCATGGGCAGTTCGGCCAACTGGTGCGCCAGATCGCGCAGGCGGGCGATCAGGCCATCCAGTTGCGGCATGAGACTCGCGCCGACGGCATCCTTCAGCATCAGTGCGTGGGACGCATTGTTGATGTCTTCGGAAGTGCAGCCGAAATGGATGAACTCGCTGACACGCATGACTTCGGCGTTGCCGGCCAGACGATCCTTCAGCCAGTATTCCATGGCCTTGACGTCATGGTTGGTGCGGGCTTCGATGCCCTTGATGGCTTCGGCATCCGCGACCGAGAAATCGGTGACGACAGCGCTCAGTTCGGTCACGGTGGTCGCGGAAAACTCCGGGCATTCGGTGATTTCCCCGGCAGAGGCGAGCGCCTTGAGCCATTCGATTTCGACACGAACACGATTGCGCATGAGTCCGTACTCGGAAAAATGGATGCGCAGACTTTCGACCTTCGCGGCGTAACGCCCATCCAGCGGCGAAAGTGCAGTGAGTGCGTTAAGTGTCATGTCTTTGGCGGGGAAAGGTCGATGCGCGGCAAGCGGTGAAGACAATTATAATTTTAACATGCAGGCCCAAGTTGCCGGATCGCATGTCCGCGGCTGGCATCAGGCGTCATGGTATAGTTTCGGCGCCCTGAAATTACGTGATTCGACCAAATGAAACTGATTGCTTCCCTTACCAGCCCCTATGTTCGCAAGGTCCGCATTGTGCTGGCAGAAAAGAAGGTCGACTGTGATCTGGTTATCGATTCACCTTGGGTAGAGGGTAATCAGGTGGCGGCGGTCAATCCGCTGGGCAAAATCCCCGTGCTGGTTCTAGACGATGAAAGCACCCTCTATGATTCCCGCGTCATCGCCGAATATCTGGATACCGTGGCGCCGAACAATCGACTGATCCCGGCTTCGGGCCGCGAACGCATCAGCGTCAAGCGCTGGGAGGCGCTGGCCGATGGCGTTCTCGATGCCGCCGTCGCGGCCTTCCTCGAGGCTAAGCGACCCGATGGCGAGCGTAGTCCATCGTGGGTTGAGCGGCAGCGCGGCAAAGTCAACCAGGCCTTGAAAGTCATGTCTGATGACCTGGGGGAGCAACTTTGGTGTCACGGCAACAGCCTTTCCCTGGCGGATATTGCCGTCGGCTGTGCGCTGGGTTATGTTTCCTTCCGGCTCGGTGACATTCCGTGGGGTGCGCAGTACCCCAATCTGTTGCAACTCTACGAAAAGCTCATGCAGCGTCCTGCGTTTGCGGAAACCGTGCCGCAGGGCTAGCTTTCGTCCTCACGCGTGCCGGATTGTTGGGGCGCCGTGCCGTCAAGGCGGGCGATCAGCCGGGGTAGCAGGTTTTTTTCGGCTTGATGGGTGAGTTCTCCCATCAATCGGTCTGCCAGGCCATCCGTGACCTTGAGAACCGCATTTGGCAACTCCTGATCCAGCCAGCACGAAAGTTCCTCGCG
>JBIJDJ010000156.1:0-6998 GCA_044344175.1 Sulfuritalea sp.
CGCCGCCCGAAATGGTGGCCAACCTGCGCGCCGGCAACATCGACGGCTTCCTCGGTCCCGACCCGGTCAACCAGCGCGCCGTGTATGACGAAATCGCCTTCATCCACATCCTCTCGCGCGATATCTGGGACGGTCACCCCTGCTGCTCCTTCGCCATTCCCGCCGAGTTCGTCAAGCAGAACCCGAATACTTTCGCCGCGCTGTATCGAGCGATCCTCAAGTCGGCGGCGATGGCGCGCGATCCGAAGAACCGCCCGATCATGGCCGAGGTGCTGGCCCCGGCCAACTACCTGAACCAGCCCAAGGCGGTGCTCGAGCAAGTGCTGACCGGAAAGTTCGCCGACGGCCTGGGCAACGTGCAGAACGTGCCCGAGCGCGTCGACTACGACCCCTTCCCCTGGTATTCGATGGCCTACTGGATCCTGTCGCAGATGAAGCGCTGGGGCTACGTCAAGGACGAGATCAAATACAAGGACATCGCCGAGAAGGTCTACCTGCTGACCGACGCCAGGAAATACATGACCGAGGTCGGCATGACGCCGCCGAAAGAAAACACGAAGAAGTTCAAGGTCATGGGCAAGGAATTCGATCCCGCCAAGGTCGACGCCTACGTCAATAGCTTCGCCATCAGGAAGGCCTGAGGAGAGCGTCATGCCATCCAAACTTGCCCTCAAGGCGGCGCTGATCTCGCTCCTGCTCTTTACGGTGTTCATCGGCGCCTGGCAGTTGTCCACCCAGCCCAAAGAATCGACTTCGCTCTCGGGTGCCAGTGCCGAGTACGCGGCGCTGATGGGCAAGGGCGCGGAGAAGTCGAGCGGCTTTCCGCCGCCGATCCTGGTCGGCCGGGCCTTTGTCGAATACCTGTCCGATCCCTTCTACGACAAAGGCCCCAACGACAAGGGCATCGGCATTCAGATGGCGCATTCGCTGGCCCGCGTCGGCATCGGCTTCCTGCTCGCGGTAATTGTGGCCCTGCCGCTAGGCTTTGCGATCGGCATGTCGCCCCTGCTGTTCAAGGCCTTCGACCCCTTCATCCAGGTGTTGAAGCCGATCTCGCCGCTAGCCTGGATGCCGTTGGCGCTCTACAGCCTGAAGGACTCGTCGATCTCGGGAATCTTCGTGATTTTCATCTGTTCGATCTGGCCGATGCTGATCAACACCGCGTTCGGCGTCGCCTCGGTGCGGCGCGACTGGCTCAACGTGGCGCGCACGCTGGAAGTCAGGCCGTTGCGCAAGGCCTTCCTGGTGATCCTGCCGGCGGCAGCGCCGACGATCCTCACCGGCATGCGCATCTCGATGGGCATTGCCTGGCTGGTCATCGTCGCCGCCGAAATGCTGGTCGGCGGCACCGGCATCGGCTACTTCGTCTGGAACGAATGGAACAACCTGGCTCTGCCCAACGTGATTTTCGCCGTGGTGATGATCGGCGTGGTCGGCATGGTGCTGGATCTGTTCTTCGGCTGGCTGCAAAAGCTGGTTACTTATAGGGAGTGAAGGAAATGAGCGCCGCCCGCAGGGCCGCCCCAAGGGCGGCGCAGCAAAGAGATCGAGCCGCGACGCGGCGAACCGCCGTCACCCCGTTCCCCGGGGAGGGGGTTGGGGGGGCTTTACGATGAGCACGCATTTCCTCAGCGTCGAAAACCTCAAGCGGGTCTTCCCGCCGACCAATGGCGTCGTCAACGAACCGGTGTTCGAGGACATCAACTTCCACATCGACAAGGGCGAGTTCGTCTGCATCGTCGGCCATTCCGGCTGCGGCAAGACGACCATCCTCAACGTGCTGGCCGGCCTTGACGAGGCCAGCGCAGGCGAAGCCTTCATGGACGGCCGCGAAGTCAGGGGGCCCAGCCTCGATCGCGGCGTGGTGTTCCAGAGCCATGCGCTGATGCCCTGGATGAGTGTGCTGGGCAACGTCGCCTTTGCGGTGAAATCGAAATGGCCCGACTGGTCGAAGGACAAGGTGGCCGAGCACTGCACGCGCTACCTCGAAATGGTCGGCCTCGGCCATGCCGTCCACAAGAAGCCGGCCGAGCTTTCCGGCGGCATGAAACAGCGCGTTGGCATCGCGCGTGCCTTCGCCATCCAGCCCAAGATGCTGCTGCTCGACGAGCCCTTCGGCGCGCTTGATGCACTGACGCGGGGCACCATCCAGGACGAGTTGCTGAAGATCGTGCAAGCCACGCACCAGACCGTGTTCATGATCACGCATGACGTTGACGAGGCGATCCTGCTCGCCGACAAGATCATGCTGATGAGCAACGGCCCGCACGCCAAGATCGCCGAGATCGTCGAAGTGACGATGCCACGCAGCCGCACCCGCGCCGAAATCCATCACGATCCGCAGTACTACAAGATCCGCAACCACCTGGTCGATTTTCTCGTCAATCGCTCGAAGACCTATGCCGGCGCCGAGGCCGAGATGTTCCACGACGCGAAGAACCCGCCGCTGGTGCGTCCCGGACTGGAAGGTGAGCGCGCACCCGTGCTGACGCTGCCCACGGAAAGGGTGGTCTCGCAATTGCAGCAAGTCAAACATGCCGCCAACCAATGAAAGGAGACAACATGAACCGCAACGACGTTACCGAAATGATCATTGCCGCCAAGATCAAGAAGGGCCTCAAATGGGAAGGCGTGGCCAAGAAGATCGGGCTGGCCAAGGAATGGGTGACCGCCGGCTGCCTCGGCCAGATGACCTTCGACAAGAAGCAGGCGACGATACTGGGCAAGGTCTTCGGCCTGCCGCCCGATGCCGTGGCCCTACTGCAGGTAGTGCCCTACAAGGGCTCGCTGCCGACTGCGGTGCCGACCGATCCGCTGATCTACCGCTTCTACGAGCTCATCAGCGTGTACGGCACGACTTTCAAGGAACTGATCCACGAAGAATTCGGCGACGGCATCATGAGCGCCATCGATTTCAAGATGGACATGAAGCGCGAACCGAATCCCAACGGGGACCGGGTGAACATCGTCATGTCGGGCAAGTTCCTGCCCTACAAGACCTACTGATTGCGGGAACGATGTCCAGGATCTTCATGAAGTCCTCCTGGGGCAGCGACGACCCGACCCGGGCGGCCATGGTCTTCGGCCACAGCGCGGCGCTGGCGAAGGCCGGGCACGAGGTGCGCATCTTCCTGCTCGGCGAAGGCTCCGTGCTGGCGCGGAAATCCATCCGCGACCAGCTGTTCCCGGTTGGCTGGCCGGCACTGGCCGAGCAGTGGCAGCAGTGCGTCGATCTCGGCGTGGCGATCGAGGTCTGCGACGCCTGCCGCATCGCGCGCGGCATCAGCGACGACGACCTGGCGGGATTCAGCTCCACCATCGGCAGCCCCGCCACACTGGTCGCCGGCATCGAATGGGCGGACAAGGTCATCGCCGAATAGGCTTTGGCCGCCGTGTCGCCGGCGCCGACTTTTCGACACCGACAGGTTATCAGGCCCTGCTTGCCGCTTGCGCGGCCTCGACAGCGGCCAACGTTTCGTCGAAGAGTTCGATCCAGTGCATGACCGGCAGCGGCGACACTTCCGCCAGATGGGTCAGGCAACCGATGTTGGCCGTGACGATCATTTTCGGTCGGGTCGCCAGGATGGTTTCCAGCTTGGCGGCACGCAGGCCGGCGGCCAGCTCCGGCTGCAGGATCGAATAGCTGCCGGCTGAGCCGCAACACAGGAAAGGATAGGCGACGGGCGTCAGCTTGTAGCCGGCATGCTTGAGCAGGCCTTCGACAACACCCTTGAGCTTCTGCGCGTGCTGCAGGCTGCAGGGCGCCTGGTAGGCGATGCGCCGGTCCGGCGAGGGCGCCTGCGGCGGCAGCGGCGGCAAACGTCCGGCGTTTCGTTCGGCGGCGACCACCTCGGCAATATCCTTGCCCAGTTCGGAAAAGCGCTGCGCCTTGTCGCGGTATTCAGGATCGTCGCGCAGCAGTGCGCCGTAGTCGCGCACATGGGCGCCGCAACCGCTGGCGGTCATGACAATGGCCTCGGCGCCAGCCTCGATCTGCGGCCAGCAGGCGTCGATATTGCGGCGCATGAAGGCGAGCGCCTCTTCGGGTTCTGCCATGTGGTGACTCAGGGCGCCGCAGCAACCGGCGCGTGCCGGCACCAGCCGGATGCCGCAGCGGTCCAGCACCCGCGCCGCGGCGGCGTTGATGTCCGGTGCCAGCGCCGGCTGCACGCAGCCCTGCCAGACCAGCATGGTCCGCGCGTGGGGCCTCTCGGGCCAGGCGCCGGCCGCGCGTTTCTGCGGAACCTTGGAGCGCAGCGTAGCGGGCAGGACGGCACGGAGTGCCTGGCCGAGACGCAGCAGCGCGGTAAAGCGGCTCCGGTAGGGCACCACGGCACGCAATGCGCGGCGCAGCAGGCGCTCCCGTAGCGGGCGCCGCGTGGCCGGTTCGATCAGTTCGCGGGTGACGTCAAGCAGGCGGCCGAAACGCACGCCCTCCGGACACATCGCCTCGCAGGAACGACAGGTGAGACAACGGTCGAGATGCAATTGCAGATCGGCGCTGGGAGGCAGTTCCGCAAGCATTTCCTTCATCAGGTTGATGCGCCCGCGCGGGCTGTCCCAGTCGTCCTGCAGCAGGCGAAAGGTCGGGCAGTTGACCATGCATTGCCCGCATGACACGCAGGTGTCGATGATCGCCGCCGCTTCGCGCGCCAGTTCGTTGTTGCGCAGGTTTTCACCGAGTACCAGTGGCATTGCAATACTCCAGATAAAGCTTTCCGGGTCAGCTCCCCAACACTGCGACCGCGACGGTGAGCACGCCCAGCAGCAGGTTGGTCAGCACCAACTGGCGTATGGCGTTCATCGCCGTCCCGGCCCGCGGCCAATCGCCGGCGGCCACGGCGGCGACCATCGGGCGGTGGAAGCGGAACACGATCAGCGCCAGGATCGCGGTCATCACGGCCGCAATGCCGGCCATCGTCAGCCAGCTTGCCGGAATCGCCGCGCCGGCCTGCGCAAAGCGGATGAGGCCGCTGCCCCATAGCAGCACCAGCGCCCAGCCGACTACGACGAAGAAGCGCCCGAGAATGGCGGCCAGCAGCGGCAGGCGTTGCGGTGGCGGCAACTGTGCGGCCGCCACGGGGCGCAGGCAGACGTGGGCGAAAAACATGCCCCCAATCCATGCAATGACGGCCAGAAGATGGAGCAGGATCAGCAGGCGGTTCATTTGTGGTTCTCCGGCGGCAGGCAGCATTGTGCGGGTCGCCAGTGTATTAGCCGCCGGCCATCTGGCGCAACCCGCGCTGCAAAGGCAGAATTGCTCCCTGGACAAGACTACTATTCAGCATGGTCAATCGTCGACAATTCCTGCGCGGTAATTTCAGGGCCGCTCCCGCGCCGCAACGCCCGCCGTGGGCGCTGGCCGAAGAGCTGTTCATCAACGCCTGCAGCCGCTGCGGCGACTGCGTTCCGGTTTGTCCGACGCGAATCATCGTCATCGTCCGCGGATTCCCCGAAGTGGATTTCAAGCGCGGCGAATGCACGTTCTGCGGCGCCTGCGCCACCGCCTGCATTGATCAGGCCCTGCTCAACAGCGACATCCAGATCTGGCCCTGGGCGATCAAGGCGCAGGTGGCGAACTCCTGCCTGGCGGTGCGCGGCGTGGAGTGCCGCATCTGCGGCGATCACTGCGGAGTGGCGGCGATCCGTTTCAGCCCGCGCCTGGGCGGGCCGCCCGTGGCGGAGGTCGATGTCGCCGCCTGCACGGGCTGCGGCGCCTGCGTGGCGCCGTGCCCGGCCAATGCCATCAGTATTACTTGATGTTGCCGACGAAGCGGTTCTCAACCAGCGCCGGTGCATCGACTTGGGCGACATGGCAGCTGGTGCACACATGGCGCGAGGCATCGAAAGTCTTGGTGGCGGAAACAAAATGGCTTTCGCCCATCTTCGGTGAATTCTTCTTCACGTAGTTGGCGTCACCGTGGCAATCCATGCACTGGTTTTCGGTGAGCGTCACCTCGTCGAAATTATCCACGGCGTGCGGGATCACCGGCGGCTGGGTGCTGAAGGTGCGTGCCACGACGGGCTGCGTACCCGGCCGCTTGCCGGCATATTCCTTTGCTGCCGGTGCCGGATCGGCAACGGCGACATCCGTACCGCGCATCGAAACCAGGGGTTCGTAGCTGGCGCAACCCACGATGACGGTCAGCAGCGATGCCAGAAGGATGGTGACGGTTTTCTTCATGATGGACTCCCCAGACGATATTGACGGTTGATCACTTCGGCGCCGCTTGCGGGACGCCGGTAACGGGTACGACGGTAGTGTTGAAACGGGTGCCGAAGGCGAACACATCCTTCGAACAGACATCGATGCAGCGACCGCAGTTGGTGCAGTTGGCTTCGAGAATCACCGGCGGCGTGCCGGCCACGGCTTTCAGCGCCGGCCGGATCACCTGCGGTTCCGGACAGACGGCAAAGCAGTCCATGCAGTCGTTGCAGGCATCGCGGGCCGGCAGCTTGACGCGGACCCGCGCAAATATTCCGATCAGGCTGTAGAAGGCACCGACCGGGCAAAGATGGCCGCACCAGCCGTGACGCATGACGAACAGGTCGAAGAGGAATACGGCGAGCAATATCGCCCAGGCCAGGCCGAGGCCGAAGATCAGGCCGCGATGCATCATCGATACCGGATTGAGCATCTCCCAGGCGATGCTGCCGGTCACCGCCGCCGTGACCAGCGTCATGCCCAGCATCCAGTAGCGTGTCGGGCGGCTGATGTGCGCGCTGCCCTTGAGGCCCAGTCGCACGCGCAGCCAGTAGGCGAAATCGGTCAGCAGATTGACCGGACACACCCAGGAGCAATAGCTGCGCCCACCGACCAGCAGGTAGAACAGCACGACGATGGCCACACCGATCAAAGCCCGATTCTCCGGCATCTGCCTTGCCACCAGGGATTGCAGGATGATGTAAGGATCGCTCAGCGGCAGGAAGTTGAGGGTATAGCTGAAATTGAGATTGCCCTTGACGATCCAGATGCCGAACCAGGGGCCGACGAGAAA
>JBIJDJ010000056.1:0-15551 GCA_044344175.1 Sulfuritalea sp.
GTGAGCCTCACCGACACCAGCAACGTCATCACGCTGGCCACCAGCTACACCGACGCGGCGGGCAACACCGGGACCACGGCGACCAGCGGCAACTACACGATCGACACGCAGGCGCCGACGGCGACGGTGGACATCGTCTTGGCCGCGTTGAACGAAAATAGCGGCACATCTAATGTAACCTTTACTTTTAGCGAAGCGCCGGTCGGGTTTGATCTGAGCGACGTCACCGTGGTTGGGGGGACGATCAGTGGATTCGCAGGTTCAGGCACCAGCTACAGCGCCTTATTCACGCCAACGTTGAATTTCAACGGAACCGCTTCAATCAGCGTGGCGGCCGGAAGTTACACCGACGCGGCGGGTAACCTTGGCGGTTCCGGGAGTGACTCGATCACAATCAACTCCGTCAACGACGCCCCGACCCTGACGGCGACGGCGGCGAACCCGAGCTTTACCGAAGCGGCCGGAGCGGGCACGCAAGCGGCCGCGGTCGCGGCCTTCAGCGGCGCCGCGGTGGGCACCGTCGAGAGCGGAGAGACCATCAAGGGGCTTACCTTCACGGTAGGCGGCCTGGCCGATGGCGCCAACGAACGGGTCGTGGTCGACGGCACTGCCATCACCCTGGGCGGCAATTCCTCCGGCACCACCACGACCAACGGCATGAGCTACACGGTCACAATAGTCGGCGCCACCGCCACGGTGGCGCTGACCAGTGCGAGCGGGGTAACGACGGCCGCCATCAACACGCTGGTCAACGGCATCACCTACCAGGACACCAGCACCGACAACCCGACGGCGGGTAACCGCGTGTTCACGCTGACGCAGGTCCAGGATAGCGGCGGCACGGCGAACGGCGGCGTGGATACCACGGCGCTCAGCATCGCCAGCACGGTTGCTGTAGCGGCGGTCAATGACGTGCCCACGCTCGACCTCGACGCCAGCGCTGCGGGCACGGGCTTTGCCACAACCTTCAACGCCGTCACCGGTTTGCCGATTTCGATTGCCGACACGGATGTCAGCGTTATCGATCCGGACGGAGTGATTACCGGCGCGACGATCACAATCACGAATGCGGTCGCGACCTGCTCGCTGCAGGCAGGTTCGCTGCCGGTCGGTATTGTGGCCGGGGCCTACACCTACAACGCCGGAGCAGGCACCGGAACGATCACTCTTACCGGCACCGGCACTCCGGCCGCCTACCAGAATGCGATCCGGGCGATTTTCTTTGACGACACCGCGGCGACGGCAACCCCTCGCACCATCAATGTGTCGGTGACGGACGGGGTAGTAACAAGCAACGTCGCGACGACCACGGTAACGATACTTGGCGCCACGGTCGGCGTTCCCGTCATCGACCTGGATTCCAACGACAGCAGCAGCGCCACCGGCACCGATTACCGGAGCAGTTTTACGGTAGGCGGATCAGGCGTTGCCGTGGGCGATGTCGACGTGGCGATCGCCGACAGCAACAGCGCCAACATGGCCAGCGCGACGATCATGCTGACCAACCTCAAGACAGGGGATGTGCTCACTGCAGGCGCGATGCCGCCCGGGATCACTGCTTCCTACAATGCCGGCACGGGCGTGATGACGCTGAGCGGTTCGGCGAGTCTTGCCAGCTACCAGACGGCCATTCGTGGCGTGATCTTCAGCAACGCGCTCGGGTCGCCCGACCTGTCGAATCGCGTCATCAACGTGTTGGTCAACGACGGTACCAGCAACAGCAATACCGCCGTTGCCACCATCGGCATGAATCGTGCGCCCGTGCTTGACCTCGACGCCAACGACAGCAACACCGCCACCGGGGCCAACTATGTGACCTCCTATACCGACGGCGCGGGCCCCGTCAGCCTTGCGGATACCGACATCAGCGTGACCGATGCCGACGGCACGCTCAGCAGCGCTTCGGTGACCTTGACCAATCCCAAGACGGGTGATGTTTTGATTGCGGGCACCATGCCAGCGGGGATTACCGCAACCGTATCGGGCAACACGGTATCGCTGACGGGCGTGGCTACGCCGGCGGCCTACCAGACAGCCATCCGCGCGATCAGTTTCAGCAACAGCAGCGGAAATCCGGACACGACGCCGCGCAGCATCCTGGTGGCGGTCAGCGACGGGGTAGTCACATCCAATACGGGGACGACCACCGTGAATGTGGTCGCGGTGAACGATGCGCCGGCGGTCGATCTCGACGCCAACAACAGCAGCGGCGCCACCGGCAGCGGCTATACGACGTATTTCACGCTGGGTTCAGTCGGCGCCACCATCGCCATCGCCGACGTCGATGCCAGCGTGACGGACCCGGACAACGCCAACCTGGCGGGTGCAACGATTACGCTGACCAATGCGAAGGCGGGCGACAGCCTGGTGGTCGGCGCGTTGCCGGCGGGTATCACCGCCAGTGTGTCAGGCAATACGGTCACCCTGTCGGGTTCGGCTTTCTACACCGATTACGCGCTGGCCATCCGTGCCATCGGCTTCCAGACAACCTCGTCCGACGCCACCGCACGCACGATCACGACCACAGTGACCGACGGCAGCCTGAACAGCAATACGGCGACAACAGCCATCAACATGGTCGCCAACACCCCCCCGGTCGCCAATCCTGTCAATGTCAGCGGTACGGAAGACAGCACCTTCCCGGTGCAGCTCTCCGGCTCCGACTCGAACGGCACCGTTACCGGCTTCATCGTCACGTCTGCGCCGCTGCACGGGCAGCTCTACCTCGATGCCGCGATGACGCAGATGGTGACCATCAACCAGGTAATAAGCGGCGCCAGTCCGCTGACGCTGTATTTCAGGCCGGAAGCGAACTGGAACAGCACCTATGGCGGCAATACCGGTTTCACCTATCAGTCGGTTGATAATTTCGCTGCACCCTCGGGCAATGCCACCGCTACCATTACCGTTAACGCAATCAACGACGGCACGCCTACGGCGGTTGCGGATGACTTCTTCGCCATTGCCGGAAGTCCCGCCATCAACATCCCCAAGGCCAGGCTGCAGGCCAATGACATCCTGCCAGACCATGCGCACATCACCGGAAACACTGCGCTGGTGGGTGGCGGTACGCTGGTGGACAACGGTACCTATTATACTTACACGCCACCGGCAAGCGTGGCATCGACGACGACGAATACCTTCACCTACACAGTCACCGATGACGATGGGCAGACCAGTACAACCACTGTCAACATCAAGGTCATCCCTAGATACGATGACCTGGGCAGTGTGGACGAGTCAGCGCTGGAGCAGGGGGCGGGGACCACGGTTTGCACCGGCAACCTGTTTCCCGATGCGGGCAACACCAGCCTGTCGTCGATCACGCTCGCCAGCACAAACGCGGCGATCAGCAACCCCAACATACTAAGCAACACCACCTCGGGCAACTTCATCACAGTCGTCAGCCAGATCGGCACCCTAGTGGTGGACAAAACGACGGGGAGCTATACCTATACGCTCAACAAGGCGGCCAACAACAGTGCCGTCGCGGATAACAACAGCGTTGAAGAACTGTTCACCTACACCGGCAACAATGCCGGCGTCGAGGGCACGCACCAGTTGCACATCGCCGTAAGCGATGACAAACCGCTCGCATCGAATGTCACGGTCGAGATCCCGCAAAACCCGATGCCGAAATTTACGGTGGTCCTCACCATCGATACTTCGGGCAGCATGGGCGATAGCGTGCAAGGCATCGATACCAACGG
Source organism: Sulfuritalea sp. (assembly GCA_044344175.1). Classification (GTDB taxonomy): domain Bacteria; phylum Pseudomonadota; class Gammaproteobacteria; order Burkholderiales; family Rhodocyclaceae; genus Sulfuritalea. The sequence continues at coordinate 3,711 of JBIJDJ010000056.1, forward strand.
CGCGGTGATTCTGACCAATCGCCTGGCCGTTGCCAAGCTGGCCATGATCGCGCTGGTGGAGCAGTATTACCATTACTCATCGGACGTCGCCATCAAGATAGTCAATTTCAATACCAACTCCACCATCCTCAACGGCGGCGCGGCCTATACCACCGAGGCGGCTGCGATTACCGCCATCAACGGGCTGGTGTCGGGAGGCAATACCAACTATTCGGCGGCCCTGACCAGCGTCCAGACCGCGATGGGAACTACACTGGACACGTCACGGACCAATGCCGTGTATTTCCTGTCCGATGGCGACCCGACAACCGGCAATACGACCGACCCGGTCGGCGCCGGGTCGGGCTACACCAGCTACCTCACGCTGCATCCGGAGCTCAAGTCATTTGCCGTTGCGGTGGGCTCGGGCATTTCCAACACGGCCTTCCTCAACCAGATCCACAATGCCGATGCGCTGGGTGATGGTGTGCGCGACCCGGCACTGGTCGTCGCCGATGTCAGCCAGTTGAGCGCCGTCCTGCTTTCAACGGTCCCCGTGTCCTATGGCAGCGACTCCATTGCGACCAACTCCGCCTCCAATATCTCGTTCGGCGCCGACGGCGGCTATGTCAAGGAGATCACCCTCAAACTCGATACCGACGGCAATCCGAATGCGGTCGGCCCCGAGACGCCAGTGACTTTTACTTATAACAAGGCGCTCAACCAGATCACCTGGACCGGCGGTCCCGCCGGCTCGCCCCTGGCAGGCAGTTCGCTGGCGCTGGATGCCGGCAAGGGCTTCAACCATGGCACGCTGGTGTTCAACTTCCTCACCGGCACCTACGACTACAACAGCCTGTCGACGACCGCGGTGGGGGAGACCTTCGACATCAACGTCAAGGTCTGGGACAACGATATTACGGTGTCGACCGATCCCGACGTCGTAACGGCGACCCAGACCTTGAGGATAGTCGATGGCACACCGTTGGCCAGGGATGATTACGACACCCTTATCCCGCTCAACAGCTACAACCAGGGCAACGTGATTACCGGCATGGGCACCGATGGCGGCACCAGCTTCGGCGGCCAGTTGCTGACATTCGTTGCGCCGGGAGAGGGCGTGGATAGCGCCATCGACGGCGCGACAGTTTCTTCCATCATATTCAAGGGGCAGACATTCAATCTCGCTTTGAACACCAGCGGCGCGGCGCTGGGGGGCAATTACGCCATCAGCAGCGGCAGGCTCACCTGGACGCACGCCACAGACGGCAGCGCACTCATATTCGACCAGAACGGCTATTACCAGTTCAATCCGCGCACCGTGGATATCATGACGGAAAACCCCGCCGCAGCGGCCCAGGTCGCCCTGACCAGTTTGGCTAATGCTACGGCGGCCGGACTCACCCTGACGGGCCTGGCAAGGCCTAGTGCTCCAACGGCGATTACGACCAATTTCACCTCTGCACCAGCGGGCATCACCTTGCAGGGCATCGATGCCAATGGTGTGACTACATATGCGGAGGGCGCGTTAGCTTACAACGCTACCCGAGGGGTCGGCCTGAACTCCGCCAGCGCCGCTGATGACGCTGCCCGCCTTGACGTAAACGAAACGCTGGTCGTCAATTACGATGCGGCGACCTATCCGCAGGGCGTTTCCGCCCTGAGTTTTGTCGTGCGGGTCACAACTACCGGGAACCTCGTTTACAACGTTTACGATACCAGCGGCGCTTTGATCGGCGGGCCGGTCACGGTAAATTGTCCTGCTACAGGCAACCAGACGGTGTCGCTCGGGGCGTTTGACAACGTGGGTTCGGTCAAGCTGCAAGCCACAACGTCAAATATTCAAGTCACCAGTTCAACTTTTTCAGTCAGTCCTCCTCCTCCCGCCGCGGCCGCGGTGGGGTATGACGCCAATGGCGCATCGGTGGGTACTGCGGCAGCCGGCGGCATTTCCAACCTGGAAGCCCTGTCCATCAACTTCAACTCGGCCAGCCACCCGCTGGGCGTGCAGAAGCTGCGCTTTGAAGTCACCAACAGCGGCACCACGGAGGCGGTGACCTACACCTTCTATCATGTCGATGGACATCTGCTCGGCAGCTACACCTCGGCGACGACAACGGGTACCCAGTGGCTCACCATGCCCGTGGAATACAGCAACGTCGGCAGGGTGACGGCGACGGCGGACAGCGGCACGAGCATCAACATCCGCACCGTCGAGTACAAGGATGCAATCAACACGAGTACGGCCAATGTCGATCCGGAAATCATCCAATACACCCTGCAAGACGTCGGCGGTGCGGAGTCCCATGCTTCGCTGACGCTGAGTACCGTGACTGCCATCCAGACCGGTGATGCGGGTGACAACACGCTCACCGGCACGACGGCCAATGACGGCATGCACGGCCTGGCCGGCAATGACACGATGTCCGGCGGGGCCGGCAACGATCTGATGCAGGGCGGCGACGGCAATGACAGCATGGATGGCGGCGAAGGCAAGGATGTGCTCGGCGGCGGGATGGGCAACGACACCCTGCTCGGCGGCGCTGGAGATGACGTGCTGCGCGGCAATGAAGGCAATGACAGCCTGGTTGGCGGCGACGGCAACGACGTCCTGGTCGGTGCGACCGGCAACGATGTGCTGGTCGGCGGCGCCGGAAATGACACGCTGCATGGCGGTTCTGGCCTGGATACGCTGACCGGCGGCATAGGCGTCGACCTGTTCCGCTGGGAACTGGCGGATGCCGGTCGCAATGGCACACCGAACGTCACCACCATCACCGATTTCGACAAGAACGCCACGGGGGCGGGGGGCGATGTGCTCGACCTGCGCGACCTGTTGACCAGCGAAAATCACCTCGCTCCCACCGGCAACCTGACGCAATACCTGCATTTCGAGAAGTCGGGGGTGAATGACACCACTGTCCACATCAGTTCGAGCGGCGGCTTCGGCGCGGGCTATGACGCGAAAATGGAAGATCAGACCATCCTGCTGCAAGGCGCGGATCTGGTGGGGAACTTTACCAACGATCAACAGATCATTCTGGACTTGATCAACAAGGGCAAGCTGATCACCGACTGAGTCTGCGGAATGTTCCCGGGCTGTCTCGGGCTGTCTCGGGCTGGCACCGGCGCCGACCCGCAAAAGTCGGCGCCGGCGACACGGCGATTTTGGTGCCGTTGCCGCGCCGGCCGCCGTTTCAGTGCAGCAGGCGGGGTCCGCCGGCGTGCAGCGGGTCCGGCACGGCGCCGGTACCGGGGCTGATGTCGAGGCTGAGCGCCCATTCGGCGGCAACGGCGGCCTGCTGCAGCAGCCGCGCCAGCACATGCACCAGCCTTTCGTCCAGATCGAGATTGATGCCCTGGCCTTCCTGCGGCAGCAGGGTCAGGGTCTGGGTGTTGCCTTGCAGCGGCTTGACGGTGACGCGGCCGAGCAGAACCGGTTCCTCGCCTAGCGGATACAGCGATCCGTCGCGGTAGGCGCTGCCGAAGTCGGCCTTGTTCACCGCCTCGCCGTGCGCCAGTTCGGCCAGCGTGCTGCGCGTCGCCGGATCGGTGGCCTTGAGTGCGCTGAAGTCGTCGGCCATTTTCATCAGCAATGGCCACAGCAGCGCCAGATAGCGGCGGGTGATCCAGAAGCGGAATTCGGCATCGTCGCTGCTGCGGATGCGCAGCAGCAGGCGGTCCTGCGCAGCATCGTAGCTGGCGCTGAACTGTTCGAGTTGCGGCGGTTTGCTCATGGCGGGTGTCCTGTCGCGGCGGCCTTGGCCGCGCTCATGCAGCGGGATGCTACCCCATCCGGCGCCTTGAATACGGCCCGGCGATGGCCGCCGGCCGCACCGCCGATCGAGCCGGAAACCGTGAAAAAAGTCACAGTCGGCTGACTGCAGATGCCCGATAGGTAGAGCTTGGCGGGATTACCGGCTATAATCGCGCGTTCGCAGTTGGCATGCAAAAAATTACATTATTCAAGCAGTTATAGCCACTACGGAACACGAATAGCGGAATGAAATTGGCGCGCCTGATTCTGTCGGGAGTCGTGCTTCTTTGCCTGTGGGGTGGCGAAGCGCTCGCCGACGCCCATCGGACGCTGAAGGAAGTGGCACAGAAGGTGGTGCTGACCAATCCCGAAGTGCTGGCGAAATGGCATGCCTTCAAGGCGGCGGGGGGCGATGTCGATGTGGCGCGGGCCGGTTTCTTCCCGCGTGTCGATTACACCGGCGGTACCGGCAGGGAGCACCTCAAACTGCCCGGATCCCCCGAGCGCGACTACACCCGCAGCGGCTATGCGCTGACACTCAACCAGATGGTTTATGACGGCTTTGCCACCTCGAACGACGTCAAGCGCCTCGACAAGGCGCGCCTGACGCGCTATTTCGAACTGCTCGATGCCGCGGCAAACGCCGCGCTGGAGGCGGGGCGCGCCTACTACGACGTCATCCGTTATCGCCAATTGACTTTGCTTGCCGAGGCCAACTACATCGAGCACCGGTCCAGCTACGAGTTGCTGCTGCGCCGCGCCCAGTCGGGGGCCGGGCGGCGGGTGGACGTGGAGCACGCCGCGGGCCGCCTGGCACTGGCGGAACTGAACCTGAATACAGAGACGGCCAACCTGCACGATGTCATGGCGCGCTACCTGCGCCTGGTCGGCGAGCAGGCGCCGTCCATCATGTTCGGCCCGGCGCGGCTCGAGAGGGGCTACCCCGTCAGCGAACAGGATGCGCTCAAGGCGGCGTTCAAGCAGAATCCCACGTTGCGCGCCGCCGTCGAGAACGTCGAAGCCGCGCAGTACGAACTCGAACTGCGGCGCAGCGCCTTCCATCCCAGGCTCGACCTGCGTCTGCGCAACGATCGCGCGGAAAACGTCGACGGAGTGATCGGCTCGCGCAACAACAATATCGCCGAACTGGTCTTGAACTTCAACCTGTTCAACGGCGGTGCGGATGTCGCACGGCAGACGGTTTATGCCGAACGCAAGAACCAGGCGCTGGACCTGCGCGACAAGGCCTGCCGCGACATCCGCCAGACCCTGTCGATCGCCTACAACGAAGTGCGGCGGCTGCAAGCCCAGCGCTCGAGCATCGATCTTCAGGTCAGCGCGATCGAAAAGACGCGCGATGCCTACAAGGCCCAGTTCAACATCGGCCAGCGCTCGCTGCTCGACTTGCTGGATACCGAGAACGAACTGCTCACGGCCCGCCGTACCGCAGTCAATGCCGATGTCGACATCGATCAGGCCTACCTGCGCACCCAGGCCGGAATGGGGCGCCTGCTGGAGTTTCTCGGCCTGAAGCGTATCGATGAGCAGGAAACGCCGGATTCCAGTGAAATGGCGCCGATTTTGGAATCCGAGATTTGCCCGCCGGAAGCGCCCAGGGGCTACCTGGTGGATTTCGCAGCGCTGGACGCGCGCGCACTGGCCAATCTGGACGCGGCCAAACCGGTGACCGAGCCGGCGCCACCGAAACCGGCGCCACCGGCCGCGCCGGCGGCGAAACCGCAAACACAGCAGGAGATCCTGCAAGAGCGCGTCGCGGCCTGGGCCGCCGCCTGGTCGGCCAAGTCCTTCAGCCGCTATGCCGGTTTCTATGCCCCGTCCTTCGAGCCAGCCGACGGTTCCAGCCGCGCCAGTTGGGCGAAGCAGCGGGAGCAGCGCCTGGCGACGCCGAAGCAGGTTCAGGTCGAGGTCAGGAACCTGAAACTGAAGGAAGCCGGCAATGACATGCTGCTTGCGGAGTTCGAGCAGCACTACAGTTCCGCCAGTTACAGCGATGTCACGCTCAAGGAACTCAAGTGGGTCAAGGTCGGCGACCAGTGGCTGATAGAGCGCGAGACGGCGCGCCCGGCAGGCGCCGCCTCAACTGTCCGGAAAAAGGGCGAAACATGAAACTCCCGGTCTGGTGGCGGCTGCTTCCCGTCCTGCTCGCGCTGTCCGCCTCGCTGCCGACGGTTCAGGCACAGGGCGTTACCACGCCGACACTCGACAGGATCCGGGAACACGGCGCAATCTATGTCGGCCATCGCGAAGCCTCGATCCCGTTTTCCTACATGGTCGGCGACGAGGTGGTGGGCTATTCGACAGACATTTGCGAGCGGGTCGTCGTCGCCCTCGGCGAGAAACTCGGGATCCCGGCCCTGAAGGCGGTGCAGGTGCCGGTGACCAGTTTTTCCCGCATCCTGATGCTGATGACGGGCAGCATCGATCTCGAATGCGGTTCGACGACGAACACGAAAATCCGCCAGCAGCGGATGGCATTCAGCGTCACGACCTATGTCTCCGGCGTCAAGGCGCTGGTGCGCAAGGACAGCGGCATCGAGCGGGTCAGCGACCTGGCGGGCAAGGTGGTGGTGACGACCTCGGGCACCACGACCGAGCGCCTGGTCAAGACGGTCCTGGCAGCCCGCAACCTCCCGGCGGCGCGCGCCAAGACCGCGTCGAAGCACCCGGAGTCCTTTTCCATGGTGGTGTCGCGACAGGCGGATGCCTTCGTGCTCGACGAGCCGATCCTGGCCGGATTGCTGGCGAACTCGCCCGATGCCGGCAAGTTGAAGCTGCTGGAGGAAAACTTCGGTTTCGAGCCCTATGGTATCGGCATGCGCAGGGATGATCCGGAATTCAAGAAGCTGGTGGATGACACCATCGTCGGAATGATGAAAAGCGGCGAACTGGAGAAGCTCTACAACAAGTGGTTCATGTCGCCGATTCCGCCCAACAACGTCAATCTGCAAATACCGATGAGCGAGATGCTGCGGGAACTGTTGCGCAACCCGAGCGACGCGGGAATTTAACGCCGCAGCAGTTCGAGGCGATGCGGGCGGCAGCCATGACCCATATGCGGCCGGTAATCGGGAAAACTGTTTGACCGAAGGCCTGATTCGGGTAAAATTCGCCCCTCTTTTGCAGGCAACAGGCGCGTAGCTCAGCTGGTTAGAGCACCACCTTGACATGGTGGGGGTCGTTGGTTCGAGTCCAATCGCGCCTACCAAATATCGGTAGGAAATTAGTAAGTTCCAATAAGTTGCAACACACATCAAACCGCCTTCGGGCGGTTTTTTGCTTTCTGTGGCTAAAGTGTGACGTAACCAGCCAGACGTTCCGGTTCACAGGTTCTCGTTGTCTGCCACAAGCTGCAATTTCGGCCGGTCGATCCGGTGCGACAAGTGCTCTACGCTTAGATGGACAGATCATTAACTCCCACCAGGACGACGTGGAACACATGCAGGGGCCTCGGGAAAACTGTAGTTGGTGCAAAATCATACGATTACGCCGTGAATTTCGTGCAGAATCACGGCATAACCGTTTTGCTTCTACGGCTGCTTTGGAGATTGCCTGATGGCACGTCCGGAAAAAATTCGCCTTGGTGACATGTTGGTGCAGCAGAACCTCGTTACCGCAGAGCAGCTCAAACTTGCGCTGGAGGAACAAAAACGCTCGGGCCGCAAGCTCGGCCGGGTTCTGGTGGAAAGCGGCTATGTTACGGAAGAGGGTATTTCGAAGGGGCTGGCGCGCCAGATCGGTGCTGACTTCGTGGACCTCAAGACCTTCAAGCTGGAGCCCGAACTGATCAAACTGCTGCCGGAAGCGCATGCGCGCCGGCACCGTGCGCTGTTGCTCGACGAGCGTGCAGGCATGCTGGTCATCGGCATGGCCGATCCGACCGATCTCACCGCTTTCGACGAACTGGCACGCATCCTCAAGCGCGAGATTGATCTTGCCGTGGTGACCGAGAGCCAGTTGCTCTCCGCCATCGATCGCGTCTATAGCCGCGCCGAGGAAATCAGCGGTCTGGCGAAAGAACTTACGGCCGACATGGGCGATATATCAACCGAGTTCGGCAACATCCTCGGGCTGACTACCGGTGCCGAGGATGCGCCGGTAGTCAAGCTGCTCAACACGGTGTTCGAGGAGGCGCTGAAGATGCGCGCCTCCGACATTCACATCGAGCCGCAGGAAAACTCGCTGGTGATCCGCTTCCGCATCGATGGCGTACTCCATGTCCAGACTCAGGCGGATTCGAAGATTTCAACGGCGCTGGTGTTGCGTCTCAAGCTGATGTCGGGTCTCGACATCTCCGAAAAGCGCCTGCCGCAGGACGGCCGCTTCAACATCAAATTGCGCAACACGGCCATCGACATCCGCATCTCGTCCATGCCGACCCAGCATGGCGAATCCGTGGTCATGCGTTTGCTGGCACAGAACACGGGACTCCTGCAACTCGACCGGCTGTACATGCCGCCGCGCATCCTGGAGCGCTTCCGCCATGCCATTGCACGACCGTCGGGCATCGTCCTGGTGACCGGTCCCACGGGGTCGGGCAAGACCACCACGCTGTACGCGGCGCTCAACGAACTGAATACGACTGAAAAAAAGATCATCACCGTCGAGGATCCGGTCGAGTATCGCCTGCCCGGGCTCAATCAGGTGCAGGTACACGAGAAGATCGACCTGTCCTTCAGCCGCGTCTTGCGCACCGCGTTGCGGCAGGACCCGGACATCATCCTGCTGGGGGAAATGCGCGATCAGGAAACCGCCGAGATCGGCATGCGCGCCGCCATGACCGGCCACCTTGTGCTGTCAACACTTCACACTAACGATGCGCTGTCGACGCCGATTCGCCTGCTCGACATGGGCGTGCCGCGCTACATGGTGGCCTTGTCGATCCAGATGGTGCTGGCGCAGCGTCTGGTGCGCGTAAGCTGTGAAAACTGTTCCGCTCCCCACAGTCCCTCGCCGCATGAGCATTTGTGGCTGAAGGCCGAACTCGGCGACCGGGTTGACAGTTTTTCGTACAAAAAGGGCCAGGGGTGCAGCCACTGCGCCAATACCGGCTATCAGGGTCGTCAGGCGGTGTATGAAGTTCTCGACATGAACAACGCTCTGGTCGAAGCGGTAAACCGGGGCGACCCCAACGAATTCATGCAGATCGGTCGCGAACAGATGGCTGGCAACACCCTGCGCCGCGACGCAGTGCGCCTGGTGACCAGCGGCCGCACTACCATCGAGGAAGCGATGCGCATCAGCACGCAACTCGCCGAATAGGGTGGAAATGGCCAGCTTTGCCTATCGCGGCCGCAATGCTGCCGGAGAGATTGTCCAGGGAGTCATGGACGGCGCCACCGCCGGGGCGGTGGCCGACCTGCTTTTCGGACGGGGCCTGACACCGATTGAGATCAAGCCGGCAACGGCCGTTGCCGGCGGAAGCGATAAAGCTTCCGCCAAGAACGTCGAGTTTTTCGCGCCGAAGGTTGAACACCTGGATGTGCTGCTTTTTTCGCGGCAGATCCATACCCTGCTGCGCGCCGGCGTGCCGATCATGCGCGCGCTGGCAGGTTTGCAGGAATCCAGTACCAATCAGGCCATGAGCGATGTCCTGCGGGATGTACGCGAAAGCCTGGATTCCGGCCGCGAGTTGTCTCTGTCGCTGGCGCGTCACCCCAAGGTCTTTTCGCCTTTCTACCTGTCCATGGTGCGCGTCGGCGAAATGACCGGGCGGCTTGAGGAGGTCTTCATCCGCCTCTTCGATCACCTGGCCTTCGAGCGTTTCATGCAAGAGCAGGTCAAGTCGGCACTGCGTTACCCCTCCTTTGTGGTTGCCGCCATGGCGATCGCCATTGTCATCGTCAATATCTTCGTTATTCCCGCCTTCGCCAATGTATTCAAGGGCTTTGGCGCCGAGTTGCCTTTGATGACGCGCCTGCTGATCGGCTTTTCGGATTTCATGGTGAACTGGTGGCATCTGATGCTGCTTGGCATCGTGGCAGCCATTTTCGGCTTTAACGCCTGGCGCAAGACGGTGAAAGGTCGATACACCTGGGATCGATTCAAACTGCGGATTCCCATTGCCGGAAAAATCATCCGCAAAGCCACTCTGGCCCGCTTCGCCGCCAGCTTCGCCCTGGCCTCGCGCAGCGGCGTACCCATCATTCAGGCCCTGACCAATGTTGCGGAAACCGTGGATAACGCCTACATCGCCGACAAGGTCGAGAAAATGCGCGACGGCGTCGAGCGCGGCGAGAGCATCCTGCGCACCTCGATCAATGCCGGAGTTTTCACGCCGGTGGTGTTGCAGATGATTGCCGTGGGCGAAGAATCCGGTGCGCTCGACGACATGATGAAGGAAATCGCCGACATGTATCAGAGTGAAGTCGAGTACGAACTGAAGACACTGGCGCAGCAGATCGAGCCGATACTGATCGTCGCGCTCGGCGTCATGGTCCTGATACTCGCGCTCGGCATCTTCCTGCCGCTGTGGGACCTGGGCAAGGTGGCCCTGCGGAAGTGAGCGACGCAACACCCCGTTCGCAATCACTGTTTCAGGTTTCGGTGGTTGTGGTCATTATCGTTTTACTGGCGGCGGTATTGCTCAATGCGCTTCACTATGTGCAGGAAAAGGCCGAACGGACGGTGATGGAAGCGACGGTGCTCAACATGGCAAGCGGCCTGAAAATGGAGATCAGCGCCAGAGCCATTCACGGCCAGGGGGCTTCGGCCAGGGAATTGATCGGGGCAAATCCGGTGCAATGGCTGGCAAGTCCGCCCCAGGGTTACTCCGGTATTTGCGGCGCGCAACGCGCTCCGGGTGAATGGTGCTATGACGGAGCAACACGTGAAATGGTCTACCGGCCTCGGCTCGACAGGAATCTCGAGTTCCGCGCGACCGGAGCGAGGGAGCTACGCTGGCGCGTCGGCTTGAGCAAGGAAATCGCTGTTCCCCAGGCGGGCGAAAACGAGCCGGTCGGTGCAATTCGATTGATTTCAACCACGTCTTTCATTTGGCATTGAACCATAGCGTGGGTATCCTGATCCCACTCAAACCTCGCGGACGATCCGATCGTGAGCGCAAGCTTGCTGCAAAAGTGCAATAGTTACTTGAAAGATGTGATCAAATCCCTTGATTTCTTGTTATTTTTGGTACAGAGTTAAGACTGCATGATTTAATTATTGGAGTGGGTAATGAAACGACAAACTGGTTTTACGTTGATTGAGCTGATCGTGGTAATCGTTATTCTGGGCATTCTGGCTGCGGTCGCATTGCCGAGGTTTACCAATCTGGCCAGGGATGCACGCGTTGCCAAGCTCAATGCGGCGCGCGGCGCGGTGCTGGCGGCGTCCAGCATGATTCACGGCACGGTGCTGGCGAGGAGCGGGATTACTGACGCTGCGGCTTGCCCTGGCGGGGGTATCGCAGCTACTAATACGGTAAACGGGCTCGTTTGTACAGAATCCGGCAATATTCTCCTTGCCAACTGGTATCCGACCGGCGCCGCAGCGGTTGGGGCAGCAGTGGATGCCGGCGGAATTATTCCCGCTTCGGGTTTGACCGGACAGTACGTTGCGAATTTAGCGGCACTTAACGTCGAAGGATATGGCGCTTCAGTCGCCGGTAGTGTCACTACCATCTCGGTTATCGGCGGGCCAGGCACTGCGGCCGGCGTAAATGCGGCCTGTTCGTTTACCTATACGTCGGCGGCAGCGGTGGGGGCTGCGCCTGCGGTCTCGGCGATTACTACTACAATTGGTGCAAACGGTTGCTAAAAAGATCAAAGTGACCAGTTTCGATTAATCGACAGGCGCGGGGTTTGACTCCGGCGACAAGAGCGGCCCCGGTCGCTTTTGTCGTTTCTACGGGCCGTATTTCGTCCCGGGCCTGAAAACCTCGATCGGTCCCGTATGCAACACGCCCGAATATTGCGTCCGGCAAAAAGGTGGCGGGCTCTCCTGCCCGGTGAGTGGCCTTGCGGTTCTGGCATACACTGCAGCGATGCGTTGGCAAGGGAGATTTTTGAATGGTGGCACCGTGCGGCGGAGATCCGCTCGTTTGTATCGAGATCGTGGTACTGGGTATCGGGGAATTCCTCAAGGAC
>JBIJDJ010000155.1:0-7044 GCA_044344175.1 Sulfuritalea sp.
TCGAACCGATCGGGCGAAAGCGCGCGAAGACGCCTACGCCACGCAACTTGCGGCTTATGACGACCGGCGCGGCCAGGACGGGCAAACCGCTGTCGGTCAGTCCGCCGAGCTATTTACGGCGGCCTCGATCCGCCCCGGCACCGAGCAAAGTCGGCGCTGACAACACGCCGATTCTTGCCATGCGCGTACTCGATAGAGCGAGTCGATGATGCAGCCGACATTTCATCGGCGGCAGCGCCTGTCCGGCTTCAGTATGATAGAACTCATCACGGTGATGATCGTCATCGGCATCCTGGGCGTCACCGTGCTGCCGCGGTTTGCGCAGGTCCTGGTTTTTTACGAGGCCGGCTATCGCGACAAAGTGAAGGCGACCCTGGAATACGCCAGAAAGTCGGCGGTGGCGCAACGGCGCTACAGCTGCGTCTCGCGGGTTGGCAACGACTTGTCGGTGACTATCGACCAGGGCATTCCAGAGGCCTACGTCGGCGGATGCCCGGCAATGGCACTCGCGCTGCCGGCCGACGACAGCGACTGCAATCCGCCGGCTGCAAACAGAATCTGTGCGCGACCCGGAGTCGCACTTGCCGGACCGGCGGCGATTGTTTTCAGTCCCCTCGGCGCGCCTTCTGCGGCGAGCATTTACACTGTAACGGGTGGCGCGACCATCACCGTCGAAGCGGAGACCGGCCATGTCCATTAAGCGGCATCGCCGGCAATGCGGCATGACCCTGATCGAACTGATCGTCTTTACCGTCATCGTCAGCGTGGCGCTGGCCGGCGTGTTGACCGTACTCAACCTCACGGCCAGGACTGGTGCCGATCCCATGATCCGCAAGCAGATGCTGGCGATTGCCGAGGGCCTGCTGGAGGAAGTGATGTTGCAGCCGTTTACGTGGTGCGACCCGGACGATCCGGCGGCGGCCACTGCGATCAACGCTGCTGCCTGTGCCACGCAGGAAGCCATGGGTCCGGAAGCAGGGGAAACGCGCAGCAGTGCGGTGACGCCCTTCGACAATGTCAACGATTACGACGGGCTGGCGCTGGCCAGTCCGATTCCCAGCGTTACCGGTACTTCTCAGGCGCCGGCGGGTTATAGCGCCACCATTGCCGTTATTCCGGAGGCACTCAACGGCGTGGGAAATGCCACGCCGGCGTCGGCCTCGCTGCGCATCGCCGTCACGGTAAGCTTTGGCACCCAGAGTGTCGTGCTCGAAGGCTATCGTAGCCGCTATTCGCCGAATTTCCTGCCGTGATCCGCACTCGCCGCCCTGCCGCCGGCTTTACCCTGATCGAAGCCATTGTGGCCATGGTCCTTACCGGCATTTTGGCCGGCGTCGTCATGACCTTCATGGTCAAGCCGGTGCAAAGTTATTTCGATTCGGTGAGTCGCGCCGAACTGACTGACGCTGCCGATGTCGCCCTGCGGCGGATAACGCGGGATGTCCGGCGGGCACTGCCCAACAGCCTGCGTGTGACCACCGTCGCCGGCGTGAATTACATCGAGTTCATCATGACCAGCGGCGGTGGACGTTATCGGGACATCGGCGATGGATCCACGTGCGGCAATTTCCTTTACCAGACCGACGTCAATTGTCCGCCGGGTGCGACGCAGACGGTGTCCGAACTCGACCTTGATGTTCTCGGCCCGATGCCTGCCAACCCCGCCATTGCCATTGGCGATTTTATCGTTGCCTTCAATCTCGGTCCTGGCAACGAGCCTGGCAATGCGTATCAGCGTGGTGCTGCGCAATGTGATGCGACACCTGTCAGTCCAGGCTGCAACATAGCCGCCGTAACGGGAATTGCTGCGAACGTCGTCACCCTCGATGCCAATCCGTTTACCGTTCAATCTCCTCCGTTGCCGTCACCCGACGCCCGCTTCCAGGTGGTACCGGGCGGCGTCCGCGCGGTTACCTACACCTGTTCGACCGCCGCGGGGGCGGATTTGACGAGGCAGTGGAACTATGGCTTCAATGTCGCGCAGGCTACGCCTCCGGTGGGCGGCACTGCGGCGGTATTGGCCACAAATACCGCATGCACGGTGGAGTATGCGGCTAACGCCACCGGTCGCAACGGGTTGCTATACGTGCAGCTCACCTTGACCTCGGGTACGGAGCGTGTGGTCCTGTCGCAGCAGATTCATGTGGACAACACGCCATGAGACCGCCAGCAAAACTCATGCGCGGCTTCGCCATCGTTTCGGCGATTTTCATCCTCGTCGTTCTGGGCGCCCTGGGAGCGTTCATTGTGAATGTTTCCACCAACCAGCAGATCGGCTCGGCGCTTGACGTGCAGGGCGTGCGCGCCTATCACGCGGCGCGGGCCGGGATCGAATGGGGCTTGTACGGCGTGGCGTCCAGTAACGGTTTTAACGCGACCACGCCGAATACCCGCACCTGCTTTGCCTCACCTACCTCGTTCACTCCAACCGCAGCGACTCTTGCCGATTTCAGAATCACGGTTACCTGCAACCGCTTTCCGGTCGACGACAGTCCCGCCAATAATCCGAACAGTTCGCCTGCGGTGTATGCCATCACTGCCACGGCTTGCAACCAGCCGGACGCGGGGGCCTGCCCGAATGCGACCAACCCGGGGCCGAGCTATATCGAGCGCCGGCTTGATGTGATCTTATGATGCAATTCATTTCAACTCTGCCAAGTTCCGCCGTCCCGCCAGCGCCGACTATTCAGCCTGGCAAACGGAAGGATCGCGCCATGAATACTCGTGTCCCGCAGAACGAATACCTGGTTCCTTTCAATTTTGGCCGTTTCGCCGGCAGAGTCCTGGCTGCCGCCATTCTGGCGATCGGCCTGCTCGCCAGCAATGGCGCCGCCGCCATTACCGCAACCGCCAATCCGGCAACGGTTGCAAGTGTCGGCGAAATTGGCACCCGCGCCTGGACCAATCCGGACCGGGCAGTTTCGAGCAACAACAGTTACGCGACGGCTTCGGTCGACGGCACGGTCACGCGCGCCCTGCGTTGCACCGGCTACGGCTTTGCCGTCCCGGTCGGGGCGACCATCACCGGTATCATCGTCAATGTCGAGCGCAAGTCCAATCGCACCACCAATGGCGGTGCCAGCGATGCGGCAATGCGCCTGGTCAAGCGCGGCGTGATCGGCACAACAGACCGCGCTACTGCGACCACCTACACCACGGCCGACGTCATCGAGGCCCATGGCGGCGGCGCCGACCTGTGGGGCGAGACATGGACCCCGGCCGACATTAACGCCGCCGACTTCGGTGCGGCTTTCGCTGCCACCAAGGCGAGCGCGGCCGGGGCGGCGCACACCATCAGCGTCGATCATGTGCAGGTGACCGTCAATTTCTCGCTGGCGCCCTTCACCCAGACGGCCAGCCCTGCCGTCTGCGAGACCCTGGTCGACTGGAGCAATCCGACACGCGCCATGCTGAGCGACAACAGTCGCGCTACCGCTTCGCTCGATGGCACCACCTCGCATTTCCTGCAGGCCACCGGCTACGGGTTCGCCATTCCCGCTGGTTCCGTCATCAACGGCATCACCGTCAATGTCGAGCGTCGCTCCAGCAGTGCCGGCAACGGCGGCAGCCGCGATGCCGTGGTACGCATCGTCAAGGCTGGTGTCATCGGCGTGACCGACCGCGCGACTGCCACCAGCTATACAACGGGCGATGTGGTCGAGGCGCACGGCGGGGCGACCGACCTGTGGGGGCAGACCTGGACGGTGGCCGACATCAATGCCGGTAATTTCGGCGTGGCCTTCGCCGCGACCAAGCCCAATGCGGCGGGCGGTGCGCAAACCGTCAGCGTGGACCACCTGCAGATCGCCATCGATTACACGCCAGGGCCCGGCACCTATTCGATGACGCGCAGCCCCACCGCCTGCGCCAGCATCGCCGGCATCGGCACCGTCAACTGGAACAACCCGGCGCGCGCCACGGCCAGCGACGACAGTCGGGCGCGGGCCGCGCTCGACGGCACGACCTCACGCTACCTGAGCTGCAATACATACAACTTCGCCATTCCTCCGACCGCGATCATCGTCGGCATCACCGTCGATGTCGAGCGCCGCTCCAACCGGACCAGCGACGGTGGCAGCCAGGACGCGGCCATGCGCATCGTCAAGGGCGGCGTCATCGGCTTGATAGCGGACGACCGGTCTACGACGACCACCTACACAACCACCGATGTGATCGAAGCTCACGGCGGCACCTCAGACCTGTGGGGCGAGACATGGACCCCGGCCGACATAAACGCCACCACTTTCGGTGCGGCCTTCGCCGCCACCAAGGCTAGCTCAGGCGGCCCCTCGCATAACGTGGATGTCGACCACATGCCGATCACGATCACCTACACGATCGGCGCCGTCGGGCCCGATCACTACGAGTTGTCCTTGCCGACAGCCAGTGTCGCCTGCGTGGCGAGTACGGTCACGGTCACGGCCTGCGCCGACAGTGTCAGCCCGTGCACCAACAAGTACCTCGCCGCCTCCGGCACGACCGCCACCCTGGCAACCGGAGCAGGAGCGCTGGGCTCGACCACCGTAACTTTCGACGCCACCGGAGTTGCCACCACCACCCTCAGCTATCCGGCGGCGGCCAATGGCGCAGCGGCTTCGGTTACGCTTTCCGCCGAACAAACAGCGGCAACGAATCCGCGCAAGTGCTGTCAGAGTGGCGTATGTGCTCTTGCGAACAGTTGCACCACTACCTTCAACACCGCCGGGTTCATTTTCTCCAGCAGCGCCGGTGGCGCGGTAGCCACCATTCCTGCCCAGACGGCAGGTACGGCGTCCGGCAGCTACTACCTGCGGGCGGTGAAGACCAGCACGACGACACAGGCCTGCGAGGCGGCGTTATCCGGTGCAAACACTGTCAATCTCGGCTACGAATGCAACGATCCGGCAACCTGTTCCGCCAGCAATCTGATGAGCATCAACGGCGGAACGGCGATCACCATCGCGCGCAACAACAATGGCAGCGTAAGCAGCTACACCTCGGTCAACATGACGTTTGACGCCAACGGCAACGCCCCCTTCACGCTGACCTTCAGCGACGTCGGCCAGGCCAAACTGCATGCCGCCAAGGCCGCCGGCGGCTCCTTGCTGACGCCGCTGGCGGGGGCGTCCAACAGCTTTGTCACCGCGCCGTATGACTTCCTCGTCGTCCCCACCGGCCCGTATTCCGCCGGCGTCTCGTTTGGCGCACGGGTCACGCCGCGCACCAGCGGGGGAGCGACCACTCCGAATTTCGGCCTCGAGTCGGCGCCGGAAACGGTGGTCTTGAAGCCGGTTACGGCGGCGGCGGTCTCCGCCTCCAATTCGCAGCTGGTCGGCCCCGTTGGCGGCCAGATCGGCACCCTGACCGCCGGCAGCTTCACCCGCGCTAAGTGCGCCTCTCCGGCAAGCAGTGGCGAGGTATGCGACACGGCGCTGGCCTGGACCGAGGTGGGCGCTCTGTTACTTTCCGCCGCAACCGCCAATGGCAGCGGGTATCTCGGCTCGGCCAAGGTTCCCTGGGGCTCGGTCGCCACCGGACCATTCAAGCCTTCCTTCCTCACCACGGAACTGGACACCGCGCAACCCTGCGGCACCTTCACCTATTCCGGCCAGCCGTTTCGCATCAAGGTCAATGCCATGAGCGCAGCCAATGCCGTGCTGGCGACGTCGGCCGCACTCACCCAAAACTACACCGGCGCCTACGCCAAAGACATTACTTTGGGCAGCGACAGTGCGGGCGTCTGCACCCCGACGACCACAGGGTTCAGCAACAACACGCTGTTGGGGACTGCATTCCCTGCAAATACGGGTTTCGCCAGCAGCGCACCGGTAACCAACACCGTCGCGCCGCTGCCCGTCACCTACACACAAAGTCTTGCCGCACCCGCCGTAATTTCAGTATGTGCCAAGGACACGGATGCCGTGAATTCCCATGGACAGACCCAAGCCGTGTTGGCGATACGCAACGGGCGTCTGCGGCTGCTCAATGCCTATGGCTCGGAACTGCTGCCGCTGCGCGTCCCGGTGCGTGTCGAATACTTCAATGGCACGACCTGGGCGCTGAATACGGCAGACAACTGCACCAGTCTGCCGGCCAATACCATCGTCCTGTCAGGCGGTATCTCGGGCAATACCAGCGCCTCGGTGGTCGCGTTGACTGCCGGGAGCGGCACCCTGATCCTGACCAAGCCGAGTCCCGTGGCTACCGGCAGCGTCGATTTGGCGGCAAACCTGGGCGCGGCCGGGACAGATACCAGTTGCAATGCGGCAACCCCGGCGTCGACTGCAGGCAACCTTCAATGGCTGCAGTTTCCCTGGTGCGCAGGCAAACTCGATCCGAATGCCCGCGCCAAGTTCGGCTCGCCCAGAGCGCCCTACATCTATTTGCGTGAACGCTATTGAGGGCGGCGGCAGAAATTTCCCGAAGGGACGCACCGCGCTGGCGCTGGCGGCACGGCGCCGATGGCGCCTTGAGGGTTGCGCCAGCCGTTCAGGCCGCAGACAGGGCAAACCGTCCCGATGCTTTGTCCCTGGAACAGATCAATAGCAGCCCCTTCTTCCCTGAAATCAACCCTTGCCCAATCCCCGTCGCTTAGTATAGTCAACCGGATAATGGGTATTGATGCGTCCAGTGCTTAACATATTGAAACAGAAGACTGAGTCGGGCTGGCTGTCCATCGTGATGAGGGCGGGTCGCATTGACTTTGTTCATATACGGCGCGAGCCGGGCGGCAAGCCGCGTGTGCTGCTGGCCAGTTCGATGGAGAAGGGCGCGGACGCCGCAACGACCCTGGACGCCCTGAGAAAGCCGATGCGCCTCGACCGTTACCGCTGTTCGGCGCTACTGGCGTCCGCGCAGTACCAGATGATCCAGACCGATGCCGTCGGCGGAGCAATCGAGGAGGCGCGCGAGGTGACGCGCTGGAAGCTCAAGGATCAGGTCGAATTTCCGGTCGATACCGCGGCCATCGACTTGCTGCCGATTCCGGGGGACGGGCGGACAGCGCAGGTATTCGCCGCCTTGTCGCCGGAGTCGGTCATGGCGCCTCTGGTACAGGCGTTTCAG